>JARRPZ010000017.1:0-29346 GCA_037382365.1 Gammaproteobacteria bacterium
TCCTCCCGGTAACGCAGCGCCATCAGCAGACCGATGCAGCCGTACAGGCCGGTGAGATAATCGCCCAGCGTCGTCGAGCCGGGCGTTACCGGCACGCCTTTCGGCATGCCCGAGAGATAGGCGAGGCCGCCCACCGCGTGGGCGACGCGTGCGAAACCCGGCCGGTCACTGTATGGGCCGGTCTGACCATAGCCGGTCACGCGCAGCATCAGGAGGCGCGGATTCAGTTCGTGCAGTACCTCCCAGCCGATACCCCATTTCTCCATCGTACCCGGCCGGAAATTCTCGATCAGGATGTCCGCCTCCTTCGCGAGCGACTTTAGTACGCCGGCGCCCCGGTCCGTCCTCAGATCGAGCGTAATCGAGCGCTTGTTGCGCGCCTCGCTCAGCCAGGTCAGGGTGTCCCCCACGGAGGTCGGCGTCCCGAAACGGCGCAGCGAGCAGCCGATACCGGGCTGTTCGACCTTGATCACCTCGGCGCCGAACTCACCGAGTATGGATGCCGAGTACGGCCCGGCGATCACCGTGGCGAGGTCGAGCACCCGGATACCTTCGAGGGGCAGGCGTGCTTCGTCTGCGCCCCCCGGTTTGGCCTCGCGGTTGTCGTCTGCCGCCATCAGATCACCTTCCGTTTTTCCAGTTCAGCGATGTCTGTTTCCGACAGGCCGAGCAACTCGCGCAGCACCGCGACGGTCGAATCGCCCAGGGCGGGACCGAGGCCACTGATACGCCCGGGCGTCGCGGACAGTCTCGGCAACACGTTCGGCACGGTTACCTCCCCCACGCCCGGTACATCCACGGTGGCGAGGGTGCCCCGCTCCCGGAAATGTTCGTCTTCGAAGATGTCAGCGATGCTGTTCACCTTGCCGCAAGGCACCTCGGCGTCGAGGCAACGGCGCATGATCTCGGTGCGGTCGAAGGACTCGACCCAGGTGGTGACCAGTGCATTGACATCGTCGCGCGCCGCCAGACGCTTCGCCTGCGCGCCGTAGGCGTCGGGGGCGGCCAGTTCGGGGCGATCCATCGCCACCGCCAGGCGTTCGAACATCCGGTCGGTCGTGCAGGCGATGGCGACCCACTTGTCGTCGCGGGTACGGAAGTGCCCGTGCGGCACCGCAACGAAGCTGCCCGATCCCTCGCGTTCGCGGATCTTGCCGTACAGGCCGTAGGCGCCCGCGATCTCGTCCAGGGTGCGAAACACCGATTCGAAGATGGCGACGTCGATGACCTGGCCGCGACCTGTCTTCTCCCGGTGCCTGAGCGCCATCAGGACACCGATCGCGCCGTACAGGCTCGAGATGTAATCGCCGAGAGGGACGGTCCCCGGAACCACCGGGGACTCGCCAGGGAACCCCGCGTGATAAGAGAGACCGCCATAAGCGTGTGCGATATGGGCGAAGCCCGAGCGCCGCCGGTACGGGCCAGTCTGGCCGTAACCGGAGACGCGCAGCAGTACCAGGCCCTGGTTTATCTCCCTGAGGACATCCCAGCTGATGCCCCACTGCTCCATCGTTTCCGGCCGGAAATTCTCGATCAGGACGTCCGACTTCTCGACGAGTCTCAGGAACAGTTCGCGGCCCTTTGCCTGTCGCAGATCCAGCGTGACGGACTTGCGGCAGCGGGCCTCCGTCAGGAAAGCGAGCGTCGAATCGCTGCGCGCGGTGGGCGAACCGAAACGGCGCATGGGGTCGCCGGCCCGCGGATGTTCGATCTTGAGTACCTCGGCGCCGAATTCGCCGAATATGGAGGCCGCGTGCGGACCGGCCAGAAACGTGCCGAGGTCCAGGATGCGGACGCCCTGCATCGGCAGAGGTCCTGCCTCGCCGCTGCCCTCCCGCGGCGGCGTATCGCTGGCTGGCGTTTCCGTCATCGTCCCCCTGCGCCTGGATGAATCCGGACGTTCCTCTTAACCGTCCGCTCTTTTTTTAGGTAACGTACCCGAAAGGAGGCCGAGATGGTAGACGCCACGCAAAACCTGAACGACTGGATCGGACGCAGACAGGAGATCCGCGACGAGCTTTCGCCGTGGCCCGCGACCGCCGTCGCCGCCATGCTCGATTCACCGTCGCTGGCGCCGGCACAGGGTGAGGCCCTCCCGCCGTTGTGGCAGTGGTTCTACTTTCTGCCGGTCTCGCCGCAGAGTCGCCTTGCCATAGACGGCCATCCCGAACGCGGCGACTTCCTGCCGCCGGTCCCGCAGCCCCGGCGCATGTTTGCTGGCGCACGTATGCGTTTCCACCGTCCGCTGATCCTCGGCCGACCGGCGACCCGGGCAGGGGTGATCCGGGCAATAGAGGCCAAAAGTGGGCGCAGTGGCGCACTGACTTTCGTCACCGTCGGCTACGAGTTTCACCAGGATGGGGAACTGTGTATCGAAGAGGAACAGGATATCGTCTACCGCCAGCCGGGTGATCCGGCACCTGCTCCCGAACCGAAAATAATGGAGGCGGAACCGGACGGCACCTGGTGGCGGGACTTCGAAGCAGATCCGCGCCTGCTGTTTCGCTTCTCCGCGCTGACGTTCAACGCGCACCGGATCCACTACGACCGCCCGTACGCCATTCATGAGGAGGGATATCCGGGACTGATCGTCCACGGCCCGCTGACGGCAGTGCTGCTCGCGAAGCTGGTTCACGACAATACGCCCCGGCGCATTTCGGCATTCAGCTTCCGCGGCAGGTCGCCGCTTTACGACCTCGCCCCATTCCGGCTCGTCGGCCGGCCCGCTGCCGATACAGTGGAACTGGAAGTTCGCGGGCCGGACGGCCGTATTACGCAGACGGCCACCGCCGAGCTGCTCCGCTAGACGATTCGGAGCCCGATACGATTCGTCCGAATAGCGATCTAGTGATCGTCGCTATGCTGCAACGCGCCAACGGCAGCGCCCAGGACTATTCCCAGGGCGGCGCCGACTGCGGCACTGCCCAACGCTAGTCCAACACCGGCCCCGACGACGGCGCCTATCGATGCTCCCGGTCCGACCGTGTCCATCGTATGCCCTTCCCCGTACATCCTACGACATCAGCATAACATCTTCGCTACGGCGCCATTTTCGGTCACTCCCGATCCGGGATACGTCGCATCGGGCGTCGGGCACTCGGGTGAGGCAGAGTCTCGGTCACGCGAACGATCGGCCGAATACATCGTCCGTCCGCGGTGAAATGCAATCCATGCCGCTCGCATTGCCAGGCTCGCCATAACTGCAAATCGTCGGGCTTGCGCGCCGACTCGACTGGTCTCTTCCTGGTCTTGCTCTGTGGGGTGGCACGCCGGTCCGTCGATTTCGCCGAAGAAGAAGGCGGGGATTGCGTTTCCTGTCTTTCCTGTATCGGAATGCCGGCATCCGGAACGGAGCGCCCCTCACTGTCAACGACGAAAAACCGGGCCATGGTGAGCGGAGGAGACGGGGAAGACGGCTCTGCGGGGTCGGCTGTCCCTATCGGCGGCGCAATCAGAATCAGGACAAGTGACAGAAGAGCAATCTTCCTCTTAGGCAATACCATGAGCATCGGGAATGACTGACGGTTTCCCATCGGGACGTGCTGTCAGCTCTGCTTCGTCAGCGCCCGCTCGACAGCGTGCCAGGAGCGCCTCCGGGTCCACCTCTACGCCGACAGGATTCTCTGCAAAAGCTTCGCTCCGCATATAGTCGAAGGCGTCTTCGGAGCTGCAGGATTCGACCTGAAGCTCAATTCGATTGCCGTCCGGATCCTGGTAGTAGAAGGAGAGCGTGAAGCCGTGATGCACTGCCCAGTAGGGAGTAAGTCTCTGTTCCCTCAGCCTGGCATAGGTTTCGAGCAAATCTGCCGCCGACGCATAGGTGTAGGCGATATGGTTGATGCCGATCTCACCGGGACCTGATACCGCAGGCCCGTCAGGCTTGAGCACGTCGAGATTCGCGATCGCGAAACGATGACTTTCGTCGTCATAAGTAAGAAAGGCAAGGGCGGGATCTTCGTGCACGATCTCCGCGCCAAACACGTTCATATACCACGCCTTCATTTCCTCGAAACGACGCGTCATGAATACAGCGTGGGAAAATACTGGGGCCGTTGCCATGTTTGATGTCCCTGGAAGTTGAGATCACTGGCCGCTTCGGGTCAGTGACGGTCAGTGTAGCTCACAGTATAGGCAACCATCACAGGCAACCATCCTCGTCGCCCCGAAATCATGCGGCTACCTCGAGATCATCCATTTCTTTGCCTGATAACCGAGCAGGAAGCTTGTCCAAGGCATCCTTGAGAAGGGTGAACGGCTTGTAAACCGCCTCGCCTTTCAATTGTCCGGTCACGTCAGGCCATCCGGCAAGCACCGGGTCAAAAAAGATGACAATCATCGCCCGACATTCGGATACCCGGTTCACCGGTCCTGGCGCAGTACCCAGCCCGCTTCGCCGGCTTCCAGCTTGTAGTGCACCTCCCGGGTGCCGCCGGCCTCCGCCTCCATCTGGCCTATCGGGCCGGACGGACCCTCGCTACGGGCTGGCTTGCGTCGGGGCTTGCTGCCGAGACTTTCCTTCACGGATTGGTAACATGATCATACCGTTCGAATCGAGCTGGTATGCCATGACCTCCCCCGTCTCGTTGCGCAAAGCGTCGCTGGGCGATGCCTCGGCCGTCACCCAGGTGCTCGAGGCCTCGTATCCAGAGTTAATGGCTGCAGCGTATGGCAATGGAGAATTGGCAGCGGCGCTGCCCATGATGACTCGCGCCCAACCCTCCCTGCTCGAGTCGGGCACCTACTATGTGGCGGAAGCTGCCGATGGACTCATGGTCGGGTGCGGAGGCTGGACGAGAGAACGCCCCGGCTCCGGCGAAGTTCAATCCGGGCTTGGTCATTTGCGTCACTTCGGGGTGCGTCCGGAGTGGACAAGACGCGGTATCGGCTCGCTCATCTATCGTCGGTGCGTTGCGGATGCGAAGGCAGCCGGTGTAGGGCGATTTGAATGCTTCTCATCGCTGAACGGTGAGGCTTTCTATTCCGCGCTTGGATTCACGAGCATCGAGCACATAGACCTGGCAATGTCCGAGGAAGTAATTCTCCGCAGCGTGCGCATGATAGCCGACATCTAGCCATGGCAATCCGTGAGTAAGCCGGTTCGTGCCTGTGCAGTCGCCGGTCTGGCTCCAAGTGAGGGTATCGTCCGGCACCTCACAGGGAATCGCGATCGTGCGTCGGCGTCGATCGTCAGTCACGCCCCATGAAGCGCTCGAGAAACCCAATGGCGCAGGCAATGCCGTCTTCGCTGCGAATGCGCCTGCCCAATTCTGCGGCGTGACGGCCGATCGAAGGACTGTTGCACGCGGACTCGATTGCCTCGGCCAGCCGCGGCGCGCTCAGTCGTCTCTGCGGGATCGGGGCAGGGCCCGCCCCGAGTTCCTGCACGCGCCGACCCCAGAACGGCTGATCGCCGAAGAACGGACAAATCACAGTAGGTCGCCCGGCCCGCAGGCCGGCCGCGGTCGTACCGGCGCCGCCGTGGTGAACGGTGGCCGCAACCTGCGGAAGGAGCCAGTCGTAAGGCACGGCATCGATCACGTAGACATTGTCCGTGACGTTTTCCGGCACCAGCCCTCCCCATCCCGTTACCAGCACGCAACGTCGACCGGTGCGTGCTATCGCCTCGAGCACGATCTTCGTCGTCTGTGCCGGATCACGCCCCGCCATGCTTCCGAAGCCGACCTGAATCGGCCTGGCGCCGCCCTCGATAAACTCGACGAGTCCTTCCGGCGGAGACCACGCGTCCGCTCGGTTCAGGAACCAGTACCCCGTCACGTGCGCGTGATCGGGCCAGTCCGCCGGCCGCGGTACCACGTACTCGCTGAAACAATGCAGCACGGGCAGGGGCTCGCCGTCGCCGCGTCGCGCCAGACCGAGACCTTTCGCTGGAGGCAATCCGTGAGCACGTCTCCACCCCTTGATGAATTTTCCTGCTATCCGCTCCGCCGCGAAGTGAGCAACGCGGTAGGTCGAGCGGTTGTAGAACTTACCAAATCGCAAGCGTGGGAAACCGAGTGTCGGAAATTCACCGGTCGGTATGAACTGAGGCAGCGGCATGGCCAGTACGG
Organism: Gammaproteobacteria bacterium; assembly: GCA_037382365.1. Lineage (GTDB taxonomy): Bacteria > Pseudomonadota > Gammaproteobacteria > Steroidobacterales > Woeseiaceae > Lentisalinibacter. The sequence continues at coordinate 6,069 of JARRPZ010000017.1, forward strand.
ACGGAACACCCAGATTTTCTGCGTAGTGAGCACCGGCCATTTTGGAATTGAACAGGATCAAATCCGGACTCACGGATTTCGCGGCGGCCCAGCCTTCGGCGAGCATCGACTCTTGGATATGACTGGTCTCGCGGATCATCCGCGGGACCATCCGGATGGCCCGGAGGAAATCGTCCATGTCTTCGAGCGCCCCACGGCCGATGTCAGACTCGAGCAGATCGATCAGCCCGCTGTTCAGATACGCATAGCTGAGACCACGCTTCTCGACAGGCTCACGAAAGCGATCCGCCGTGTTGATCGTGACGCGGTGCCCGGCGCGAACCAGCCCCTCTCCCAGCGCTATGTAGGGTTCCACGTCTCCCCGCGAGCCGGCAGTCTGGATGAGAATGTTCACACGGGCATGTAAGTCGGTCCAAGTACAGGATTGCCGCGACGTCGAAATCGGAACGGTCGGCTGCGGGTTTGCAACCTGGATTCTACCGTGGGGGTTGCTACGGTCGGTTACGATCAGTAACGCTATGTCACTACACGAACCGCGTATCCTATACTCACAGTCTCGCCAATACCGCCAAGGAGACGAGTGATGTCCGAGGATAAAGGCAAACCTGGAGAACGTGTCCGCGCCGCCGCATCGCAAGCACGCAGCGGAGTCACAGAGAAACTGGGCCACGTCCGCCGCGCGCTGCTGATAAAGGCCGTGCTCATAGCGATTGCTGGTGTTTGCGTGATCGCCTGGCCTCAGGCCTCCGCGCAGTACCTGCTCTGGGCCATAGCAGCACTACTCGTTCTCGACGGCATTGCGGGCGTGCTCAGCCTCTTCAGTGCGGGCGAGCGCGGAGCCTATTTCTTTCAGGGCCTGATCAGCCTGGCTGTCGGCGCGGCGCTTTTCCTGTGGCCGGACGCCTCGATCAGGACATTGGTTCTCGTCTTCGGTGCCTGGGCAATCCTGACCGGCATAGCGTTGCTCTGGACTCTGAAAGACGTTGGTCAGGACGACGACTTGCGTCAGGTGCAGAAGATCGCCGGTATCGTGCTGACGGTGGTGGGGCTCGTGCTCATTTTCTGGCCTGGTATCGCCGGGGTAACACTGTCCTGGCTGTTCGGGATTGCCGCGTTGCTGATTGCGGCTGTCTTGTTCTGGCTGTCCGGCCGGATCGATAAGCTGCGGGACCGCGTCGCAGGCGGCAACTGAACCGGGGTCGGCGGTGCGCACCTGGAACATCTTACGGGGCTTCGCTCTGCTGACAGTGCTCCTCGGCAGCGCCGGTCCCGCCATGGCCGCCGAGGCGGAAGGTACGCTGTCCCTCGGACTGAGCAAGATTTTCACGTTCTTTTTTCTGACACTGGGGCCAAAGGCCGTGATCGCACCGTTCGCGCGCAGCACAGCCACACTGGACGCGGGCGGGCGACGAAAAGTAGCGCTCGCGACAACAGGGATTTCCCTGGTATCCATTGTGATTGCCGCGACATTGGGGGTGCGAGTTCTGAGTAACTGGGGAATATCGACCGGCGCCCTGCTGATTGCGGCGGGGATCATCCTCTTTCTAATAGCGATGGACTCGATTCGTGAGCAATACGAGCCTGGCGACAAACCGGTTGCCAGCGTCAATGGCGACATATCGGTCCGCCGACTTGCGTTCAGGCTGGCATTTCCGTTCGTCGTCTCGCCTTACGGTGTCGCCGTCGTTATTCTCGTACTGACGTCGCGTCCGGAATTCGTGCCAATAACGCCGATACTCGCGATGCTCGGGGGCATCATGCTCCTGAACCTGCTTGCGATGTTGGGTGCCAATCGAATAGCGAGCTCGCCGTATGTCGCGCCGGCATTCGCCGTGGTCGGAGCCGTGCTTGGCGTGCTTCAGGCGGCGCTCGGCATCCAGGCAATCCTGGTCGGCCTGCGTTTCGCCGGTGTCGTGGACGCAACGTAGCGGAACGTCGCACACCGGGCAATCACCTGTAAGTCAGAACTGCTCGATCAGGTCACAAAGAAAGCCCCGCACGAGGCGGGGCTCACAGCTGACGTGCGGCTACCGAATCAGGGAAGCAGGACGAAATCAATCGCATGGATGACGCCGTTACTGGCGAGCACATCCGGAATGACGATATTCGCACTGCTGCCGGTCGCATCGATTGTCAGGCTTCCCGAACCAACAGGAAACAGGAAACCGCCGTTCAGCGTCTCGATCTGCTTGTTGCGACCGTTGATTACGCTCGGCGATAGCCGTCGACCTTCGGTGACGTGCAAGAGGAGCACGCTGGTAAGGAGTGCCTTGTCGATGGTGCAGACCGACTCGTCATCTACGCCGAGGGCTGCCAGGAAAGCGGCGTCTGTTGGAGCGAAGACTGTCAGCCTGACGTCCGGGTCTGCGACTGCGGGGACGAGATCGGTGCACGTCAGTGCGGCAAGAAGCGTTGAAAACTCACCGCTCTGCGCGTTAATCGCAATCGCCGTTGCCGCGATATTTTCGGTGCCAGGCTTAAAGCGTGCGTTGCCCTCGGCGCCGGCAATTCCGCTCGTGAGCATAGCCGCGCAAGCGGCTACTACCGTCAGGATCGATCGAAATGTACGCATGAATTCTCTCCCAAATTGAACGAGGTTTCTGTCTCAATCGCGGTTAGACAGTAGCAAGTCAATTTGAAGCCTTACGGCCAATTTCACATAATCAGATTGCCTTTTCCTCAACAAAACCTAGAAAAACGCCGAGCATTTCCTGCGGGATTCACGATTACCTGATGGCCGCCTGTGGGGCAAAGCGTGCGATTCCCGAACGGCTACCGGCGGGCCGTTCCTCGCGCGATGCTGCCAGGTTGGTACGACGAGCAGGGATCAGATCCCCTGGCGAGGTCGGATGTTGGCATTCAGCCGGAACAGGTTTGTCGGATCGTAGTGCTGCTTTACCTTCAGCAGCCGCGGAAAGTTGTCGCGATACGTCTTGTTCACCATTTCCTGGGATTGGTCGAAATAGTCGTTCACATAGAAGCCACTGGTGAAAGGTTCGATCTTGGCCCAGTGTGACTTGATGTATTTCTCATGCTCTTCCCCGTCTTCGCCGGTCTTCCAGCTGACGAAAGACAAGAGATTGTAGTTGGAGTCCCGGTTTGCGAACGCGGTGTCCGAGTCGGACACCCGGCTGATCGCGCCTCCCGAGTGTCCGAACCCGAACCGCGTGGCGCGGTCAGGATGTGCCTCGAAATTGTCGATCAGGGCGTCAATGAAGTCGCCCGGAATGGACCTGACGAAGCCGGACTTCATGTAACCGGTAAACGCACGCGTGTCATCCATGTCGCCGGATCGTTGCACCGCCACGTAGTCCATCGTCTGGACGCGCTCATTGACGACGGAGCCCGCCTTGCGCAGCGGCCCGAAGTACTTCTCGGCCTCGGCGGGATTTCCGCTCCAGACGAAGTACATCGCCGCTCCAGGTTCATCACCGAGGCGGCTGCCCACGCCGGCCCCGATGGCCATCTCGTCCGGTACCTTTTGGGAGTAATCCGCGTAGAAGCCGAGAACCTGCTTCGCCTCTGACAGCGGAAAAGCGAAATATCCGGTAACGACGTCACGCTGCATTTCATGCAGCTGGAACAGGAAGGACGTCACGACGCCGAAGTTGCCGCCGCCACCGCGCAATGCCCAGTAGAGATCCGCGTCGTTGTCGGGTCCGACCCGGCGCAATCTGCCATCTGGTGTCACGACGTCCATTTCCAGGACATTGTCTATGGTCAGGCCGTAGCGCCGGGCGAGCCGGCCGAACCCGCCGCCCAGTGTCAGGCCACCGACACCGGTGTGAGAAACGGAGCCCGCGGTCGTGACCAACCCGTGCGACATTGACTCATGATCGAGATCTCCCAACAGGCTGCCCCCGGCTATACGGGCGGTCTTCGCGACACGATCGACCCGCGCATTACGGAGTTGCGAAAGGTCTATCTGCATACCCTTGTCGCAGCTCGACGTGCCGGATGCCGCGTGTCCGCCACACTTCACGGCGAGAAGCAGATTGTTTTCCCGTGCAAATGTCACTGCGTTCTGGACATCGGCTGCCCCGGTCGGTTGGACCACCAGGGCCGGATACTTATCGTACCGCGGATTCAGTAACCAGCGAGCCCGGTCATAAGCATCCCCCCCGGGCAATAGCAACTTGCCTCTCAGACTGTCACTGAGCTCCTGGACGGCAGCCCGTTTCAAAGTGATTTCGGCACCGTCGCCGGTAAGGGCGTCGATATCGCCCGGAACGCTGGTCGGGTTCTGCAGCAACGACTCGGCAAGCGCATGCCACCCCGGTATCGATGCGGCAACTGCAACCGAAAGTGACGAACGGATAAAGCGTCGGCGGTTCATCTGTGACTCCCCTCGCGAGGTCGCGTTGATTCTTGACGTAATTCTTTTGTCAGGACCTCATTCGATATTCAGCATGGTTGCAGAAAATCGATGGTGGGACCAGCTTGTCTCCCGGCGACGAAAATACCCGTGGCAAAGAGAACGCTAAAGTGACTACTCCATTTATCCTGTGCATTATCGGCACTTCGACAGGCGATGCCGGGCGGTCCGGCTGACGAGTTCAATCGTGCAGTGAACTATCGGCGCCGAGGTCGAAGGAAAATGTCGCTCCGTCGCCGGGTTCGCTTTCGGCGGACACGCTGCCACCATGACGTTCCACGATGCGTGCGACAAGGGTGAGGCCGATGCCGTGGCCGGGTTTGTCCTGGGATCCGAGCCGTGTAAATGGCTTGAAAATCGAATCTGCCTTCTCGGACTCGAATCCGATACCGTTATCCCGGAGACGGTAGACGATCGGATCGGCATTACGGTCAGCGTCGATCACAATCGAAGGATTGGGGGATTCGCGGCTGAACTTGACGGCGTTCTCGATCAGGTTGTGCCACAGGATCTCGACAAGCAGCGGCTGCGCGCTGCAGGCGGGAAGATCTCCGATACTGAGCTCTGTCTCTTCCCTGTCAATCAGTTCATCGCAGAGACGCTCGACAATCGCCTGCATGTCGACCTTCTCGCGCCGCATCTCGGCGCTGGCGACTTCCCCGAAAGCGTGAGTTCGATCGAGAATTGTCTGGGTTTGGGAGATAGCCCTCTCGATTCTGTCGACAGCCTCGGCCGACTCTTCTGATGGCTGCTCGGCGCGCACAGCCCGGCTGCTGAGGCAAATGACGTTTAGCGCGCCGCGAATATCATGCACGATCGACTGGCTGATCGTCACGAGGTCCCGGGTGCGTTCATTCACTTGCTTTTCGAGGTTGCTGTTCAACGCAGCATAACGAGCCTGCGCTGCTTCGGCCGACGCGGCTCGGTCCAGCACACGGCCGTAAAGGTAGATCACAACCCCGAATAACAGCGCAATCCCCCAGATTGCCGCCAATAAGCCCGGCATCGTCGGCCGCGAAAGATCGTCGGCCGCCTCGGGTGTCGGTGTATGGGTAACCCGCCACATCGACCCGACCGGCAACTGAATCATGCCTCCCTGTGTCCAAGACTCCGGTACGTTCGTGGCCGGATTGTTGCGCGAGTAGATCGTATCGCCGTCCCACGAAACTCGTATGGCAAAACCGGGTAACTCGTCTCCGAGCACCTGGTCGAGTTGTTTATGCGCATTGATAGCAGCGATCACGATACCGCTGACGTCGGGGCCGCTGGCCGGCATTTCTACTCGGTAGACCACGTGCCCGGCATCGTTTTTGCTTCGGCCGAGCACCCGCTCCTGGCCGTCGTCCGTCGCACCTTTTCTCAGAGGCGCGAGCGTCCTCCACTCATCATCGTCCGGCCGATAGCGAAGCGAAGGATCGCCGTTTGCAGAAATGACGTAGCGAACGCCACGCTTCGGGTCATCCCAAAGGATCGTCTCGAAGCCCTGATAGTGGGACAGCTCGATCTGTGCATCGTCGTCCCAGAGCTCCGGTGACAGATGCCCGTAGTCACTCCAGAAATCCGCAAGCTGCCGGAGCGCATGAAACTGCCTCTCGAGTTGCTTGGCCAGCTCCGCGCGGTTCGCATAAGAGCCTTTCTCGATCGTCGCAGCGGTGTGTTCGATTTCATGCTGCTGGAGGACGTTCCATGCATAGGTTCCCAGTGCCCCGACAAACAGGCTCGCGGCGAGTGCCGCAAGTACTTGCCGGAAGGGCTTATTCGTAGGCGATTGCTGATCTTGTGGGCTCATAGCCCTGGGTCTCCCGACGGGGAACGCGCTACCGCGCCGTAATCATGCATGAAACCCTCCACCCGCGCAGCACTGATGATGCCGCGGACGGAGAAGAATGGGAACGACAGGCGCCGGAGGCGCACATGATGGCCGAGAACAGGAAACCGTGCCACGACCGGGCTATCCCGGTAAAAGATTCAAGCTCCCGTAAGAATTTCTCGCCGGGATGGCAGGCTGCCAGGATATTTCCCGCGACACTCCGTGCAGGCGTCACTCCCCGCATGCATGACGCCCAGATTGGCATGAGGCTTGCACGTTAGTTTGGTAATCGAGCATTGCTCGAGCAACGGAAGCACAAATCCGGCATGGAGCCGATATTCACGAAAAGGAGAATCAACAAATGTTTAACTGGGCGATTATTTTTCTGGTGATTGCACTGATTGCCGCCGTATTAGGCTTCAGCGGTATTGCGGGAGCCGCAACCAACATCGCGTGGATACTGTTCGTCGTCGGTCTCGTGCTTGCCCTGTTCTTCTTCGTGACCGGGCGAAAACGAGTCTGACGATCCCGTTCAGACGATCTGGATAACCGCTGCCTGGCAAACGTTCGCCGGGCAGCGGTCCCGTCTGTGCCAGGAGCCCGCCAGGGAGTCAGCGGACCTCGCCCGAGTCGCTGCGCTGGTGCGTCACCATACCCGAAACCCGGGCGAGCGTATCGGTGTCCGCATTCTTGTCGGGAGTTCGCAAAACGCGGTGGCAGCCTCCGGACATCCGTGCCTCAGGAGCGCGTCAATGCTTCGATGTGTGCGACGAGATCGTCGATCTGCACCGGCTTTTGAAGATAGGCAGCAAATCCCAGTTCGCGCCATGCGACGTCGGACTCCTGGCGACCGGAAATGCAGATGAAGTGGCACCCGTCGAGGTCATCTCGCCGCCGCAATTGCGAGATCAGGTCATCTCCCGACATTCCGGGCAGTCCGAGATCTATCAAGGCCACCTGTGGTACTGACGTGTCGAGGATCGACAAAGCCTCCACAGCATCCCTCGCCGTTTCAACGCGATAACCGCGGTGCTCGAGTAGCGTTTTCTGCGCCGCAGCCGCATCCTCACTATCGTCGACGTACAGGATCAAGCCGTTTTCCTCTTCGCCGGCAGTCGTAGACGAACCGCCTGCGGTCACATGCAAACGCAGTTTGGCCAGCAGCTCTTTTCGATCGAGCGGCTTTTGCAGAAAATCATCAAATCCGGCCTGCAGGCAGGCATCCCGGTCAGCCTGCATAACGTGCGCCGTTAACGCAATGATCGGGCCGGAATAGCCGTATTCGCGGAGTCTGGCCGTCGCCTCCAGGCCGTCCATGACCGGCATACGCAAATCCATCAATATTGCATCGACCGGTGTGCCCGTATCCTGGCTGCGCCACGTTTCCAAGGCTTCGCGTCCGGTCGTCGCCGTCGTCACCGTCCCCCCCGCTGCGCAAATCGCGTCCGTGACCAGATAGCGAATGTCCTCATTGTCATCCACCACCAATGTATGACCTGTGAAATTCGGCAGGCGAAAGCTGCCCGTGCTGTCCAGGGCTTCATATTCCGCAAGTACCGCGCCGGGCGAGCTGAGCCATTCCGTATCCTCGAGGGGCCCGGTTGGCAGGGTGATGCTGAAAAGTGAGCCCTCACCGGGTCGGCTCTCGACTGTCAGAGCGCCGCCGAGTGCTTCGATCAGGCGCTTGCTGATTGACAGGCCAAGGCCCGTGCCGTCCGTGTTTGAGCCGCCGGATATAGCGCCCTGCTCGAATGGCTCGAAGACCCGTTGCAAGCGCGACTTGTCGATGCCGGGCCCGCTATCGCGCACGCCGAATCGTATCTCTGATGCTGCCCGCGAACCGCCTACCGTGATCGTGACAGCACCTTGCGAGGTGTACTTGACCGCGTTTCCCACGACATTCAGCAGAATCCGCCGGATCATGATCGGATCGCTCACGATCCGGCGTGGCATCGAGCCGTCGAACCGCAATTCCAATTCGATATCCTTGTGCCGGGCACTGGGTTCCATCGAGTAGAAAACTTGTGCAACTACCGATGCGATGTCGCATTCACGGTGCTCCGCGAGGATCTTCCCGGCCTCGATCTTGGACAGGTCGAGCACATCATCGATAATGTTACAGAGATAAACGCCGTTCTCATGAATCTTTTCGACGAAGTTCTTTTCCTCAGTGCCATCGAGCCTCTTGCTGAGGATCTCCGCGAAACCGAGTATGGAGGTCATTGGTGTACGGATCTCGTGACTCATGTTGGCGAGAAACTGACTCTTCGCGATATTCGCCGCTTCCGCCGCCGTGCGCGCAGAACGAAGCTGCTTTTCCAGCCGTTTCTGCTGCGTGATGTCGTGAACGAACCCGGCCATGCGCAGGGGCCGGCTCGCAGATTCCCCGTCGCCGAACACCGTGCGGCCCTTTACCACGAGCCAGCGTTGTGCACCACTCGGCCGAACGACCCGAAACTCGACTTTCAGGCGGCCGGAGCCACAAGGGTCGAGGCTTTCCCTGATCTTCCTCGCCAGGCGAGACCGATCCCGCTCCAGGACGAATTCAGGCGCCTCCCCTATGGGAGTCGTCAACTCCTCGGACTTCTCTCGCCCGAACAATTTCGCGGTCTCCGGTGACCATACGATGTCACCCCGATCCAGATCGGCAAAGTACGTCCCGAATTCCGCGGTATCGGCGGCGAACCGGAATCTCTTCTCACTCGCTGCAAGCGCGAGTTCCGCTTTTTTCTGTGGCGTGATATCGACGACAAAGACGACGTAGACGTTATCGTCCGTCAACGACGGTTTTGCGCTGGCGAGCACCCAGACGTCGTCGTTATCGACATCTCTCCGCCTGATCTCCACGACTTCGGAACCCGAGGACTGGCCTAGCCGGTTCATGACTTCGGCAAACTGCCGATCCAGCGGCAGAACCGTGTCTCGCGAATCCTCGCCCGGCCGCTCGAACGCGGCACGGGAAACACTGAAGATATCGAGCATCGCATCGTTCGCCTTCAGCACATGCCCGTCGGCGGTTGCGAATGCAATTCCGATCGTCGCCGAATCGATCAGTTGCTGGAGTTCCGCCCGGCTGCGCTCGAGCTCTCGCTCGGCTTCTGCGCGCTCGCTGATATCCACCGCAACGCCGCCGACATATCGCCCCCCTCGGGCGTCCGTAAACGGGAACTTGCTCACCAGGAACGTCGACATCCCGCCGTCCGAATTCGGCAGCGCCTCGACGAATTCTTTGGCTGCGTCAGCTTCGAGTGCGGCACGGTCGTGTTGTTGGAGCTTATCGGCCAGTTCGGAAGGCAATAGCTGCCGATCGGTCATGCCGATCCAGTCGGCAGCCGGGATACCGAACTCCTTTTCGAAATTGGGACTCACGTAGGCGTATCGACCTTCAGTATCCTTCATCCATGCGAAAGCAGCGGTGTTGCTGATCAGCGCGTGCGTCCGCATCTGCTCGCCGCGGAGTTCGCTCTGTATGAATTCACGCTGTATTACGGACCACAACAGCGTCGCCGTTGCCAGCAGGAAGTTGGCATCGTCCCAGGTGAATGCCACCCCCCGCTTCGACTGTACGCCGAGTACACCCCAGGGCTCGCTATCCGGGCCGATAGGGACACTCACACCACTGACGACACCGTGCTCCCGGAGGAAGGGAGCACTGAAACGCTTTTCCTCTTCGAAATCTGAAACGATGACCGCCCTCTTCGAACACAGCGTGTATCCTGCCAGCGAGTCGAGATTGGCAGGCTTCCGCGTGCGGCCCACTACGCCGTGCGGCCATCCCGATCCGGCCACCATCAGGCATGTCTCAGTTGCCGCGTCGTACTCCAGGATTTCGACGAAATCAACACCCAGGACCTGCGAGATCTCTTCCGAAATATGGTCGAGCAGTTCGTCTGCCGAGGATTCCGTGCGTGCCAGGGCCGCGAATCTGGCGACCGCCGCCTGCTGTCGTCGCCGCATCGACAGCAATTGTCGCGCTTCTTCGAGCCCGGTCGGCTCATTGGCAGCGACGGCCCGGCCCCGCCTTTGCGTTTGCCGTTCGGAAGCTGCCGGCAGTTCGACGAAGCTCAGCAGGTAGTACTTTCCTTCCCGGCTGCCGCCGGCGACCGGCTGGGCCTGTACGTCCACCGAGACCCTGCGCCCGTCGCCATCGAGACGAGTCATGCTGTAAGCAGCCGGTGCGTGCGTGCGGACCGTGGTCTCGAAGGTATCGAGGATGGCGTCTTTCGATCCGGGAACCAGCGCCGCCGTCAGGTACGCGGGGGATCCTGCAGATGACAGGTCCAGGTAGTTCTCGACGGCACCGTGGACCGACCTGATACTGCCGTCCGCCCGCAGCAGAACGCACGGAGGGGCGTACTGCTGCACGATTATTCCGCGCAACAAGTCATCCTCGCCGGTCCGGCGATGCGGAATTACGCGCCTGTCACCCGATCCTGTCATCGTTGCTGCTGCCGCACTGTTTGAGGTACATGGCAACGCGAAGAATAGCGAGTGCCAGTAGCGTTCCGCCACCCGCGATCATCAACTGATCGACCGCGACCGCCACCCCGGTTGCAGCGACGACCAGCAGCGACGCAGCCGTGGTCAGTCCCTCGATCCCGCCGAGCACCGCCGCGATGGCGACACTGACGAGTATCTCGTCTTGCCCCATCCAGTTCTGATCCAGTACGTCGATACCAACTCTCGTCCGAAATGGGCGGAAATTCCTGCAACAGGGAAGAGCGCAGCAAGAAGCGTGCCGTTGGCTATGCACCGGTCGCAACCGGCCCTCCCGGCGGGCGGGGCGCCTGCGAACGGGTAATTTCTACCGATCGAGGCTCGGAATTGCCCACCGTACCGCAATTCGGCTGGTCACCTCCCCGCCACCGACTCGGTCGCCCGATGGCATGAAGCTTGCTTTCTGGTACTCAACTAGCGCAACAATTTCAGAAGTTCCCGAGCGAGGCGCAGATATGACAAGAGACGCTCTTACGATTCTGGCGCGCGCGGGATACGCAGCACGGGGCGTCGTTTACCTGGTCATCGGCGGCCTCGCCGTACAGGCGGCATTTGCCACTGGCGGGGGAACGACCGGTTCGAAAGGCGCGATTCGCGAGATGATGTCTCAGCCGTGGGGCCAGTTTATCGTTGCACTGATCGCCGCCGGGCTGATCGGATATGCGATCTGGCGATTCACCCAGGCAATCTACGACGCAGATGACCACGGTACCGATGCAAAAGGCATCGCAATCCGAGCCGGTCTTTTCGTCAGCGCTCTGACGCATAGCGCACTCGCTATTTACGCGCTCACGCTACTCGGCGTCGGCAGTGGCGGGAGCGGCAGCGGCGAGGCCGGAAGAAATTCGGCCGAGACCTGGACGGCAACACTATTGTCGCAGCCATATGGGCAATGGCTCGTCGGAATCCTCGGCGCCGTTGTCATCGGCGTCGGCGTCGCTCATACGATCAAGGCGAAGGACACAAAATTCGAGCGCTACCTCGACATGGACGAACAAAAAATGAAGATCGGCCGTCCGATCGCGATTTTCGGCCTTGTCGCTCGTGGCGTCGTTTTTGTCATCATCGGCGGCTTTTTCATTGCTGCTGCCTGGCAGGCACAGCCGGAAGAGGCAAAATCACTAGGCGAGACGCTAGGAACGCTGCAGCAACAGCCCTACGGTTCCTGGCTGCTCGGTATCGTGGCGCTGGGGCTGATCGCCTTCGGTCTCTACTCGATCATGGAAGCCTTCTATCGTGTGATACCCAAGCCGGCTTCGGCGCTGCCGGGACGCGACTCCGGCGCAGCCGAAAACGCAGCGACCGAAGACTACCGGAGAAGTGTGCCGCGGTAAGTCGCGTGGAGGCAGCCCTTATCCGCCGGCTGCGTCAGCCGGGAACAGTACCCGTAAGGCGCGAGGTTCGACCGACAGTTCGCAAGGCGTATCGGTGACGATTTCGCCGTCCGCGGTAACGTCGATCGTCTTGTGCACGTCGATGTGAATTTTTTTGCCCTGACGTACGTTTACACGGCTCGTACCGCGGAGCCGGCCGGTCAGGAATCGGGGCAGCAGGCCGATCAGGAGCAGGAGCCGGCCCGGATCAATCGTGACAACGTGCAGGCGTCCGTCATCGAGAGCGGCGCCGTCCGGTGCCATCATCCCGCCCCCATAGCGGATGCCGTTGGTAACGGTGATCTGCAATACCTTTTCGCGGTGCGTTTCACCGTCGCAGCTCAGCGTCAGCGAAAGTTGATCGTGACGGTCGTTTACGGCTTCCCACAGTTTCTTGCCGTACGCGAGCACTCCCAGATTCTGCTTTTCCTCATCATCGAGTTCGTTCGTGATTTGGCTGCCCAGGCCGATTCCCACCGCATTCAAAAACGGAACGCTGTTGACCCGGCCGACGTCGATGTGCCCGACAGTGCCGGATACCAGCCGAGCGGCCGCATCCTCGATCGACTCGGTGTCGAAACCGAGGCTCGTGGCGAAGTCGTTTGCCGTGCCGCAGGGAATGACGCCGTAAGTCAGCTCGGATTCGAGCGCCAGTGGCAAAAAGCCGGATACCGTACCGTCACCGCCTGCGATTACCAGGTGCCGTATGGCCGGAGACATGGCCTCCTTCGCCATTTCTTTGAGTTCCGGGAAGCTGTCGGCGGCACGCGAAACGACCTTCATCTGACCGCGGTCGAGGACATCCTGCACGCAGGCAGCGTCGATCTGCCCCGCACTTCCACTCGAGCGATTGATGAGGAGCAGCGTGTCTGCGCTTTTCATTCCCGTAAAGGCAACCGGCTGTACGCGCCGGCAGTCACACCTCGTCCATGGATTGAATGAAACGATCCGCCTCCACGATCGCGCGGTCTACGTCTGCAATCAGCGTCGTCGTGGCGCGCTCGATGCGGTCCAGCTCGGTACGCAGGGACCCGATCGCGCGGGCGTTGAGATTGTGACGGAGGAACAGCACCTGGTCCTTAAACAATGCCAGCACGGGCGTCATCGATTGTTCTGCTTTTCGCATGGCGGCCAGCAGCGCGTCGTATTCCGCCCGGGTAGCATTGAGCAATGCTTCGCTGCGTCGCCGGAGTTCGACATCCGAGTACTCGCCCAACTCCTGCTGCCACTCGTCGAACAGGTCATCGGCCACGCTCTCGACGGAATCGATTCGTTCGGATACCGCTTCCGCCCTGCGTTCACTGCGCTGATATTCCGAGTCCAGCCGGTCGTACACTTTCTCGAGATTGCCGGCGTCAACCTCTACGACGCTGCGATACGCTTCCAGGGCGGAAGCGAACTGGTCTTTCGCCGATGACTGTGCGTCACGCGCATCGTCGACGCGATCCACGAGCAGGTCACGTTTTTCGATACCCACGGACTCGAGGGCCCGGTAATACGTCGAGGAACAGGCTGCCAGGAGGGCGGCGCCAACGAGAAGCACACAGAAGTTTTTCGTAATCGGCAGCTTCATTGGAATCAGTCTTTGTCCCCTGGTACTCACATGACCAGCTCAGCAAGATAACGGGTTGTCAGGATCACCGCCGCCAGTATCCCCGCCGCGACTGCACTGGCGAGCCGTTGGTTGCGTTGCCAGCGGTCTCCTGCGTCGTCGCCGAACCGCGATACCAGCCGAGCAAGCCCATAGTAGCGAAGTCCGCGGGCGATGGGTGTAGCGAGTATGAATTTCCTGTCCGGTTGCAGCATCGCGAGTGATTCACCGTTCAGCCGAGCAGTCCCAACAGCGCCTTGAGAAGCAGCACGATGATGGAGAGCGCGATAACGACCGTCGCGACGAAAACCGCGACGGCGGCAAGCAGGAACCGCCGGCTGCGGCGACTGGTAGCCTCGTGGTTACGGGCCCAGTCGCCCAACAATTCGACGTTGCGCTGGTTCGCCTTGAATGCGAAGTCGAACAGGTCCCCAGCCAGCGGGACGGCACCGATCAGCGTATCCGCCGCAATGTTCGCCAGCATCCTGATTTGTACCGCATTCGATACCCCGAGCTGCCGGGCCCTCAGCACGACGATGGCGGCCAGTCCCGCGCCGAGGGCATCGCCGATGAACGGCACCACCCCCAGCAGGCTGCCAATGCCGATAGTCCGGCCGAAAGGCAATCGAACGCTACTGTCGAGCAACCATGCGTAACGGCGGAGCCAGGCGATGTCTTCATTTGCCGTCCCTGGTTGTTCGATCGAACGTCGCACTCCGCACCTCATCGATAGTCGAGCTGTGCGGCAGTCACAGCACTTATCATCACTTCCCGGCGCACGCCGCCGATGGCAATCGCGACCCCGGCACCGAGGAATACCAGCAAGCTGACGGGCAACGATCAGTTCTGGCCAACCGTCATGCGACGGGTGCCCCGTATCGTGCCACACCGGGCACTGTATATACTGCAGGAATGACCGAGCCGCAGCATCCAGGACGCTCGCGCGCATGACTGCCGAAGAAAACGAGCGCGACCGGCGCAACCGTAGTCTCGCCGAGTTGCAGGATGCCTTCAGTACCGCCTACCGCCGGCGCAAGGAAGGCACGATCCAGGAGCTCCGGCGCGGGGACCCGCCTGTCATCGTCCGCCTTTCCGAGGAGGCGATGCTGTTGATCGGCCCCGCGGGACCGGAGCGTTTCGACCTCGATACCGCCGATTACAATATCCTGAAACAACTCTCGCATATCGCGCCGCTCGTTGCGATGCTCGCGACGGACGAGAGCGAAACCTGCGCTGATCGCGCGCTGATAGACGAGGCGCTGGAGAGCCTGCACGATTCGGGAGTTGATGGCGTTGCGGCCGTAATCGTCGACGGTACCAGAGAGTTGCTCCGAAAGATCGATACGGAAAAACAAAAGCGCGCGGAACACGTCGCCCGGTATCGGGAATGCGTGCGTCCGGCACTCGAGCAAATTGCCCGCAACGCCGCGACGGCGGAACTCGACGTTCTCGCACGGGCCATGCGGCAGGTCGAAGCGCGAATAGGTAAGGACGGACTCGAGCGGGCGTTCCTTGTCATCTGCGGCGGACACCAGGCACGGCGTGGCGAAATGACGAAGCAGTTCTTCAGACACTGGCTGGCCGCAAGGCTCGAAGACAGCCGTCCGGACCCGCATCGAATACTCTACGCCGAACACCGGGGCTCGATCGACGAAGTACTCGACCTCGTGGCGACGAGGATCGTCGACGAAGTCATTGCCGATTTCCTTTTCGACGACCCTACGCAACTCGACGAGGACATAATGGGAGAGGCTGCCAGAGAGTTGCTCGAATCCGCTTCATCTGTCCTCGAGTTCGGCAGGTAGACGAGGCGATACCCAGTAAAAGTTACCCACGAAGCTGCGCTGTTTACCGGCGAAATCGGCCGGCCGGTTGCAGAATTGCATGGCTTCGGGCCGTCGTGAGCTGCGACGTGTTTCCGCACGGCGGCGCACGATTGACCGTCCTCCATCCGCCGGCGGTGCTCCGACGCGCGAGTCCACCGTTACCGGCCCGCGAACGCGAAGTTCCAATGCCATCGCTGAGACTTCCTGTTCGCATCCTGTGCTCACTCTGTGCTTGCTTGCATGAACGGTACTCGCAAGAAATATTCGGCACTGCCGGCGGCTGGCACAGAATTTGCAATTTTTTCGCAGCAGCCAGTCAATTCAACGATCTGCTCATTGACGAACACGATGATTACTGAATCTCCGGAAGAATACCGCCCACGGGATGACGCCTCTCTCCGCGTTCTGCTGGTGGAGGATAACGAGTCGTTTGTCACGGCCACGCGCAGTGCGCTGCGCATACTCGAACCCGACATGGACCTGCAAATCGCCCACACGCTCGCGACCGCGCAGGAAATGCTTCGTTCGAACCAACCGTTCGACCTGGCGGTGGTCGACCTCGATCTGCCGGACGCCGAGGAACTGGAGGCACCCAGCGCACTACGGGCATTGGCGCCGGGGCTTGTCATCGTCGTACTCACCGGTGAACCAGACCCGACCCTCGGAACCCGGCTGATAAGGGCAGGCATCGAGGATTACATGACCAAGGCGGACGCGACGCCATCGAGCATTTTGCTTCGCATGCGGTTGGCTGCAGCCCGCCGGGCAAGACGAGATAAGGATGAGCGCAAATTGAGGAGCGACCCGCTGACAGGATGTCTGAATCGCCGGGGACTGATGGAAGTACTGAGGGAAGCGCGTGCGCTGGCGGATCGATTCGAGATTGGCAGTGCGCTTTGTACACTGGATCTGGATGGGTTCAAGTCCGTGAACGACCGATACGGACATCAGGCCGGCGATGCAGTCCTGGCAGAGAGCAGCCGGCGCCTGTCCGCCAGCATACGGGAAACCGATGCGCTAGGCCGTCCTGGCGGCGACGAATTCTGGGTGGTTCTGCCCGGCGTGCACTGCACGAGGCGTGCCCGGGAGACTGCTGAAAGACTTCTCCGCTGCCTGGAGCCTCCGTTCCCCCTCCCGGGCGTGTCGATCGAGATTACCGCCAGCATCGGAATGGCGATGCTCACCAGCGCCAGCATGTCCCTCGACTCGTGGGTAAAACAGTCCGACGTGGCAATGTACCGGGCCAAGCGTGCCGGTGGTAACCTGTGCGAGTTGTATGCCAACGTCGGTTTTCGGAGTTCCGACGACTCAGCGGTCGATTGATGCGGAACTACCAAAGCCTCGTGTGTGGTCTCCGTTGCAGGCTTGCATATCATCACCGAATTGCCGGAGACTCATGATGTTATCGAACAAAGATCACAGCCGGACCGGCGAAGGTGGGCGGATGGCGCGAATTCTCCTGGTAGACGATGACGCTTCGTTCGCAACGGCAACGAAAACCCTGCTGGAAGCAGACCGGCATTCAATATCAACCGCCGCGTCCGTGAAGGAAGCTTCGAAGAAGCTGTCCGAAAACGAGTATGACCTGCTACTTGTCGATCTGGCACTGCCTGACGGCAGCGGCCTGGAACTCGTCCGGGACCAGGGCCCGAACACGGTAGTCATAACAGGCCACCCGTCGATCGAAAGTGCGGTTCGGGCCATACGTGGTCCGGTGGTCGATTATCTGATCAAGCCGCTCGACCGCGAAACTCTGGGTCGCAGCGTCGACCGGGCAACGAAGAGTCAGCCTTCCGGTCGCAAGTCAGGCACGGATACGACTGACAAATTGGCGATCGTAGGCGATTCTCCGGGAATGCGACGGCTGAAGGACCAGATTGCCGAGTTCGGACCGATCGACGTTACCGTACTCGTAACGGGCGAGAGCGGCACCGGCAAGGAACTCGTCGCCGAAGCGCTGGCGGCCGAGTACGAGGCCAGGGGAGAGTTCGTGCCTGTCAACTGCGGCGCTATCCCGCAAGAGCTCATTGCGAGCGAACTCTTCGGCCACGAGAAAGGCGCATTTACCGGCGCCACCACCCTGCGACACGGCGTTTTCGAAAGGGCGAAGTCCGGCACCGTGCTACTCGATGAAATCGCCGAACTGCCTCTCGAGCAGCAGGTTGCACTCCTACGGGTACTGGAAACGCGTAAAGTGCAGCGCGTCGGCGGCGGCCGGGAGATTACTGTCAACTCGCGCGTGATCGCGGCGACCAACAAGGACCTTAAGAAGCTGGTCGCGGATGGCGAATTTCGCGAGGATCTCTATTTCAGACTTGCGGTCGTGCCGATTCACATTCCGCCCCTGCGCGAACGACGCGGAGACATTCCTTTGCTGGCAGAGCATTTCCTGAAACGATATCACGAGCAGTACGGGTCGCCGATAGCAATCAGCGATGAGGCTCTGACGCGACTGGAAGCGTTCAGCTGGCCCGGCAACGTCCGTGAGCTCAAGCACGTGTTGCTTCGCTCGGCCCTGCTCAATCGTGATGAAAACACCATCGAGAAGCTGCCGGAGGGATTCGAGCAGCTCTCCAACTGGCAGAACGATGAAGCACAACTCCAGCCCGGCGTGTCCATCAGCGACGTGGAAAAAGCGCTCATCTTCAAAACGCTCAAGCACTTCGGCGGAAAGCGAAAGGAAACAGCCGAGGCGCTCGGCATCAGTTCAAAGACTCTCTACAACAGGCTTCGCGAGTACGGCACGGAGACGGACGAGGAGTAAGGAGAGATTGATGACGGCAAGCGAGCAAAAAGCACTGCAGCGGTTCGTCCACCACATGAACAATTCACTCAACGCCATCTCGATGCAGACCGAGCTTGCGCTATTACATACCGAGTCCGAAAACATCGCCGAGATCGCCATGGCATTGAAGACAATACAGACGGAATGCCGGCGTGCGTCGGCTAAGAGCCAGAAGGCATACGAAGAGCTCACCGAGAGTTGATCCCGTGATTTCTTCCTGCGTGGACTTACCCGAGGAACTCGAGAAGAACTATCGCCGACCGCTCGAACGCGCCGTCGGCGACATATTCGTGCCTGGTAACAATCTCCGGGTGCTGCAAAACGGAATCGAGATCTTTCCGCCGATGCTCGAGGCAATCAACAGCGCTGAAGAATACGTTGCACTGGTGACGTACGTTTACTGGCGCGGCGATATTGCCGGACGTTTTGCAGAGGCCCTTGCGAACGCGGCAGAGAGAGGCGTGCGCACGCGGGTGCTGCTCGACTCGCACGGATGCCGGACCATGGACGATCGGCACCTCCAGCGGATGGAAAACGCCGGTGTCGAAATTCGCTGGTTCCGTCCGCTGGCAACGTTCCGATTGTGGAGGATCGACAATCGTACGCATCGAAAACTGTTGATTTGCGATAACGATACGGCGTTTACCGGCGGCGTCGGAATCGCCGATGAATGGGACGGCGATGCCCGCAATCCCAACGAATGGCGCGATACACATGTCAGAGTACGCGGACCGGCGGTCCGGCAGCTGCATGCTGCCTTCATGGACAACTGGTGCGAAGCTGGCGACTGGGAATACGATTTCACCGAAGGCGAACCCCCGTTTTTCGAGGACGGTGCACCGGTTATGACGGTCCGCTCCGACTCAACTGTCGACTGGACAAACATAGCGATGATCGTCCGAACCATGATCGAGATCGCTCGCAGCGAGATCAGCCTTACGACCGCCTACCTGGCGCCCGACCCCGCTATGGTCAGACTACTCGCGAAGGCCACGAAACGCGGTGTTCGGGTCCGGATACTCGCCCCCGGGCCGTATACCGACAGCCGTCTCTCGCAGCTTGCCGGCGGACCTGCGGTCGAGACGCTCCTGGACGCCGGCGTCGAGGTGCTGTGGTACCAGAAAACGATGCTGCATGCCAAGGTCGGCATCGTAGATGGTTGCGCGTCGCTTATCGGCTCACCCAACCTCAACCACCGCTCCATGGGTAAGGACGAGGAATGTTGCATAGTCGTGCTCTCGCCGGCACTGGCCAATCAGCTTGGCGAGCGTTTTGATGCCGACTGCCGCGACGCGGTGGAACTTGACGCCGAGTCCTGGGCAAATCGGGGTGGCTTCCGGAAGTTCGAGGAGCGAGCGGCACGAATAATTCACGAGCAGCTGTAGCTCCTCGTCGCACAGGTCCTGCAGCCCCAATTCAACGCTTCAGAATAATCCAGACAGCGTGAATGATGCCCGGGATATATCCGAGCAGGGTGAGAAGTATGTTGAGCCAGAAATGCAGGCCAATACCGACCTGGAGAAAGACACCGACCGGGGGCAGCAGGATAGAGAGCAGAATTCTTAGTACGTCCATCATATTCCTTTCGGCACAACAATAAATTCAGAATCTGGGTAAGCTGGAAGCTGCAATTGTCGTGCCACGCGCGACAACGCATCGTTTCGAATCGGTCCGCTGCACGATGCATGGCATCGCATAGCAGATGGGCGCAAAGTCCAGACCCGGGCTGCCAGCCGGTAACATTTTCCGGATCATTCGTAATCTCTTGCCCGCTTATCGCCGTACCGCTACTGCCCGTGTTGAAACGGACGCGCATCTACGTGGCACGGACGTTGCCGCCCTGTAAAGTCCAAGTCACTTCTTACAGGGGCAATTATATGATTAATCGGCCCCGCATCATTATTGTGCCTGTCGCGCTGGGTCTCCTGGCTGCTGGCTGCGATGTCGAACAAGCCGAACAAGGGGTCATGCCGGATGACGGTGAAGGAACGGAGCGTTCGATCGTGGTTGAAATCGAAGCAACGGGTACAAAGCCCGATTTGGAGATCGAATCGGTCTACGCCACCGAACGCAGGCTGTTCGTCGTCTCGGAACTCGAAGAGGCCGACACGCGCCTGGAAGGCGAACGTGTGCGGTTTTCCGACCGGCTGATGCTGCACGCGCCCGACCTCGAAGTGAGGCATATCATCATCATCGAACAACAACAAAAAACCGGCCGGCGAAACGTCGCCGGCCGGTATCTGGCTTAGAAATGCGTCGATCGATCAGTGATGCTGATTCTGCCGCCACTCCTGAACCTCGCGCTCGGCCTCGTCACGTGAGCGACCGTAATGTTTCTGGATCGCGCCGACCAGTTGCTCGGTACGGCCCTCGATCTCGTCTAGTTCATCATCGGTAAGCTTGCCCCACTGTTCCTTGACTTCGCCCTTGATCTGTTTCCAGTTTCCTTGCAAACGATCTTCGTTCATCAATCTTCTCCTGTGTGATGAGTGAGACGAGGCGTCGACCTTTCGTTCGCTCGGTCGCAGAGTAGAACTTCCGCCTCGTGCAACAAACAAAGCTGCAACATCCGTGCCACCTCCCGCTGCTCACAGCGCTGATACGGCGAGTGCCGTCGAGAGAAATTTTTGCAGCCACCGGTAATTTTTTTGCGAACCCCGGTGGCATTCCGCGTGGCTGGTGGGCAGGAGAACTCTGGCACGTTAAGTGCATATTGGTTCGGACATACAGACGTTTCATGAAAGGAGCACGCATATGTACACGCGAATTGCTGTCTTGCTAACAGCATTGCTGGGATTCGGCCTTGGCGGCTGCAATACGACTCAGGGATTCGGCGAGGACGTCGAAGCGGCTGGCGACGCGATCGAGGACACCGCCGAGGAGGCCGAAGACAAATTGGATGACTGAGCGAACCCGAAAGAGCCAGGACAGTTCACGAACCGACAAACCAATGGAGGACGATAAACGTGGTCCACACCAGCCGGATCTTGCGGCCCTGGATACGATAACGTGCGAGGATAAGGCGAGCGTCGTCGGCCTCGTTACCCCGTGGCTGGTAACCCGGCAGGGTAAGGATTTCACGGCGACCGGGCAGCACGCGGCGACGCATCAGTCCGTCTTGTCATCGGAAAGGTGGCACGGCATTGGCGTGAAGCCGGAGAAACAGGAGTTCGAAATGATGTGCGAGGCTATTCATGACAAGTTCGGCGACAGGCACGATCGGCCACCGATTGCACCGCTTTCTGGTTGCGACAGCAATTCTGCTGACAGCAACGACTTCCGGCATCTCCGCCGCGGAATATTCGGGATGGTCGGACGAGGTCGGAGACGTCCTCCAGTCAACCGCCGCCAGTATCGAGGAATATTCCGATATGCGATGGCGCCAGTTCGCTGACCGAATGGGTTTTGGCGAGCCCCGCCATATCGCCGCCTACCGTGGCTACGGGAATGCCGAGACCCTGTGGCTGCGCGGGCGGTTGCTGAGTAACGAACGCTATGGCGGGCCGGAGGAGGACGACAGCTGGTGGGACAACCTCAAGGCCAGTTATCAGCGGTGGGCTAGCGATGAGGTTGCCGGCGCCAAGATTCGACTGTCCTACGTGGATCAGCAGAAAGAGGTTGTCACCGACAGCGAGGGATACTACTACGCCGAGTTCGCGGTCGATGAGAATTTCCCGCGGACGGCCACGGTGCTGGCCGAGCATCGACTCGAAGACGAGGTACTGCACGCGCGCCATCGCATTCTGTTGCCGGATCCCACCGCCCGGTATGTCGTCATCAGTGACGTCGACGACACTGTCATCCACACCGGACTGACCGACCTCCTGACCGCCGCAAGACTGACCTTCCTCAATAACGCGAAGACACGGAAACCGCTGCGCGGCGTCGCTGCGCTATACCGTGCCCTTGCCGCCGGAGACGCCGGCGGGAGTGTGAACCCGGTGATTTACGTTTCTAACTCGGCCTGGAACATGTACGACCTGTTGCGGGACTTCATGGAGCTGAATGATCTTCCCCGGGGCCCTCTCTTGTTACGCGACCTGGGGATCGGCGCGGACACTTCGGATCACAAGATCGAAACCATTACCCGTGTGACCCGCCGCTATGCGCCGTTGCCGGTCGTGCTAATCGGCGACAGCGGCCAGCATGACGCCGAGATATATGCCGAGGTGGCGAAGCGGTTTCCGGACCGGGTGAAGGCGATCTACATCAGGGACGTCGACCCGCGCAAGGACAGCGAGCATGACGAGATGGTGGACCAGATCATCGAGGGTCACCGGTCACGCGACACAGCGTTCCTGCGTGTGGGCGACAGCGGCCAGATCGCTCGTCACCTGGCCGAGATGGGCATCCTCGACGAATCGGTCGTGAACAGGGTCGAGCGGGCAGTCGAGGCGGACGCAAAGCGCGAAACGCTCGAAGAATAGACGTTCTCCAGGGCAGATACCGATAGCGGCGGCGGGTGACGTGAATAGCTCATAACGGCGCCGTTTGAAACAGGCCGCCTAGCGCTTCGTTAGCTGCTGCACCCGCGCTGCCAGTTCACCGGCACAGCGAAGAATGCGATCGAGTTCATCCTGCTGTCGGGAATCGCCGGTCTCGTTCTTCAAATAGCGGGCGGAACGCTCCAGCAATTCGATGCGCTCTGAGACTTGCCTGCCCGAGACAGACTCCTCTTCCCCGGGCGCAATTTTCGATTCAGCACGCTCGAGCAGGTGGCTTACCGCTACGCGCTCGGGATCCACCGCATCCGGCAGCAGATCCTCTTCACGGATAAGTTCGTCCCAGGCATCTGCGCGTTCCCGAAAACGCTCGGCAAATTCACCGGGCTGACAAGCCTCGAACGAATCGGGCTCGGCCTCCAGCCGATCCGCGAGTTCACGCAATTTCCCCGACAGATGCGTCTTCTCGGCTTCCGTGTCATCGAGTAGCAGCTTGCTCACGTACAACCACGCTCCGCTAGTGCGTGTCGGCCAGCATAGCACCGAACGCACGCCGGGGCGCTCCTCGCAGCCCCGGAC
>JARRPZ010000018.1:0-36098 GCA_037382365.1 Gammaproteobacteria bacterium
CGCCTGTGCCAAAGTCGCTAGTGCCATCAGTGTCGAATTCGGCATCCTCCGACACTAACAGCGGCTCGATGGTCGGGACCTTGTTGTCATCGACCCGATAGAGGATGTGCTTTCCGTTGTCCGCCGGCATCAGCTCCCACGTCTCGGTGCCATAGGTCAGGAAGCCGGTCGTGACGCCACGGTACCTGGTCATGACGAGCATGCTGCCCGGCATGTCGACGGCCACACCGACCCATGACTGCTGGCCCGCATTCTCGTCCCGCACGACGCGCTGCAGTTGCGCCTCAATTGTGCGGCCGTCGGCGAGCGTCAGGCTGATCGTTCGAGCGTCGAGCACCCCAGTATCGAGATCACCCGTGATGCCCGTATCCGCCTTCGCATGGCTCGGCAGCTCGGCGTTCGCTGCACGAGATGGATTGTTCATAAGCCCCGGGGGCGTCGCACCGCGATTCTCGGGCGGCGCCGCAGCAATAGTGCCGGCGACCAGGAGGCTCGCTGCCGCCGCTAACGCGAGAACGGCCGGAAAATAGCCGCGTGATTCGTGGTTCATCATGTCGTCCTCAGTCGTTGCATTTGTGCCAAAAGGCTCCGACAGGCCATACGGTTGACGCCGTCGGGCAAAATCATCAAAAGCAGGACCAGGAGGACGCGCGTCAGCGCGCTGAACGCATGACGGCAGAACGGATTCGATCTCCCCGCGGCGTGGATCGGCACGCCTCGTCTGCCGGCAGCCCCGCTGGCATGGACTCACAAGAGCCGTTAGCCCGGAAGCTTTGCGTCGCCACCTTTCGATGGTTTTGCCATTGAGCCAGAGTATCCGCCCCTTGCACCCGTAACGGGCGTGAGGCGCGTCACACTTTGACGCTCCGCGTTCCCTCCTGGCAGCGGCTGGCTCTTGAGGCCGGTTTTACCGTAATGCCGGAGCGGGATTAGAGGGGACACGAAAGCGCAATACAACCTTGTAATGAGGAGAAATAAGCAATAAAATCAAGTGCTTGGTGTCGCAAAATGGCGACACCCATCTATCCTGCGGCCCGTCGGCAATCCCCCTCATCGCCAAGTCGATGGGCCGCTCCAATTGCCGCTTTAAGTCAAATGGTTACGGGCTGTAGCTAAGACCGAATCTGGATGGATGCATAGCGGGGCCTGCGTATTCGGTACGGGAAACTGCCTTCGATCGTGGGCTGTCTCCGGCGGCTGGAGATGCGGGCGAGCCGCACCGGCGACCGGATCACCGAACGGAAATCGTCATCTCCGCGCACGCTGGGATATGCTTGGAGAGCTTCGACGGAGCAGGTATACGTACCGGCCGTGATGCCCTCCGTTCGGGCGACGATCGCGGCCAGCTCACCGGTGCCACTCCGGGACGCCGGGGTCATACTGAGAAAGCAGGAATTCCATTTCACGGGAGGCGCGCTGCAGCGGGCTCGACCCGAATCGATCGAATAGTCCGCGAGGATCTCGCCTATGACACTTTTTCTGTCACTCCCGTTCTGGGCTTTGCTGCTGATCACCGTCGTCATCTTCTATCTGGCGCTGGAGGTCGGACGAGCCGCAGGTGCAAGGCGGCGCGATCACCTTGACGGGGCGAGGGACGAACTCGGCTCGATGGTGGGCGCGATGCTCGCTCTGCTCGGATTCATCCTGGCTATCACTTTCGGCACGCAGTTGCAGCGTTTCGACACGGGCAAGCAATTGCTGCGCAGCGAAGCCAGCGCTATTCATCAGACGTGGCTGCTGGCGGAGATGATGCCGGCGCGCTATCGCGACGAAGCACGCGGCATCCTCAGGGACTATGTCGACGTACGGGCGGACAACCGGGGCGATCTAAGCGAGCGCATCGGTCGCTCGGAGCGGATGCAATCGGCGCTGTGGCGGATCTGCCTGGCCGGCGTGGCGGAGATGGACGAACACTATCCCCGCGAACTGCTTCTGGAATCCCTGAATCAGCTCATCAGCCTGCACGAGCAGCGCGTGGCCGTCAGCGTCCGGGAGCACATGCCCGTCGTCTTCTGGATCGTACTCTTCGCGCTGGCGATCCTCACTTTCGGGCTCGCCGGCTATCAGGCCGGGATGGCGGGCAGTCCGCGCAACGCGGCTCGCCCGATTGCCGTCGTCGGATTCGCGTTGCTGGTGCTGCTGATCGCCGATCTGGATCGACCGGGTCACGGGGGGCTCCGATTCGACCAGTACGCCCTCGAATACGTCGCGAAGCGGATGGACACTCATGCAACGTCGGGCGGGAGCGATCGATAACCGGACAGGATGGCCAGCACTTCCGTCTCGCAAAGCAGATCGGGCCGGCAGATCCCTGCCTGGACCAGCACATGCGGAAATCCTCGGAAGCCAGCGTCGCGCATTCTGCTCCTGACCCGCTCGCCATCCACCGGATGTCTGAGGTAGGTGACCGCCGACACGATGTCGCCGAAACCAGCGCCCTGCCGACCGAGCAGCGTCTCCATATTCATGAGCATGCGGTCTGTCTGCGCCGCGATATCGCCGACGTGTACGGTGCTCCCGTGCTCGTCGATGCTCGCAGTGCCCGAGACGTAGAGTCGAGCGAGGCCGCCTTCCTCCACCCGCATTCCCCGCACGAAGTCGGCACCGTACTGCATCGCCTCGTTGAGTGTCGGTGAAGTCATGACGGTGCGCGGCGCCGGGTCGTCGGCTCGCGCGGCGTAGACGGCGAGGCAGACGTCGTGTGCCCGGGAAGCGGGTCCACCGCCGATGCCGGTGCTGGCCGGGACAGGATCGATCCCCCGCTCCTGGAAGAAAGCGCGCCGCGCCCGATTGAGATCGCCGTAGTCGCGATCGATATCGCGCAGGTAGATCCACGTGCGCACGACGTCACTGAAGTCCATGCCCGCGTGGCGCAACAAGTCCTCGGCCTCGAGGAACATGCTCTGCGTCTGCGCGCAGGCACCCTCGCCCGATCCGACGATAGCGCCGACATAGAAGCGAATTTCCTCGCCGACACGCAGCCGAAGGCCGTGTGTTCGCATGGATGGGTCCGGGTCTTCGTCTCGCGCGGATACGATCGCAACCGACTGTAACGGCATCCTGCCCGGCAGGACCGCGTGAGCCAGTAGCTCCAGGCAGGCGCTTTCATCGAGAGGGGCTTGCTCGATTTCGGTAATGGCCGGATCGGCGTCCGTTGCGCCGGACGAGCGGAGTACGCTCCGCCGTGATGCCCTTACCGACTCGATAGTGCCGCGCAGATCCCGCAGAAAAAGGGTCTCCGTAACGACCGACCCATAGTCGCCGCCTTCGGCTTCGAGGAAAGCGAGAATCGCCCGATAGATCGCCTCGGCCTGCCTGCCTGCCGCCGTGACGGCAGCGGGCGGGCGACAGTGAAAGAAGAGTTCGACGGTCTGCGGGCCGTGGATCCGACGAACCACTACGGAACAGCCGTATGCCTCGATTGTCTCCACACTGGGATCCCGCCGGCACACTGGGGCGTTGACGATACCTGAATACCCGCTGCGCTCAGCGCTCTATGCCGGCGGCACCGCTTCGGTCGAGAAGACCCGCACGCGCACGCGAATATAACGTGGCTAGCAACCGTCGGTCGGCAGCAGTCCGTCCGGCTCGGACGATACGAAGGTGTAATCCCGCGGCTTGTTCTTCTTGAAACAATTGCCTGCCGACCCTTCGGCTTCGAAGTAAGTCAGATCCGCGGCCAGAAAACTGAAGGGTGTCACCGGCGGACTCAGGCCGTTGCCACGCACGTAGTTCTGCGCCACCAGATTATTACTCACGTCCGGCGGTGCGATCGGCGGCCGCACGCCGCAGTTGCGGGTCGGGTCGGCGGAGTTGGCGGTACACCAGCCCAGCAGGCCGATACCGACGAAGTCGTTGTCCTCGACGTTGTTCTTGGCCACGACGTGATTGGAGACGCCCAGCACGAGTATCCCGATGCCCGGCGGCAGGGCCCCCTGGAAGCTCTCCGGCGGTGCGGGATTCGGCAGATTATTGTCATAGACGTCATTCTGCTCGATCACCCAGTTCTCCATGACGGGAATCGGAGGATTCCCCGCCGCGTTCGGGTGGAACAGGCCGATGCCGATGGTATTGCCGTAGATCTCGTTCTGCGTCACGTGGACGTTGTTCGAAACCGAGATCTCGAAGCCGATCGGGCTCCCGAAGAGTTCGTTGCCGATGACGCGCACGTTCTCCGAACCTGCCACCCACATCGAGGTATCGAGCGAGCCATAGGAGACGTTGTTGCGGACCAGGCCGTTCGCCGAGAGCGTCGGGTAGATCCCATTGTTGAGATTATTGACGGATGCATTGCGAACGAACTCGAAGCCATCCACCCAGCGTGTCTGGATGCCGTTCCGGGGAAACTCTTCCACCGAAAAGCCGCGGACATAGAAGCCCTGCAGATCGGGAGCCGCGCAACTGCCGGCGACGTCGTCGTATTCACAGCCGGCAGGCGCCGCGTAGATGCCCGTCTCCTGGGCACCGGTGGCAATAAGGCGAACCTTGCCCTCCTCGCCCTGACCCTGCTTCACCTTGCCGATCAGGCGCAGGTTATCCGTGGTGATCCTCAGACCGTAACGGCTGGAGGGGTCCTCCTGGTAGATACCCGGCTCCACCAGAATCGTGTCACCCGGCGCGGCACCATCGATCGCCGCCTGAATGGATTCGCCGGGATAGACCCGATGCACGGCCGCATTGGCCGCAGTCGAGATCGCCAATGCGCTGATCGCCAGCAATGCGCTGCAGGAACGAGCATTCATTATTGATGTTCTCCGCGTGTGGTCCGGGCGCATCCCTGGCCGCGGCGCAGTTCCACTGATGGGCGGCACGAGACCGCTCCCCCTCCGTGCATTCTGACTCGCGGCGCCTCGCTGCGTCAATTGCCAGCTTATGTCATATCGCAGCGACAACCTCGTCGCACCTGCATTCCCCCTGAGACGCGCTATCAGCGGACGACGCGTAGCCGTTTGACGCTGTCTGACGGGGTCACCCATAATCGCCGGGAACGGATGGAGCCGCGCGTGCGATCTGCGGCAGGCTCCGCACCGGCAATGGTTTTCCCCCTCGATGCAAGCGCTCCAGCCAAGACGAAATCGAAACCGCAGCCGGGCAGGCCCGACGCCAATCGCGTTCTCCCTGGCGCTCTCCCTGCTACTCGCGTCCGCGCTGATCCTCGGCGGCTGCGACCGGGATTCCCGGGAGGCGCCCGTCACTTTCCCGGCGGAGTCGTCGGGTCGGCTCGAGATCAAGTACCCGCTCGAGGGGACCCTCTTCCCACCCGAGATCGTCGCACCGACCTTCGCGTGGACAGACGAAACCGAAGGCGTCGAACGTTGGGAACTCAGGGTGCGCGTCGCGGACGAGGACGAGTTGCTCCGCGTATCGAGCGCGGAACCCAACTGGCGTCCGTCGGCAGCCGACTGGGCGGAGATCAAACGGCGTAGTACGGCGCAGGATGCGGAGGTCACCATCGCAGGCCTCGGACCGCAGGCGAAAGTCGTCTCTGCCGCCAGCGTACGCATCCGCACATCGACGGATCCCGTGGGCGACTCGATCTTCTATCGCGAAGTCCCGCTGCCCTTCATCGACGCGGTTCAGGACCCCTCACGCATCCGCTGGCGCTTCGGCTCGGTCGATTCCGAGGATCGACCGCCGGTGGTGCTGGAGGATCTGCCCGTGTGCGGCAATTGCCACTCCTTCTCGGGAGACGGCAGCACGCTGGGCCTCGACGTGGATTACGGGAACGACAAGGGTGGCTACGCGATCCTCCCCGTCTCGCCGGAGATGATCCTCGACGACGAGAAGATCATCACCTGGAGCGACTACCGGCGAGACGATGGCGAGGGGACCTTCGGACTGCTCTCACAGGTCTCCCCGGACGGCCGCTACGTCATCAGCACCGTGAAGGATCGGGCGGTGTTCGTCGCCACCCCCGGTATCGAGTTCTCCCAGCTCTTCTTCCCTATCAAGGGCATCCTGGTGGTGTACGACAAGGAGACCGGTGAATTCGCCCCGCTGCCCGGCGCCGACGACCCGGAGTACGTCCAGAGCAATCCGACCTGGAGCCCGGACGGCGAGTACGTCGTGTTCGCGCGGGCGAAGGCGTACCAGAAGGCGGCGGTCGCGAACGCGACGAGCGTCCTGCTCGACGAGAAAGACGTCCCCGAATTCATCGAAGACGAGCAGCCCTTCAAGTTCGATCTCTACCGGGTCCCGTTCAACGGCGGCCGGGGCGGGGCTGCGGAACCGATCGAGGGCGCGTCGCACAACGGCAAGAGCAACTTCTTCGCGGAGTTCTCCCCGGACGGGAAGTGGATCGTCTTCACCCAGGCCGAGAACTACATGCTGCTCATGCCGGACAGCGAGCTCTACATCATCCCGGCGGAAGGCGGCGAGGCGCGACGGCTGCGCGCGAACACGCGCCTGATGAACTCCTGGCACAGCTTCTCGTCGAACGGCCGCTGGCTCGTCTTCTCTTCGAAAGCCAACACGCCGTATACACAGCTGTTCCTGACGCACATCGACGAACAAGGCAACTCCACGCCCCCGGTGGTGCTGGAGCGCTTCACCGGCGATGACCGGGCCGCCAACATCCCGGAATTCGTCCCGCTGCCGGCGGAGGCCATAGCCCGGATCGAGGAGCGTTTCCTCGATGCCTATTCATTCCTGCGCGCGGGCATGGCCAATGAAAGGACCGGCAACTATCCCGGTGCGGTCGAGGCCTATCGACGCGGGCTCGAGGTGGAACCCGGGAACGTCGAACTCCTGAACGCCATGGGCTTCGCGCTATTCCAGCAAGGCAAGAGCGAGGAAGCCGTCGTCTCGCTGGAGAAGGCGCTCGCCATCGATCCGGAGCACTGGAAGGCGCACAACAACATGGCACTCGCTTCCATCGACCTCGGCGAACTCGAGATGGCCGAGGCCCACTACCGGGAGTCGCTCGCGATCGAGCCCCAGGCTGCCATCTACAACGATCTCGGGTTCGTACTGGAGCGCCAGGGACTCCCGGAGAATGCGGCCGAAGCCTATCGAATGGCGCTCGAGCTGGACCCCGAGTCGCCTTCCGCGCACTACAACCTGGGGGCCTTCCTGGCGCGGGCCGGCCAATACGGAGAGGCCGAGACCCACCTGCAGTCAGCACTCGAGAAGAAGCCGAACACGCAGACCTACACCGGCCTGGGAATCGTTCAATGGCAACAGGGGCGCGTCGAGGAAGCCATTGCCAGTCTGCAGGCGGCGATCGAGGCGGATCCGAAGAATGCCGCCGCCTACGACAATCTCGGTTCGATCCTCATCGAGCAGGACGAACTGGAAGAGGCTGCTGCGACCTATCGCGCCCTCGTCCGAAATCAGCCCAGCGCAGCCGCCCACCGGGAACTCGCCCAGGTCCTCGCGCGACTCGGACTCGTCGAGGAAGCACGGCGGGAAATGGAATCAGCGCAGGCGCTGACTCCGGACGCCGGCCGACTGCAGTAACCGATTTCGGCAGTGACGGCGACGTTGCAGTCGACGTACCCACGCTGATCCCGACCCGGGCCTCGATGCGGCCGAACCGAACTGCCGGAAGGGGAGCCTAGCGGCCGAGGTCGATGATATCCAGATAGACGAGACGGCCGGCCTCCGCGTCCGGTCCATCCGCGCTCGCTCGCGCATCGCTGTCGTAGCGTTCCCGTTCGGCAACGACCAGGCGCAGCGGATCCTGGCTGCGATCCGGCAAGCTCATCCCGGTCTGCCACCGCAAGCGCTGCCCGGGTAACGATTCCGGGTCGAGCAGCACCGCATCCGATACCGGCTCCCAGCCGAGTGCGTCGTCGGCGATATTCCGATTCCTGCGTTCGAAGTGCGCGGAAACGGCCGTGGTCACTCCGCCATCGCCGCCGGTGTCCCGAGGGTAGCCGACGCCTTCGAGTGCGAGCGTCACCTGGCGCTTGCTCTGACCCAGGGAGAGGCTGCGTGCCGGCATGAGCTGGACGGCGTCGGAATGAACCAGCGCGGAGAATTCCGCGCCGCCGACGGAACTCGGCTGATAGCGGGCGAGGGCGAGGCGGATCACGGGCATGTAACTCGCACCGGGATCGAGCTCGATATCGCAGAACAGCAATTCCTCATCGGCCTCCCCGGTGGGCGCGTAACAGGCCATGTTGAACGTGTGCTTTGCGTCGGCCGGTGTCTCCTCGTCGCGCCAGTTCGGTGGGACAGGCCAGGCGACCGTGGTGTGATCGCGGTCGGTGACGTTCTCGATGGAGGGATACGGTGGCAGCGCAGTCGCGGGCATCACCGGATTGAAACCCCACCGGCTCACGTGCCGGGAAATCCAGTCGGGCACCTCCTCCCGCGTGCGGGCAGCGAATACCACGGCGAGCTGTTCGTTATCGCCGGACGAGAACCAGGGCCGGCGCAGATAGAGGCGCAGTCCGCCCCCGGAGCGTTCACGCACGAGTCGTTCGCCGTCCTTCTCGACGCTCCATCGGAAAGTCGGAACGATATAGGCCGGTTCCGGCGGCGCCGGTGGCGCGGTGTTGAATACCGGCAGATCGTCCGATTCGCTCGTCACCGTATAGGCGGCCGGATCCGACTCGGCATAGAAGTCCGTGTAGCGACTGGTGGCCACGGCCGAGTATCGGGCCATGCGGAAGCGGGTGTCCGGGTAGTCGTGCTGCGTGTCGACACCGGAGAGCGCTCGCTCGGTTTCGGCATCGACGTCGGCGTGGAAAGCCTGAGTCCGTCCCGGCCGGTACCGCCACTGTCGATCCGCATCGATACGATCCTGCCAGCGGGCATAAACGTCGATGCGGGCCGTGCTGGCCGCATGCACGGTGAAGTCTGCGTCTTCGAGGGATGCCGTGATGCTCCCGAGAGTGCGGGTCAGCGTCGGCGATCCGAAACGTGCCGGCGCCGTCGGGCGTTGCACGGCATGCACCAGCGTCAGCTCCAGGGCGGGTGCCACCAGGGGCACCTCGCCATTCTCGAGCCGCTGCGGGAGCAGCGGCGGAGGTTCGCCGTGGGTTGCAGCATTTTCCGGCCGTAGCGTGGAATAGGCCAGCAGGTCGACATCGTCGGCGCGAGGTACCGAGGCGATCCGGATGGCCCGCGATGTCCCCGGCGTCAGATACACCGTGACTGCGCCGTCCCGACGGACGCTGGGCGGTTGCTCACTGTCACTCGGCGCCAGTCTGAGAAGGATCGAGTGGACTTCGCCGCCATCTCGCGGGAAGGCGATGGGTCCGACCGGCCCGCCGGCGCCGGGCAGGTCGAGGAGTACGATGCCGTGCGCCAGCGGGTCGGCGAGATACGGGACGCGTATGCCGTCGCTGCCGCGCACCGCGAGTTCCTTCAACGTCGCGGGATCGTAGTCGCCGGGGACAGAGCCCTGGTGCGCGGCGATGTAGTTCCAGGACTCGGTGGCGGACATCGCGTCGAATACGCCGTGCCGCTCCGCGAGCTGCACCGTTGCGCGAGGGGGCAGGATATGCACGGCGGCCTCCCGCTTGCGCCTGCCGCCGCCCGGCGGATCGTTGCCGATCGCGATCACCTCACCGGTCTCGCCGAGGCCGGGTGCGATCGCCGGCGTCATGCACGGTGCGCCGACCTGCTCGTAGCGCAGGTAGCGCCGCGGCTCCGACACCAGCGGCCCGCCCGCTGCCTTTACGAGCGCGTCGGCTTCGTCGCGGGTCCAGCTCTGGCCGGCGACGTCGGTGCTGCGGCAGCGGAAGCTGTAGCGACGACCGAATCGCTGCGGCTCGAGAGACCCGGGTCTGACCGAAATGTCCGTGACCAGCGGGAAATCAGGATCGTCCGGGTGCAGGTCCTGCTGCACGCCCCCGTCCTCTGCTTCGGCTTTACCCGGTGGGCTGACCACCAGACTCCAGCCCTGCCAGTCGAAGAGCGCATCCGTTGTCTTCACCACCGTGAACTGGTCTTTCGATTCCAGTTTGCCGGTGGGCGAGACGTATCCCTCGTCGTGTCCGGTCCAGCCGGCCTCATCACCGCTGATATGGAAATCCACCGAACGCTCGCAGAGCGAATGCCAGGTTCGCCCTTCGGACTGCACGTCCACACGATAACCGGCCGTCAGATCCTCGGCATACAGGACAAGCTCTGCGCCGTCGGCGCCGGCGCCGCTCGCCCCGGCGAGCCAGGTCTCCAGCGCCGGTCTGCGTCCCAGGGCATCCGCCAGGACCGGGCCGGATCGACGGTCGAACAGACCGATGCCGCTGGCCGGCAACGCCGGTGGCAGGGACAGCGCGGCATCCCCGTCGGCCGTCCGACTCTCCCGCGCCTCGTCTCTGGCATAGGCGCCGAGGGTGAGCATCGCGTCGGCCAGCGGCTCCTGGACCAGAGTGACATGGTCATTGGCGATCGCCACGAAACCGCCGCGCGATTGGGCATCCTCATGCGCCGCGTCGGACGGACGCGGATGGAAGGTGGCGAGCCGTTCCGTGGCCGGTCCCTCCGTCTCGTAGGCGGTCCATGGCAGCGCGATCGCGGCATCGGTGTCCTCCACCCCGGCCATGCGGGTCCGCACGAGGCCCGAGGGCGGCAACGGCAGCGCCGAATCCCAGAGCTGGAAAGCGAGTACGAGTCCGAGGGAACGCGAGAGAGCCGGGTAATCGGTCACGATACTCGTTGCGCGGTGGAAGTCCGTCGGCGCTTCCTCGTCCCCGGCGGTCGGCGGATCCGCATCCGTGCGGTCGTGATAGCGTCGGAACTGGGCGGCGGCGATCGCAGGCCAGGGCTCCTCGACGAGTTCTCTGATCGTGACGGTCGAGGACTCGTCCGGCGGGGCGAATTTGCCGAGCAAGGGCCGGACCCTTGCGGCGCGTCCCGAAGTGAGCAGACTGGCGGCGTACACTTCGCGCAGGTCGCCGGCGAGTTTACCGCCGTCGTAGGAACGCACGGCGGTCTTCCGGTCGGCCTCCGGTGTCTCGTAAGGCAGCACGGGCAGGTCCGGACCGAAGAGCTTCGCCCAGAGCGCAGAGTCGGGTGCGGGTTGGCGTGCGAGCTTCACGACGTGGCCCGCCACACCCTCCTCCGCGGTGTACTCGACGGCGAACTCCGCGGCAGCGACCACGGCCGGCCAGTCGAGGAAGGCGGGATAGTCGCCCAGCCGAGCGCCTTCCTCGGGTGCAGCGAGACGCAGTGAGACGAGGACATTCCAGCGGTAATTCCAGTGTCCGGCCGCGTCCCGCACTCGCCCGCAGGGCAGCGTCGTCAGCATGATTCGATTCATCGGTTTTCGAGTCTCACGCGGCGAAAGCTCCACGATAGGCGCTCCAGTCCTCTCTGCTCATCACCGACTCGAAGGCCATCGGCGTCCCCGCACGAGCGAGTGGCGCCCGACTGCGGGTCGGTCCCGGGATGAACATCTCGAAGCGGAAGCTGAAAGCGAAGGTGAAGAACGCGATCTTGAGCTTTATCGAGACCTTGGCTTCGCCTTCGAAGCCCCGGAATTCATTCTCGTCGACAGGCACCAGTTCCAGCACGAAACTCACGGAGACCTTGATCGCCTCGCTGATCTTCACGCCCCCGCTGAAGGTCACGATGAATGTGTAGCCGACCCCGGTATCCCTGGCATCGTAAGTGATCAGGAAGCCGACGGTCGCCATGATCCGGCCCTTCGCCCCGCCGATCTCGATTGCCCGGACGGCGCCCACCGCGATGGAGAACGCGAGCTTCACGAGGCCTCTCGTGTCGAGCGTGATCGCGAAAGATCCGGCGCCGCCCCAGATACCGGCAGCCGACGTGATCATGAACGGTTTGGCGGGGCTGGCGAGCGCAAAGGTGAACTCGACGGGTTTTCGCTCGAAGAAGATCGCCGCTTGCAGCGAGACGCCGACGTTATAGAACCAGAATGGCCCGTAGGCGATGATGTCTTTCTTCTTGTCGGGATATCGGGGATTTTCCTCGTCTTCGCCCGCCCAGGAACCAGCGAACTCCAGCCGATCGGATTTCGCCTTCACCGTGAAGGCGAAACCCGAACCCTCCATTTTCTTGTCCAGCGAGACGGCACTGGCGCTTGCGAGAAATTCCACCACCTCCAGGATGAGGCCGTGCATACGGATATCGGTCAGGCCCATGTCGTATTCGGGCGGACGGCCGGGCCCGGCGCGGTACCGGGTGCTGTCGAAAACGAGTTCGATACCCATGCCGGGCAGGACCTGCATGCTCAGTCTGTAGTCATCGAGCTCGACGGCGGTCACGAAACCGGACTCGCCGTCGGGGCCGGAACGGGCGACGGCGTCCAGTCGCAGTGAGGCGTCGGTCCCCGGCCGGAAAGCGAGGGTGCCATCGTCGTTTTCGCGCAAAGCCGCCGTCTGCCAATACAGCGCGAGCACCCGGCCTTCGGCCTCATCGTCCGTTGCCGTTGTGAGCGTCAGGCTGGGGAGTTTCGCCGGATCCGTGCCTCCCGGCTCGATCAGATCCGTCAGGGGCAGTCCGCCCAGGAGCAGGGCCTGATGCGCACCGTCCGCGATGAAATAGCTGTGAGGATCGAGCGCGCCGCCGGACAGCGCCTCGCCATCGCCGAAAGGACCGTGGGTCAGCGAGACGCCCGCGACTTCCATGTTCGGCAGGGCCAGCGAGCCGATACGGGCGTGACCGAAATCGAGCGCGATGGCCGGCTCGTCTTGGTCGGCGCGCGCGAGGAATATACCGGCCGGGTTGTCCGCCGCGCTCACATCGGCCAGGCGGAAGCGATTCGCATTGTCCGGGTCGGGCACGAAATCCCTCAGTAGCGGCAATCGTGCGCGCATGCTGTCGGCCACCGGCGAGAACGGCGCGGTGCCGGCCGCCCGCCGCTCGTCCGACTCACGCCCGGCAGCGGCCAGGGCGAGATCGAGAAGCTCCACGCGAGCGTTCAGGTTGCCCGCCGCGTCGGCGGTGGCCGTGACGGTGACGGCCTGTCCCCGCATGTCGATTAGGTGAGCGGGGTCCCCGCCGTAAGTCCTGAAAGCGGCAGCGAGGTCGGTTTCGCTGGTGCCGTCCGGGACGAACATGGCTGCGAATTCGAGGTCGACATCGGCGCCGGCCCAGTCGCTGGCGCGACCGCGGAACAGAAAGCGGACGGCCGGATCGCCCGTCTCCACCCAGAATGGCGCATGCGTGTCGGCATGGCTCAGTGGCGGTGTCGTGAGATCGAGCAGCCGCAGCGATCTGAACGGCAGCCGCCAGTCGCCGCCGTAATCGATGAACGGTGTCGCGATCCGGATGAATCGGCGGTGCCCGAGGTAGGCTCCGAAGGACTCGTTTTCGTCCGCCCTTCGCTCCCCGCCGGGGCGCAGGAATACGCGCTCTGACACTTCTACGAGGGAGGCCGGATGTCCGGTAGGCAGGAGGAAGCCCCGCTCCTCGGTGACCGACAGCGTGTCCTGTCCGAATGTCGTGCGCTGCGTCCAGTGCCGAAGGCCGACCGAGTCGGGGCCGGGCCTTGCGGGACCCTCCAGATCCAGCCACACACCGAGAGCGGACAGGGCCAGATTCTGCGCCGGGATCGGCTGAGAATCGAGATCGGACCTGTGAGTCAGATTGACGATGTCGGTGTAGTGGTGGCGTAGCGGCGTGTCGAAGGCATCGCCGGGTATCGCCCCCGCCTCCGCACCATAGTCCGGCGACCAGACCGCCCGCACGCCCGGCCCGGCGCCTGGCTGACGGGCGGCCGGCGTGGCAACCAGGCGGGCGTGCCACAGCTCGGTGCGAGCGTCTTGCGCCGCGTCGCTCGTGCGCGGCGTGGTGTGCGCGAACCAGGCACTGCCCGAATCGGGCGACAGGAACAGGCGGTAGGGCGCCTCGATCGCCGTCTCGACTGCTGTCGGCCCACCGGCAGCGATCTCGGCCTCGCTGCGGGTGTCCGCGACCCGGCTCTGCACCAGCGGCCCGTCGGAGCCCCAGCCGAGCAGACTTTCCAGACGCAAGTCGAGGGAAGGAACGCCGTCCTGCAACCGGAATGCCAGCCGGCTCGGGCCCGATTGCCGACTGGGGACGGGTGCGGCCGGCGGCGATCCCTGTGTGCCGAGCTCGAAGGTCTGCTCGGCAATGTGCTGCGGCGGCAGGTGAGCGACGACGAATGCCGGAGACTGCGGGTCGATGCGTTCGAGCCGCTTCCGATCCCGGCTCTGTCTCAGGTTCACGAACTCGAAGCGGAGACTGACGAGATCGATGTGGCGCAGGAAGTGTAGCGCTGTCAGGGTGCCTTCATCATCGCCGTCACTCACCGGCTGTACCCGTGGCCGGCAAGCGTACGCTGGCGTGCGGCAGTTCCGCGCGAGCCGGCTGCAATGTCAATGAATCTGGGCACAGCGCGACCTCCCCGCACGTCCCCGACCGCGATGAGTGTAGACTAAGCCGTCGCCAACCGCACGGCACAACGGAGCCTGTCAGTGCTGCCAGTCCGTCGGATCGCAGTCTGCACCGCGCTGCTAGCGCTGATCCTGACCGGTTGCGGCGGGAAGCCGGGCTGTGATTCGATACGCGGCCGCTCGGGCCCGAACTGTGTCGATATCGCGATCCTGACCGTGATCCCGGCGGAGTACTTCGCGCTCATCGGCAAGCTCCGCGTCGACAGAGTGGCGCCCCCCTGCCCCCACTGCGTGAATCGCTACGGGTGGGTCTATGCCGAACTGGACAGCCCTCGCCACGCCAAGCCGTACCGTATCGTGATCGGCATGGCCGGCGAGGCCGGCACGACCGCCGGCGCTCTGGCCGCGCAGCATGCACTGGCGCGATTCCGTCCGCGGCATCTCCTGCTCGTCGGTGTTGCCGGCGGCTTGCCCGATCGCCTCCGGCAGGGCGACGTCGTGCTCTCCGAATCGATATGGGCCTACGATTATGGTGCGGTGGACGAATGGTTCAGGCCGAGACAGGATTTCACCTTCCGAGCCGATCCGCAGCTACTGGCTGCTGCCATCGCCGTGCCGGAGGGCTGGCAGGAGGACATCGAGAGCGAGGCGCCCGACCCCTCACGGATCCCTGCCCTGCGGAGCGGACAGATCGGCTCGGGCAACAAGGTCATCGAATTCATCGGTTCGCGGTTCGCGGATAGCGTGCTCGAGGCGAATTCGCAGATCGTGGGCGTGGAAATGGAGGGCGCCGGTGCTGCCGCCGCCGTCGAGGAGGCTCATATCGAAGGGCATCAGGTGGGATTCCTGATGATCCGTGGTATCTCCGACGTGCCGCAGGATATCGGTGTGTTGCGGGACAAGAAGGACCGTGAGCGGTGGAAGCGCTATGCCGCCGATGCCGCCGCGAGTTATACGCTGCGCCTCATCCGCGATCAGTGGCCGGACCCGCCCCGGTGAGGTATTTGCTCTGCGTATTGGCCGGCGTGGCCATGATGTCGACCGGCGGTGCACGGGCAGCGGACATAATGGTGTTGACTTCGAGCGATGCGGTAGCGAGCAGTATGGCGCGCCGCGTGGCGCTGACACCGGTCTCCGGCAGCGTTGCCGTCGAACTCTCGCATGGAACGTATCCGACCGCTGGCCGCCAGCGGCCCTATCGTCTGCTGCTGGCCCGGGTCAGCGATCTGGCGGCCGTGGAACCGGCGCTCGTCAGGTCTCTCGTCAAGGCTCATACACCGCGCTATATGGTCGTTCTGGACAGCGGCCTCCCGGTGGGCGACAAGCTATCGCTCGGTGATCTTGCGGTGGCGCGTCTGGTGTGGGATTTCCGCAAGCTGCCGGACCGCCTCGAACCGATTTACTCGCGCCAGTTCCGCGCAGACGGAGCGCTCCTGAACGCTGCTCTGCTGCTCGGCGATGGTTGGCGTCCCCCGGTCGCCGCAGCGAAGACCGAATTCGGAGCGATTGCCGCCGGCCCGTGGCAGCCCGAGTACGATCGACGCGACCTGACGGACCTGCTGGCCGGCAATGCGAGGACGATCGCCCTGCTGCCCGACGCGGCGCGGATCGCGGCGGCCGTGGAAGCACTGAACGCCGAGGGCCTGAATGTCGGGCTCATCATGATGGCCGCCATCCCCGGCGCGGCCATGACGGACAGCGATCCTGGGCGGGATGCAGCCAGCGCCGAGAATGGCGTCGCTTTTCTGCTGTCGCTGATCGCCGAACGCTGGCCCGTTCGGCCGCGTTGAGCCGTCGGGAGACTGCCTCCGCCTCGCACTACTGGGGGGCGGGCCGCTTTCCGGACTCGCGCGTCACGTCACGCGGCGCCGCTGCTGCATGGATCTACGGTTTTGCCGGATTGACGATGCCGGGCACGCTGACCACGAAATTCTCCGTCGATTTTGTTTCGAGCAAGGCACCGTTTACAGCGACATGCTGACCAAAGATGTCGTTGAGCGATTTCATGTGGGTTCTCGAATCACTCCAGACAACCAGGTAGCTGGTGTCTTCGCTCGAATACGCTGAAGCACTCCACTGTTGCGTACCCGTTGCGTCGCTCACCGGAAAGTTGCCACCCTGGAGTTTGCCAGAGGTATCCACGCGCTGAGCGTAGATGTCGCGAGTGAAATTGCCCGTCCTTTCGTCGCCGAAAGTCACCAGAAATCCATTCTCGTCGGAAACGGCCACGGATACTCGGCCGTTCTGGTCTTTCTTTGCCGTGCTAATCGGGAAGTTCTTCCCCAGCAAATTTCCACCCGCCGCGGACAACCTACTTCGGATCAATTGACCGTAGATGTCGTGATCGAGCGCCGCTGTCTGATTGCGGCCGTCGGCCCATGCGGCAAGGTACTTGTCGCTGGCCGCGCTGTAGGCCACTGCCGGTCGCACCTGCAGATTCCCGGCTCTGGAAATGGGGAACTGACCACCGCGTAGCTGCCCGTCACATCTTACTCTCTGACCGTAAACATCCCAGCTTGTCGGCGCCGGCTGGGGCAAGCTCTCCCAGACGACGAGAAACTCGTCCTGCGCGGAGTTGTACGCGACAGACGGATTGCTCTCGTTGCCGGGGTCCGTCGATACCGGGAATGCGTTCCCGATCAGGCTTCCGCTGTGGCTCACCAGCTGTCCATAGATATCGTTCGTCATACCCACGTTTCGCCGATCGTCCCAGACGACAAGGTACTGATTGCTACCCGAACAGTAGGCAACCGCAGGGTAGAGATTGTCCTGGTCGGTACTGGATATGACGAAGTTCGTGCCCGCGAGTCTGCCGTCATGCGTCACGCGCTGACCGTAAATACTGGTGGCAGCAAACCCCGACGCGGCCGTGGCGCCCCCCCGCTCATCTTCCCAGACGACCAGGAAGTCCTGATTCATGGGATTGGCAGCGGCGCTGGGATTGCGTTGTGCGGCGTTATTGACGGCAATCGGAAAATTGGCAGAGACCCTGGTGCTCCGCACCTCGACGATGGCGCCAACAATGTCACCTGCGACTCCTCTGCCATCAGTCCAGGCCACGAGATATTGTCCTGCACCCGTGTCCAGATAGGCCACGGCGGGACTTTCCTGATCCTGCTCTGCGGGCGTGCCAATCAGGTAGACGACCACGGTTATGCCAAGTGCCGCTGCCACAGCAAACACCATGACATAGAGCCACTTCCGCCAGCCATGATTCGCTGCGGCGACCTTATCGGACATCTTCTGCACCCCCGGGTGATGACTACAGGCCAGCGAACTCGACCTCGGCCCGGACCGCCTGGCAGGAACTATCGAGAGTTACCGAACCCCCGATGCTAGCCGGGCACCGGCGGCTCCCCTTTGCCCGGTCTCCTGGCGCTCAGCACTCGTATCAATTTGCGGCAACAGTCGTCGGCATCGGGGCGGCCCACACGTGGCGGTTTGCGCCTGTCGTACAGGGTCTTGGTGCGATGTGCTTCGCGCACATACGGTCGACCGGCCTGCATACCCTCGGCACGAAATACGAATTGATAGTTCCCTGCCTGGCTGGTCTTGATGAACAGGCCACCGTAATCGCCATCGTCCGCTTCGCCGTCCTGGTGAGCACCGTCGTCACGTAGAACTTCCACGTAGTCTGCGTTGGACGGACTCCTGGCGAAGACTCTCACCGTCGAACCTCTTACCGGCAACCCGGCTTCAGTCAGTACGGCATTAAGGCGAATACTGTCCCCGACGAACTTGGTGCCCGGCTCGACATAAGCCTGCAGACGCAGATTCGACCCGGCGCCGATGGCGATCCCGTAATCGAGGGGTTCTTTGCTGTCGCGGCATTTGCGAGGCAGGAACCCACGGCCCACTTCTGCGGCGTTACCCTCTTCCTCGCTTCCCTTATCCGCATCGCCACCATGACGCGGCGGATTGATATCACCAAAACAGACTCTTCCTTCATGGACCACCACGGCTTGCCAGCGCCCCGCGTAGCGATGCGGTTCGCCTTTGGGGAAGGTGGCTTCGACAAACCGCGCCGTGGGTGTCGAACGAAAACGTATACCGAATCCGGGCGGGAGTTCGGTGCCCGAGATTTGCTCACCGGAGGGCGTGATCAAATACAACGGCAAGCGTCCGTCGGGATGATCGTAAATCACCACCATCGTATTGACGTCACCGGGAAAAATATCGAAATCGTGCAGGTGCTTGTCGCCCGGAGCGATGGTATAGAACGGATCGGCGATAGTGGCCAGACTCGCTGTTTCCATGAAGATCTGGGTGAAGTATTTCTCGAGCAGGAAATAGTCGGAGCCGGTCAGGTCCACCACCTGATCGAAATCGCCGCCGGTCGCAGAGGACAAAGCGTCGAGTGCCGCACCATCGACATCGGCCGGGTTACCCAGACCGATGCCATATACCTTGTAGTCCATCGGGGCTGGCAATATTTCCGAGTCCTGAGGCGTGATCATGTCGGGTTGGTACATGCCGTCCGGTGGGTCGGTGGAAGCACGTCCGGTGATGGAGTACCAATCGCCGCTGCCGCCGATCTGATAACAGATATTTTCGATGCCATCGGTCAGTACCACCATGGCCTTCTTCAGGCCGGGCGGGCTGGAAGGATGCGCCGGATCACTGAACTCTTCGCCACCGACTATCACGCCGCCGGCGATATTGGTCGCGCCATCGGCGGTGAAGCCCAGCGCGGCTTGCATCCCGGCGACATTTCCGGCCACGGGCGCAATGGGGAAGCTGTCGTCGGGAAGCTGATTGAAGCTGACAATGGCCGCGCGGTCCTCGGCGTCCGGGCGCAACATTTGCACGAACAGTCGGCCAGCCGATTGCGCGGCTTCTATCTTCGTGCGCGCACCCACGGGATCGGACATGCTGCCCGAGCGATCGAATACCAACACGGCGTCCACCGGAATCGCGGGTATGATCGTGGCAGACAGGGCATAGGCGGTCGTAGTGGCACTGATCGGATCGTCGATTTCAAGGAAGGCCGTGTACGGCGTGGCGCTCGCCGCGGCATCGGCATGAAAGCTCACTGCCACCGGCACCAATCCGTCACCCGTTGGTCCGGGGCCACAGCGATGCTCCGGCAGCACGGTGTACGTTCGGGTGTCGGGCGCATCGGTGATATCGTTGTCCGGCAGCACCAGGCCGAACAAGGCCGCGTGACTGGGATCGGCGCCGGCGGTAATGCGCGCGGTGAAGGTCAGGTCGCCATCGCCCGTATTGCGTACTTCCTTGACCCGTGCCGTGCGAAAACCGCGTTCGACCTCGCCGAAATTTATTGGCGCCGACGGCGGCGACTGCATCACGGCATTGGCAACGCACCCCTCGCCCTGGAAGCTGATGGAGCGTGCGGTACCCGATGTAGGCGTGATGGTCAGCGTGACCGGCGTCGCGGCAAAATCTCCGGGCGTGGTGAAGGTCACCGGCACGCTGATTGGCGGGCCCGACACAGGCAGACTCAGCGCGCCCACCGTGGTCCAAACAAAGGACGATCCCGCTGGCGGGCCGGGAACGGTAACGAAAACGTCCAGCTCACCGGAGTTCACGATATCAAAGGACTCGGTCGAGGTGCCGGGATGCGGAATCGTGCCAAAATTGATCGCGCTCGGACTCAGGCTGATCTCCGCGACCGCATTACGCGCATCGCCCTCGCATTCCAGGCTGCTGTCGCCACTGGCCGGTGAACGTGTAACCGGCAGGGAACCACTTTGGTTATTGCCGACCGAGGAAGGCGCGAAATTAACATCTACCGTCGCCGATTCGCCGGGATCCAGCTCGATGGGCAGACTCGCCTGACTGGCCGGCGTCAGGCTGAAGGGGGAATCACTGCCGATGGCGCTCACCGTGAGGCAGTCGTCACCGTTATTGCTGAGCGTAAAGCTGCGCGTCTCCGTTGCCAGACTCGGATCGGAGGCACCGAGCACTACCTCGCCAAAATCCTGAGAACCCGGCGAGACATCCAGTTCACCGGCCGGGCGCGGGCCGGCGGTATCGTCGTTGGAGCCGGTATTCGGATGATGGATGACGAGCTGAGTCGCGGTGATCTCCGCCACCACGTTACTGTTCAGATTGCTGATGGAGCCGCCCACCGACAGTAGCACC
This sequence comes from Gammaproteobacteria bacterium, assembly GCA_037382365.1. GTDB lineage: Bacteria > Pseudomonadota > Gammaproteobacteria > Steroidobacterales > Woeseiaceae > Lentisalinibacter. Next base: position 20,382 of record JARRPZ010000018.1, read on the forward strand.
GTGCCATCGTCGCTGCGCGTGATCATCATGTTCGAAACCGTATTCGCCGTAGAGGTCGGACTCCAGAAGAACGCCGCTCGGCCATTGCCCTGACTTCTTGCCAACTGCGGCGGTTGCGTACTGGACGGCAGATTGACGGTGAACAAGAGATTCGCGCTTATCGAGGCGCCGGTGGTATCGACCATGGACACGCGCCAGGTAATGGTGCCTGCGCCACTCTCTCGTTTGAGCAGAGCGACAAAACCAAGATCGCCGAACACGGCGTACAGGAAGTCGCCGAAAGAATTTACCGAGCCACTCTGGCCGGCGCGCTGCACCGTAATCTGCGTAGTCGTGCGCGTTACGGTAACGACCCCACTATTCGTACTCGGTGCGGTGCTCCAATTCGTTGGACTAAAGGGTCCATTTTGCAGGTTCAAACATGCCATGGCAGATCCTCCTTAAAAGATTTTTGGATCGATGGCGCGAGTCGCTGATTCCAGAGACACATGAATCGTCGTCGGGGACACATGCGTTGTGGACTCTGCCGTCCATGGCGTGACTAAGCCGAGTGGCGCTGGGACACCGACCCGAACCGACCGTCGTCGCAGCGGGTATTACAGTGGCGCCAGTGGCTTCTAGAGCGGGCATGATCGCAAGTCGTCTCAGCCCTTTTACATAAGGTCATACTACCATACGAAGGGTGCGCCCTGACGACGAGCGGACAGGGCGGCTCGGCTCCGGATCCGTACCGCGCAATTCCGATTTTCGATGACGCGGACGCTTCGTCTGGAAAACGATCAGGGGTATATGCCGCTCACGACCGGTATGCCGATATCGTCACTGGTCGAAGACAACGACACCGCGCGTCACCGGCTCCTGGTTGCGGCCACAATCGATCATCCTGTAGCCTGTTTTGGCGTATTATTTCCGCTAGCGGAGTGTGGTTTCCTGCAATGTACTCTGTGGTGTGAAAGCGGATGTCGAACAACGAAGCCGATCCCCTGTCCGATCCGTTGCTGGCGGCAATCAAGTCCGCGGACGAGAAAACGAAGTCTGCTATCCGTGCTTACCTCAACGAAGAGCAATCTCGCAATCTGCCGAGAAGCAACCTCAGTGACGAGTCCAAGAAAGGCAGCGGCTCGTCCATGATGGCTGCCTCGGCACTGGGATTGACGGCAGTTACTGCTGCGGCCGTCCCCTCGTCGTCCGTGTCAGATGCGGATACCGAGCTTCGCGAGGCGATCGATATTTCCCTGGACACCGCAGAGGCAGAGGCAGAGACGGACTCCATCCTGGCGGAACTTCAATCGCTGAATATTTCGGTCGACAGTGCTGGCGACACACTCATCATCGTGGGTCTGAAACCGACTGAAACCCGGCCGTCGAATGCAGAGACGCTGGTCGACTGGCTCACCGTCATTGTCAACTCCATGATCGCGCTCACACTGCTGGCAAAATTGCGGCGTAAGATTGTCAGCCGCGCTGATACCCGCTACTCACAACTCGGAACCCATGATGGCGAGAAGGTCGCTTCGGTGACCCGGCACTCGGACTTCATCAGTTACGAAAAGGACTTCATGGAGGCGGCGGCGGCGGCGCTGGCAGCCATTCAGTCTGCACTGTCCGCCGGCGAGTCGTAGCACGTAGAGCGGGCCGCGCCGAAGCCGAATGGGGCCAGGGCGATGGCGCGCATGCGGGCTATGGCGCGCATGCGCCGGGCTTGCCAACCTCGGATTCCGATCCATGAGCTCGTCCACCATCTTGATGGCCCCGTCGTGGTGCGGAATCATTAGCTGAATGACAGCGAGCCATCATACGCGCTTCAGCATCAAATTTGCCTTCACGCCGGTCATGGACCCGAGGCGGGCTGATACCGAAGCCCGAGAGAACGGGAGGCACGCCCCGATCCATGACCGGGGCGCCCCAGGCTGCCGGGTCTACTTTTCCTCAGCGTTTCCTCAGCTTCTTCGCCACGGCAGAGGCCGCCAGGTTGCCCCAGACCTGGTGCACCGTCTCGGTGGGGTGGAGCGAGTCGTACCAGAAGAATGCATTCGGATCGTCCGCCTCGACGCCCGTGCAGAAGCAGCCGATGAACGGTGGCGTCAACGCCTGGCTCGTGACGTCCTCGATGCCGAACAGGTGCGGCACCTGTTTGATGAAGCGGGCGATGCGAAACTTGTCGAGGGTGACGATGGTCACGTCGCCGAACTCGCGATTCAGCCTCTGCTCCAGGCGCCGCAGGGCCGGGCGCAGGCGCCGATTGGTCTCCACGCTGTGCGCGATGATCTCCGCCGCGTCCGCTTCGGTCTGAATGCCCGGCGGGTAGAGCAGCGGATCGAGCAGGCCCGGCGTCAGGAAGGGCGCGTTCTCGATGTCAAAGAAGTTGGGCACCAGGAAATGCCGGCCCCCGGCCTCGGCCAGCGTGGTGATGTGCTCCTCGATAAAGGCGACGATCGCCTCCGGATCCTGGGGTGCGCCCGGCGGAACCAGGTTGTTGCCACCGCCGCTCGCCACGACGAACAGCTGGTCACCGGAGGGACTGGCGGGGGGCCGGGTCTGCGACCCGGTGAATGGATCGATGCCGGTCAGGTACCAGTCGATCTGGACGCCCAGGTTGGGCAGGCCATATAGAAAGGAGCCCCCGGGGCCTACTTCCGCCCCCCCGAAGGCGAAATTGTTGCCGCCGATCAGGCTGGGCGTCGAAGCGGCGGGCACGCCCAGCTGCTCGGCCATGACTTCGTGCCAAAGCGGGCCATTGGAAAAGCGCCCCTGGAAGTAGGGGGGTTGCGTGAACGGGATGAAGACCGAGCTGCCGGCCGTGAGAATGTTCACGTTCCCCACGTCGGAAACGCTCGCGCCGAAGACGACGATTTCGCTGAAGCCTTCGTCCCTTTCCCCGGCCGGGGCGGTCAGGGGTATGCCGGCGACCATCAACGCGAGGGCGAACCCCGAGAAGAGGCGGCGCAAGGCGCGGTGAAGTCGTCCAATACGCAACTGTCTCATGTGTTTCTGTCTCCTGCTTCGGTTGAACTCCCTCTGCCGGGCGCCGGGGCGCCCGTGCGGATGCGTTGTCTTCAGTTGGGTCCGTCGGCTTTGAAAATGCTTGAAGGGGGTGCCTTGCCCTGGTGTCTTTCCGACATGATCTTCTCCCGAATAGCCTGAGTTGTGACCGGATGCGCCGGTATCTGCCGGCGACGGGGGATGCAGCAGCACAACTGTTGCCTCTCCGCCCGAAGGTCAAGAGACCACGGCAGCGCGCGCAGAGTCCTGAACAAAAGGTGAACGCCCGGTGAACGGGCGCTGGTCTAGATCATCGCAAGCTGTTCGGAGGCCAGCGCCGCGTGCCGGTCCATGCCCAGGGCGGCGAATTCGGCGCGCGCAGCCTCCAGCAAGATCCGGGCCCGCTCCTGATCGCCTTTCCGGCCGCGGGAGATCAGCATCCAGGCGTGCCAGCGCCGGACCTCGGGGCGATCGATAACGTTGGGCAGACGCTCCGCGAGCTGGAGCGCGGCTTCGAAATGGGACTCTGCCGCATCCCACGCTCCGCCGCAGGCCGCGGCGATCCCGAGGATCCGGTCGAACAACTGTTCGCTGTAGAGCAGCTCGACCGCGCCCGTGGACCGACGACCCGCTGCCAGCCACTCGTAGGCGTCCGCCGCCGGGTCACGCATGCCCATGGTCGCCCAGGCCTCCACCGTGCAGGCCAGCAAGCGCCACTGGCCGTGGATCCTGGGCGGCGTCGCCAGCACCGGCGCGGTTGCCTCGATCATTCTCCTCGCGCGCGGCGCGTCGGTGTGGGCCGCAATCCGCAGTGCAGCGCCCCGGAGTGAGTCCGTGTAGGGCCAGCGGGTATCCAGAGCGGCCGCCTCCAGCGCAGCTTCCGCGCCGACCCAGTCGCCGCGCCAGTAACGGGCCAGGCCCGCATCCAGGGCGCTCAGCCCGGGATGTCTCAGCAGCCGGCGAATCTGTTCGGCGCAGGCCAGCGATTCGGTCTCGAACGCGGCGATGCCGCCGGTTCGCAACAGTCGGGCCCACGTCCGGCTGTGGCCACACATGGCCTGTGCCATGCCGTGCCCGGCCCGGGTCGTCATGGGTTCGGACTCGTCCACCAGCGCTTCGACCGCCCGCCACTCGCCCCGAGACAGGAGCCCGGCCGCGCATAGCCAGATCGCCACCGGCAGATCCCAGAGGTTGCGCGCCCTTTCATTGACGGCGATGGCCTCGCGCAGCTCCCGGAGATGACGGGCGGAGACCATCCGGATCCAGTAGCCAATACCTTCGTGCAGGAGCGTCTTGCCGAGGGCCGTATCGTCATCGAGAACCTCGGCGATCTCACGCGTTTCCCGCAGTGCTTCGGCGGATCCTTCGCCGTCGCGGGTGGCCTCGCGGATCATCCCGAGATAGCAGAGGATCCGGTGCCGACTCGCGGACGGCTCGCTCCCGGTCATCTCCAGACCTCTCGTCACCAGCGCCTCGGCGGCCTCCCAATCACCGGCCCACACGGCGAGGCCCACGAGATAATCGATCGTGACCGATGCTCCCTCCGGATCACCCACTTGTTCGTAGCGATGCAGCGCTTCCTGCCAGCTGATGACGGCGTCGTCCCAGCGCTCCACGCCGCGCAGGGCGTTGCCGCGCTGATGGGCGATCCGGGCCTGAAGCGTATCGTCGCCTTCATCGGCCAGTCCCGACGCCCGGTCGAAATGGGCCAGGGCGTCCTCGAAGGCGGCAGCCTCCAGCGCCTGCTGGCCGGCGGTCATGCTCCAGCGAAGAAGCGACTCCCGGTCGGCCAGAGCGCCCGCCGAAAACAGGTGGCGCGCGATCTCGCCCGCCTGCGATTCGGGGTCCGGGCCGGCCATGCTCTCGAGGGTCCTGGCACAGTGGAGATGGAGCTGACAGCGACGGGCGTGGGACAGCTGGCTCAGGAGGGCGTGGCGTACGAGATCATGCTCGAAGACATAGGTCCGCTGTCGAGGATCCGCGCGCATGACCCCGGCCCGCTCCGCATCATCCAATGCCGCCACGAATTCATCCGGGGATGCCCCCAGCATCGCCCGCAGCAGATCCACCCGGCTGCTTCGGCCATGCACCGCGGCGGACATGAGCAGGTCTCGCGCGCATTCGTCGAGACGGCTGATGCGCTTGAGAATGACCAGACGCACACTCTCGGGGACGAAACCCTCGTCCAGTTCCAGCTTTTCCCGCCACCGCCCCGGGGCCTCGAACAGCAGGTCGTGCCCCGAGAGATAGCGAAACAACTCCTCGACGAAGAACGGATTACCGTTGGTGACATCGAGAAAGGCGGAAACCACGGGTTCCGGCGGAAACGACCCGGCGAGCGACTCCAGCATCGCCGCCACCTCGGCTCGCTGCAGGTCACCGAGGTCGATTCGCTCCCCGCAACGTTCCCGGGTGACAAACTCGAGCGCCCGAAAAAAAGGTTGGCGGTCGGTCAGCTCCGTATCGCGAAAAGTGCCGACCAGGAGCACCGGCATCCTGGACAGCAGCGGAACGAGATGCATGAGGAGCTCGACCGAGCCCGGGCCGGCCCATTGCAGATCGTCCACGATCACGCACAGGGGCGTCGCGCCGGCGGCATTTTCCACGAATTCGACAATGGCGTTGAAGAGAAAGCGCCGCTCCTGATCCGCCGGCAACTGGAGCGGTGGCGGAAGGTCGCCGAGGATGTGACGGACCCGGGGTACGAGCCGGGCGATCTCCGGCGCCGTTTCACCGAGCGCCGCCGCGAGACGGTCCCGGGGTAGCGAGGCGACCAGCTGTTCCAGGACCATCACGAAGGGCAGGTACGGCACGCCCCCGTCCTCGGGACAGCGGGCTTCCAGCGCGAGACACCCCGCCTCCCGGCCCCGGTCGCGGGCCGCGTCGGCGAGGCGGGTCTTGCCGATGCCCGGCTCCCCGGCGATCAGGACCAGCGTGCCGGACCCGTCCATCGCCCGGTCCAGGGCCGCATGCAGGCGGGCCTGCTCGCTGTCCCGGCCCACGAGCGGCGTGGCCCGGCCAAAACCGTCCGGCCGCTCCGTCCCGGAGGACACCGGCGCTACGAGACGGTAGCCGCGGCGCGGCACGGTTTCGATGAAGCGCGGCTGTTTTGCGTCATCGCCGAAGGCCCGGCGCAGCTCCGCGATGGCCTGGGTCAGCACTTCCTCTCCGACCGCCTGGCCCGACCATACGGTGTCCATGATCACCTGGCGAGGCAGGACCTCACCGGCCTGTTCCGCCAGGCAGTTCAGCACGGCCATCGACTTCGGTTTGACCCGAACCCGCCGCTCGCCGTTGTCGAGGCGGTGGAGCGACGGTTGAACCATCCATGCCCCCAACCGGTAGGCGTGCGGTGTATCCATGGTGCTGTTCGTTGCTATCCCGGCTTCCGGGTATCCTACACTGCGAGCTCAGGTCACAATTTTTCCGACACGCCGGGGGCGAGTCAAAGATCATCATACCGGGCCGCTGAGCGCCGTGTGACCGGCGTTTCGAGGATTCTCGATATTTCGCGAGTACAACAAATGGGGATCCGTATACGGACACACAGATCGTCCCCTCTGAACGGCTAGAAGCACGACCATCTGGGTCGGAATCGGCTTCGCGAGTGTTTGCCGCTACGCCACCAACTTCTGGCTTTCAGCGCCAATGTAGACCGTCCACCGATTATCGCCATCGCTACTGGTCACGGTGAAGTTCCGCTCCGTCATGCCCGTCATTTGGAGGTGCTCTTCACCTAACAGCAGCACACGGTCGCCAATCGGATCGTCGTCCTCTCCAGTGATATAGCTGGCGAGCTCCAGCGCAGCGCCGATGACGATGATGACCGCACCAACCCCCGGCACAGGTATTAGTCCGCCGATGGCCATCATCGCCGCGCCCATGTTCGCCAGCAGTTCGGCCGATTGATCGCCGTCTTGTTCCCACACAGAGATCAAGGCGCAGTGCATATCGCGCCCGATCAGAACCGGTGCTGAATCCACCGGCGTCACCCAACCATCGACGGGGAATGTCATCTCGCCCCGGCCCGGCACGTCGACTGTTCGGTTTGCCGTGATTAGCGGGAAGAACTGGAACGGATCGCTGGGGTTGCCGTATTGGTCCTGCTCGCCGCCCTGCGGCATCCAATAGCCGGCCGACATGTCATGCAGGTCTTTCGGGTACTGCTTGACGATCGCCTCGCGCGTCATCGAGTGGATCGAGCCAACAACGGTGCGGAACGGGATTCGGTAAACTCCCGTTATCAGGTACGGCTCCACGCCGCCGGAGCGATCTGCAGTTCGGTGCGTTGTAATGCCCCGGTACTCGAGTCGCAGCTGGTACAAGTTCGGGCACGGTTCCGGGTCTGGCGGGTTTTGATGGTAATCAGCCCAGTCCTTCAACGCGCCGATGCCCTCAAAGTCGACGTGGTGAAAGCCCTCCATCCGGTAGCTGTCGGAGCGGCTCCTTCCGATCGCGCTGGCCACGCTCTCGGCCGCCAGCGCCAGCTGCTCGCCCACGTAGCGGTCGACGTCGGAGCTGCGCTGCAGGGTGAAGACTTTCTTGTCCATCGCCTTGCCGACGTTCGGCGGCAGATTGTTGAACCGGTTCAACACGGTATCGGCTGACACGTGGCCGGTGAATGCTTTGGCTATGCGGTCTTGTGCCGCCGTCAGGCGCCCTCCCTCCCGCTTCGCTGCCATGATTCGGGTCACGTACGGCAGCAGGATCGATTTGTGCGGGGAGCGCGGCATCAGCTTGGCCGCTCTCGCCAGCCTGGCGCTCCTCTTCTTCGCTCGATCAACGAAATAGCGCTCCATGCTTTGCGGGTTTCGCAGGCCCTTGCGAATCTGTGAAAGGGGTTTGCTCTTGGTAGTAGCTATTCTCCGTGGCATCACTCGACTCCTGTCTTACAGGCGCCTACGTCCCGCCAAGCCCCGAACTCCTGCTACCCGATGCGGGCGAGCGCCCTTCGTCGCATGCCTTTACTCTCCGTCGGCCCGGTGCGGCGGTCAATTAGCGAATGCACTTACCGCCCATCTGACGCGATATCACGGCGTGTTCGCGATCGACATCGAGGTCTGCCGGCGCTGCGGCGGGCAGCTACGCGTGATCGGCCGACGAGGTCACGGACGCTCTCCCTCGAAGAACGAGCCGCCGACGCACTCGATGCGCGCATTGGGGTAGAACGTCTCACTACCGTCGTCGTTGACCACGCGCGCATTTGCCGTTGCCTCTCTCCGTCTCAAAGCAGGAAATCGGTTCGCAGAACACGTTGCCGCCGCATGCCGGCTGACCAAAGACGATGTCACGGCCGTCACTCTCGAAGAACCGGCGACAATCAATGGTATTGTCCGACGAAACCGAGGCTTCGAACTGCCAGGGAAAGTCGACATCTGGATCAGGAGAGATCGAACCCGTGTAGGGATCCGTACCGGGGAAATCGGAATTGCTGATACTGATATCCCGATCGATCTGCGATACTGCAATACTGAACGTCTCGTCACTCCACGATTCCTCGATCTCCTCCACGCCGCCGGCGATGATCTGGCAGGTCTGACCTCCGAAAGTCACGGTTTCGACCCAATCTCCTGAGACGTCCGGCGTTTCGGGCCGCACCGTAATCCGCAAGACTGCGTTGGCGTCACCACATGGACCCTGGTTGAAAGTAGCGGTGATCTCCGCCTGACCGGGCTCGATGCCGATCACGGTTATCAGCCCGCCAATATTCGGGATGACACCGGCGACCGAAGGATCGCTGCTGCTCCAACTGATATCGTTTTCGTTTATCGTCACCGGACTCCCGTCAACGACGGCGGTTACACCGACGGGGATGAATGCATCGACTTCAACGATGGCTTCTTCTACGGAGAGTTCCAGTTCCACGCAGTCGACGGTGACGAGAACACTCGCCTCTTTCGTCTGGCAACCGTCATCATAAGTCGCAACGACGGCAACCGGCCCCTGATCCGTAGGCCCGAGTGCGCGAATCGAGGTTTGTGGACCCATCGGGTTGGTAACATCCACGACCGCCTCGAACTCACTCTGCCAGGTCACACCGGTGGTATCCAGCGGGTTGTTTTCATCATCAAAAGCCTCGGCGGACACCAGCACGTCATCCCCAACGATCAGATTCAGAGAAGACGGACTCGCCGAGAAATCCACCAATCGGCACTCAACGGTGACATCGGACCGCGCCGACACGGTTTCGCATGAATAGTCGAGGGACGCCACGACCTCCGTACTGCCGCTATCCACTCCGCGCACCGACACCAGCTGTCCTGCCGGCGTGATTTCGGCAACCGTACTGTCACTGACTGTCCAATCGGTAGCATTCGGATCCGGCGGTAGCGGCGCATCCGGCGCTGCCGTCACCTGGACCTGCAGCAGGCGGTCTTCATCTACTCGATATTTGATCTCACCGTGACAGGCGCTGCACCCTTCGCCGGATTCCGCCCGCTGATGCGCGCCTCGACCACCGTATTGCCCTCGGTCAGTGCGCGCAGGCGCCCATCACCACCGATAAAGCGGGCTACGGTGTCGTCGGTGGAGACCCAGGTGGGGAACAATGTGGAAGGCGCCAGGACCTCACTGCCGTCAGTCGGGTCCAATCCTCTGATGGTGGCCGTGAATACAGGCTCCTGGCAGGCCAGCACATCAGCGCTCGGCGGATCCACCGAAATTTCCCACTGCAGCGGCGGACACTCCGCTGAGGTTTCATCAATGGAATCGGTATAGGTGGGAGCACCGGGGCAATCCGGATAGGTCACCTCGATATCGCTGCCCAGCACCTGGCAGTCGCCGGAGGAGAAATCCACCTCGGACACCTTCACGATGGCCCTCTGTTCCTTGCAGCAGAAGCAGTCCGAGAAACAGGCCCCCCGCGCAGCCGGTGGAATGAGACAGCAGGAGTCCTGGAACAGATCGAGGTTTTCACAAAACGGCAGATTCGCGCCAGCATTGCCGAGCTGACCATTGCAGCTTCCACACCGGTTTTCGATTTCTTCCCCGGCAGCGGCCCATTCGGGACCGAACTCTTCCTCCGGATCGAGCTCGACGTCCGTGAACGCCTTTTCGGAAAAGCCATTCAACTCGGCACGGGCCGTGCCGGCAGCGGCGTCGTACTCGATGGTCGTCGGCAGGAGGCTGTAGGTCGCCGTCTCCTGATTGACGTCGACCAGAATTGGATAGTGTCCCGAAGCAAGACCGGGAATCGGTACCGTCACGCGGACCGGCAATTCGAATTCCAGTCCGGAAGGCGTGCCTGAGAATGCGGCAAGGCAGCTCTTGTCGGGTTTCGTCGAGATCTCCCGCGGTGCCAATATGGGCTGTATCGCGCCGCAGTCGGAAGGCGTCAACTTCACCAGTGTCGGTTCAGTGAGCGCCCCGGCCGGCACCTCGAGCTTGAGATCGCCGCTGAATTCGAAAACGCCTCCGGCGCTGTCGATCAGCGTGGCGCCGGTATCCGGTTCCTCGCATCGTGGCAATGTGCAGCGGACCACACACTGGCGCATATCGTTGACCGTAACCCGCCCGTCACCATCGGTATCACGATCGTCTCCTGCAGCGACATCTTGATTCCTCAGGGCAGAAATCAATTCGATATCACTGCGGTCGATGTCTCCATCTTCATCGATGTCACAAGTCGCAGCGTAGGTATTCCCCCACCCGCACAGCAAAGCAACAACGACCCAAAGCCACTCCCGCCGCTTCATCCACGCTCGGGCGGACCCTTCATGATCTACAGGTCTCGCTGACATGACGTTGCCCCCACTTCAAGCTTTCGACGGATACCGTTCGATGCTGAAATGAGTGGGATATGGATGTTCTTGTTGTTTCCAGCAGGATGGTCCGACGCTATCCGTCCCGCTCGAACTCAAGCCAGCATCATCCATTTATCCGACTATCATCTTATCGCTGCACCAGCGCAGGTTCTCAATTCGGAGTACTACGGATTGCAACCCAATCCGGCGAAGATGGGCGCTCCGGTGCTCTGGGAGTTGCGTGACGGGTTGCATTACACTCACGCGACCATGCCGCTACACGTCATCTTCGCCGCGCCATTCCTCCTGGACGCGACCCTGCGCTTCGTTGCCGGCGCGACGAAGCTGCCCGATACACTCGTCACACTGGTCAGTCAGGAGCCGGTGGAGAAGCTGCCCACGTCGCTGCGTGAGCGACTCGCGGGTCACTGGCGTGTCGACGATGCACTGGATCCGCGGCAACTCGTCGAGGCGGCGGAGAGACTTCAGGCACGTTTCGGCAAGGCGCACCGGTACATCGCGGCACTGGAGCAACTGCAGGTTCCGCTGGCCGTCGCGCGCGAGGAGCTGGGTATCGAGGGTCTCGGAGCGAGTGCAGCGCGAAATTTTCGTGACAAGGCACGCATGAAGGCCGTACTCCGGGACGCCGACGTGCCGTGTGCGCGTCATGCCCTGGTAAGCAGTCCTGTCGAAGCGCGGGCTTTCGTCGAGCAAGTCGGTTTCCCGCTGGTGGCCAAGCCGCCGGCCGGAGCGGGCGGCAAGAGTACCTGGCGCGTCGACGATTCGGTGCAGCTCGCGAAGTTGCTCGAAATGCACCCACCGGGAGAGAGTCATCCAACCCTTTTCGAGGAATTCGTTCAGGGCACCGAGTTCTCCTTCGACAGCGTCATGATCGATGGCGAAGTCGTCTGGCACTCGATCTCGCGCTACATGCCATCGCCGCTCGAGGTACTCGAGAATCCGTGGATCCAGTGGGTTGTCCTGTTGCCGCGCGATATCTCCGGCGAGGAATTCGACCCGATCCGCGACGCTGCGCGCCGAGGTCTGCGCGCCCTTGGTCTGACGACGGGGCTGAGTCACCTGGAGTGGTTCCGGTATGCGGACGGGCGTATCGCCATTTCCGAGGTCGGGGCAAGACCGCCTGGAGCGCAATTCACGTCTTTGCTGTCCTACGCGCATGACGTGGACTTTTATCGGGCGTGGCCGCACCTGCTGACCTTCGGCGAGTTCGAGCCACCGCCGCGCCGCTATGCCGCGGGAGCCGCCTACATCCGCGGCCAGGGCCGCGGCCGTGTGCGCGCCATCCACGGGGTCGACGAGGCCCAGCGGCGCTTCGGCCGGCTTGTCGTCGAGGCGAAACTCCCGCGAGAAGGGCAACCGCCCTCGGATAGCTACGAGGGTGACGGTTACGTGATCGTCCGCGATCCGGATACGGCGGTCGTCGAACATGCACTCACCGAAATCGTCAAACTGATCCGGGTGGAACTCGCATGACGCCGATGCCAATGCCACGAGTGCTCCTGGGTCCGCAGCGACCGACCGTCAATCTCGCTGAGGCGATCAGAGCAGCCGATATCGCCGAGGGTCCGGTTGCCCTGATCTCGGCGGGCTGGCAGGAGGCGGAGGGGGATATCGCGGACGTGCAGGACGCTGTGGGGCTGTCGCTGGAGGACCTCGGACTGTATCGGCGAGCCGAGTCGCTACTGTCGGCGGACCCCACGCTCGCCGCGTCCTATCGCGCCCGCCAGGACCGTCTGATTGAACAGCAACGGCTGTACCGCCTTCGGCTGAAACCGCTCGCGCAGGCGGCACGTGCTGTCTGGCGCTGGCAGGGCGACACGGACATGATTGCCGCAGAGAAGCGCCATGCCATAGCCCAGCTCCGGGCGCTGGACCGACATCACCTGAATCGCACCGAGTCGATCCACCGCGAATCCGATCTGCAATATCCTGCCGAATCGAACGATCGGCTCCAGCAGCACATCGCCGAGATCCGCGACGTATTGAGTCGTTGCCGGGCGGTCATCCTGACCGGCGGCAATGTCGCCGTGCTGTTGAACCGTGCGCGCCTTTTCGACATCGGCCGACTCATCGCACACCTGCCCGTCATCGGCTGGTCGGCAGGAGCCATGGTGCTCGCCGAACGCATCGTGCTGTTTCATGACCGCACGCCGCAGGGTCGCCGCGAGGCAGAGGTCCTCGGCACCGGACTCGGTCTTGCCAGGGGCTGTATCGTCCTCCCCGATGCCGCGCATCGGCTACGCGGCGGCGATAGACCGCGAATCGCCACCTTCAGTCGGCGCTTTGCGCCTGACAATTGCTATACGCTCGATAGTGGGTCGATGCTGCGCCTCGACGCCAGTGAGATCGTTGCAGCGCAGTCCGTCCGGCGGCTGCACAACGACGGACGACTCGTCCCGGTGCTGCCCCGATGAACCAGGCACTGCAGGATCTCTTCAGCTCAGGCACACCTGCTGCCGGGGACGTCGACGCCTTCCTGTCATCGACGCAATTTCCTCTCGTCGATGGCAGCGATGTGACATTCGTCTTCCGTGGCGCAGCCGATGAAGTGTTCCTGCGGTGCTTCATATCGGGACTCGATGCAGCGCAACCATTTCAGGCCCTCGGCGAGTCGGACCTGTGGGTGACGACGATCGAACTGCCGAGGGGCTCGCGTATCGAGTACAAGTTCGAGGTCGTCAGGAACGGTCATCGCGAGCTGATTACGGATCCGCTCAATGGAGTCCTCGCCAAAGACCCCTTCGGCGCCAACTCGGTCTGCCAGGGTTACGGCTACGAACGACCCGTATGGACACTGGAACAGGAGCATGTCCGCCGGGGATCCCTCGAGGAAATGAGTGTCCAGAGTACGGCATTCGGCGATACGCGCTCCGTCAGAATCTACGTGCCGGCGCGGTTCCGGCGGAACCGGCGCTATCCGCTGCTGGTCGCGCACGATGGCAGTGACTACCTGCATTATTCGTCGCTGAAGACCGTGCTGGACAATCTGATACACGCCCTCGAAATCCCGGCGATGATAGTCGCACTGACGGATTCGCCGGATCGACTGACGGAATACGCGGGGGATGAGCGTCACGCGGTATTTCTTGCGGACGAATTGCTTCCGGCCGTGGCCGAGCGGTATCCACTTGTCGATGAACCACGGTCACGCGGTTTACTCGGCGCCAGTTTCGGTGGCGTCGCGTCGCTGCACGCCGCATGGCGCAGCCCCGGCCTGTTCGGCCGCCTCCTGTTGCAGTCAGGTTCGTACGCGTTCAGCGACATCGGGCGTCATCAGCGTGGCGCTATTTTCGACCCGGTCGTAAGCTTCATGAACGACTTTTACGCGCAGCCCGGGCGCCCGTCCGACCGAATCTATGTCAGTTGTGGTATCTATGAGTCGTTGATCTATGAGAATCGCTCCCTCGTGCCACGGCTCCAGGCACAGGGGATCGACGTCCGATTCGAAGAAGCCCGTGACGCGCACAACTGGGAGAACTGGCGGGACCGCCTGCGCAACGGTCTTTCCTGGCTGTTCCCCGGCCCACTCTGGATGGTCTATGATTGAGGGCCGTAGCGCACTGGTTCGTTCAGCCCACGAATAGACAATACCTATGGCGACACGAACGCGACACATCGGGCTCTCGCTGGGCGCCGATATCTGCTGGCCGATCTGCTATGAGGCGTTGCTCGATCGTCTCGATCTGGCGATCGATCTCGGCGGCGAGACTCAGTCGTTCGCAGTCGAGCGCATCGGCATCGAACCGTTCGACCTGCGCCAGCCCTGCAAGTACGACGTGGTGATCGACCGGCTCACGCACTGGTACAGCACGTCGCGTGAGTGGATCAAGAAATCGATCCTGAGCGACGACCTCTATGTCTACAACAACCCGTGGTCCATCCAGGCCATGGAGAAGCACACCACTTACTGCGCGATGATGCGGCTCGGTTTTCCGGTGCCCGAGACCTGGCTGGTGCCGCCGAAGTCCTATGTGGAATCGCCGGATCTCATGCCGACGCTGAGACGTTACGCACGGCTCTTCGATCTCGGCGAGATCGGCGAGAAGATCGGCTACCCGTTGTTCATGAAGCCCTATGACGGCGGCGCCTGGGTCGGTGTGACTTCGATCCGGGACCGTGAGGCACTACATGAGGCATACAACCAGAGCGGCATCCGCCTCATGCACCTGCAGAAAGCCGTCGCCCCGTTCGATGTCTTCGTGCGATGCGTTGGTCTGGGCCCGCAGTGGCGCTTCGTGAACTACGATCCGTCCGCACCGCTGCACGACCGCTACCAAATGGATCGCGACTTCCTCGATGACGCGGACCAGCAATCGCTTTCGAAGATGACCATGGTCATCAACGCATTCTTCGGCTGGGACTTCAACTCTTGCGAAGCGCTGCGCTCAGGCGGCACCTGGCATCCGATCGACTTCGCGAATGCCTGTCCGGATTCGCAAGTCACGTCCCTCCACTATCACTTCCCGTGGCTGATCAAGGCGAATCTGCGCTGGTCGATCTTCTGCGCCGCGACGGATCGCTCGATGCACGCCAATCTGAACTGGTCCGACTATTTCCGCATAGCCGCCAGGGACCTGCCATTCGAGGACAAGCTCGACGAATACGCCAGGCTCGCTCTGGCCTACTTCGAGCAGGAACGATTCACCGAGTTTTGCGATACGCACCTTGCCCATCTCGACGAGGTTGCCGATGAATTCTTCGCATCGGACGTGGCGCATGACGCCGTCCTGCAGAAGGTAGCGGCGTTGTATCCCGAACACGAGGTCGAGGAATACACGGAGATGTTCTGGCAGCGGATCCAGACCTACCGCGAACACAACACGCCCTGACCATGAAGAAGGACGTCACGCGCTGGTATACGCAGCGGCTGCGACAGGAAGTGCAGCTCGTGCGCTGGGGGCATTTCGGCACGCCGGTACTTCTGTTCCCGACCGCAGGCGGCGACGCTGAGGAAGTGGAGCGCTTCCACCTG
>JARRPZ010000019.1:0-28130 GCA_037382365.1 Gammaproteobacteria bacterium
CATCCGGTGACCGATCTGGACCGCCATGTCGCCATCCAGCTCAACGACACCCATCCGGCGCTCGCCGTCCCGGAACTGATGCGGCTGCTGCTGGACGAGCACGGGGTCGAGTGGGAGCGCGCGTGGGAGATCGTGACGAACGTCTTCTCCTACACGAACCATACGCTGCTGCCGGAAGCGCTGGAGACGTGGCCGCTACCTTTCTTCGAGCGCCTGCTCCCCCGCCATCTCGGCATCGTGTTCCGCATCAACAGCGAGTTCCTGGCCCGGCTGGACGAACGATTCGGCCCGCAGGACGGGCGCCGCGCGTCCATGTCGCTCATCGACGAGAGTGACGGGCAGCACGTGCGCATGGCGCATCTCGCCATCGTCGGCAGTCATGCGGTAAACGGCGTCGCCGAACTCCATTCTCGCCTGATGCGGGAAACCATCTTCAGGGATTTCGCCGAGTTCTTCCCGGAACGCTTCACCAGCGTGACCAACGGCATCACGCCGCGGCGCTGGCTGCGCCAGGCGAATCCCGGACTGTCCCGGCTGATCGAAGAGCGCATCGGGGGCCGCGCCTGGCAGCGCGACCTCGGCCTGCTGCGCGGGCTCGAGGACCACCTCGGCGATGCCGGTTTCCGCGAGGAGTACATGGCGGTCAAGCGTGCCAACAAGGAACGGCTCGCGCATCTGGTCGCTACGGAGCTCGAGGTGGCGATCGACCCGGCCAGTCTCTTCGACGTGCAGATCAAGCGCATTCACGAGTACAAGCGACAGTTGTTGAACCTGCTGCACGTCATTTATCGCTACAACCGGATCCGGGCAGGGAGGACCGAGGGTCTCGTGCCGCGCACGGTGATCTTCTCCGGCAAGGCCGCGCCCGGCTACGTGATGGCGAAGAACATCCTGCAGCTCATCAACAACGTGGCCCGGACGATCGATGCCGACCCGGCCGCCCGGGACTGGCTGCGGGTCGTATTCATACCCGACTACGACGTCTCGACGGCCGAGATCATCGTCCCCGCCGCGGATCTCTCCGAACAGATCTCGACCGCCGGCATGGAGGCGTCCGGGACCGGTAACATGAAGCTCGCGCTGAACGGGGCACTGACGATCGGGACGCTGGACGGAGCGAACATCGAGATTCGCGACGAGGTCGGTGCCGAGAACCTCTTCGTCTTTGGCCTCACGGCCGAGGAAGTCGCAGACATGCTTGCGCGGGGCTACGACCCGGGACGATTCCTCGCAGCCGACCCCGAACTCGACGAGGTGGTCGGGATGATCCGGGGCGGCGCATTCGCCGGCGACGGTGAGGCCTACGGCGACATCGTGGACGCCCTGCTCGCCCCCGGGGAGCGCTACATGATCCTGGCCGACTTCGCTGCCTACGCCGCCGCCCAGGCGGCGGCCGACGCACTGTATGCGCAACCGGATGCCTGGGCCCGACGCGCCATCCTGAATACCGCCCGTGTCGGCCGTTTCTCCAGCGACCGCAGCATCGAGGAATATGCGGCGCGCATCTGGCGGGCGGCACCGAGCATCGAGAGGCAGTCCGCGGCGGATCCGGCCGTCGGCACGGAGCAGGGGGGCTGAGGCCGATCGGCGACAGGCCCGACAGCGCGTTTGCCGAACTCGCCGCCAGCCGCTGCGCGCGGCCGTTCGACGTGCTGGGCCGGCAGCGGACCGCCGACGGCGCCGCGTTGCTGCGGACATTCCGACCCGGCGTGGACGCCGTCGAGGTGCTGGCCGCGGGATCGGATCGCGCGCTCGCCGAGATGCGCCGAATCGGCGATACGGACGTCTTCGAAGCGGAGCTTCGCCAGGCGCCGGCGGCTTACCGGCTCGCCGTGCGTCGGGGGAGTCGTGTGGATGTCGTGCGGGATGCCTACGAGTTTCACGACGGGGGACTCTTCGACGCACTCGGCGATCGCTATAGGCTGTGGAAGTATCTGGGCAGCCATCTCCGGGAAATGCGGGACGACGGCGGCGGCAGCGTCCCCGGCCTGCTGTTCCGCGTCTATGCGCCGAGGGCGCGCAGTGTCTCGGTCGTCGGCGACTTCAATGCCTGGGACGGTCGCGTCCACCCGATGCAGAGCGGGAGCGACGGCATCTGGCGGCTGTTCATCCCGGACCTGGGCGAGGGCACGCTGTACAAGTACGAGGTGCGCGCACCGGACGGCACCCTGCTGCCACTGAAGTCCGACCCCTGCGGCTTCTACCAGGAACAGGCGACCGCCAATGCCACCATCGCCTACGATCATGGCCGAAGGGACTGGCGTGACGAAGAATGGATGACCGCCCGGGCGCGGCGCGACCCGCAGTCGACGGCGATGACGATCTACGAGGTGCATCTCGGTTCCTGGCGCCGGCATGACGATGCGATGCCGGACTACCGACGGCTCGCGGACGAACTGGTCCCCTATGTCGTGTCGATGGGTTTCACCCATGTGGAGCTGCTGCCGGTCACGGAGCATCCCTATTACGGCTCCTGGGGTTATCAGCCCACGGCGCTGTTCGCACCGACCAGTCGATACGGTTCACCGGACGACTTCAAGTATTTCGTGGAGTCCTGCCACCGGGCCGAAATCGGCGTGATTCTCGACTGGGTCCCGGCTCACTTCCCTGACGACCCGAACGGCCTCGCCCGTTTCGACGGCACGCCGCTCTACGAGCACCCGGACCCGCGCCGCGGCTGGCACCCGGACTGGCAGACGCTGATCTACGATTTCGGCCGACCCTATGTCCGGGATTTCCTGATCAGCAACGCGCTGTACTGGATCAGCGAGTTCCACGTCGACGGCCTCCGCGTGGATGCCGTGGCGTCCATGCTCTACCTCGACTACTCGCGCGAGCCCGGCGAGTGGGAGCCGAACCGCTACGGCGGCAACGAGAACCTGGAGGCGGTCGAGTTCATCCGCGAACTGAACGTCACCGTCCACCGGGAATTCCCTGACGTGATGGTCGCCGCGGAGGAGTCCACCGCCTGGCCGAAAGTGTCGTTCCCCACCCGTGAAGGAGGGCTCGGTTTCGGATTCAAATGGAACATGGGATGGATGCACGACACGCTGCGCTACTTCGGACGGGACCCGGTACACCGTCGGCATCATCACCATGAGATGACCTTCTCGCTGATGTATGCCTGGTCCGAGCATTTCGTGCTCCCCCTGTCCCACGACGAGGTCGTGCACGGCAAGGGATCGCTGATCGGCAAGATGGCAGGGGACGACTGGCAGAAATTCGCCAATCTCCGGTGCCTCTATGCGTGGATGTATTCGCATCCCGGCCGCAAACTCCTGTTCATGGGCAGCGAGCTGGCGCCGTGGCAGGAGTGGAATCACGAGCGCGGCCTCGACTGGGACCTCGCCCGGCAGCCCCGCCACGGCGGGGTGCGGGCACTCATCCGACGCCTCAACCGTCTCTACCACAATGAGGGCGCCCTCTCGGCGCTGGACTTCTCGCCGGACGGCTTCCGATGGCTGGATGCGGACGACGCCGAACATTCGATACTGGCGTATCGGCGTTGCGCCCCGGAGGGCGGGGTCGTGAACGTGGTCCTGAATCTGACGCCGGTCGTCCGTGACGGCTATCGCCTCGGCGTGGATCGGGAGGGCACATGGCGGGTGCTGCTCAATACCGATGCCGGGGAATTCGGCGGCTCCGATGCCGGCAGCGGGCCGGAGGCGAGCCTCGTCGCCGACGGGCCGCCGGTGCAGGGTTGCCCGCGTTCGATCACGGTCACACTGCCGCCGCTGGGTGCCCTGTTCCTGGTGCCGGCATCATGACGGACGGAGCGGGGCCCACGGTGGCGAGGGATCGCGGAGCACGCCTGGCCCTGCGTGCCGGGCTGTCGCGCGATCCGGTGCTGTCCAGCGGTTCGCCCCGCCCACTGGGCGCGACCTTCGTCGGCTACGGCGTCAATTTCGCTGTCTTCGCGTCGGAAGCCGAGCACATCGAACTGTGCCTGTTCGACGAGACCGGCGCCGAGGAAGTCGAACGGCTCAGGCTCCCTGGCCGCACGGGAGACGTCTGGCACGGATTCCTGCCCCAGGCGGGCCCGGGGCTGGTCTACGGCTACCGGGCCTACGGGCCGTGGGATCCCGCCGCCGGACTGCTGTACAACCCGCGGAAGCTCCTGCTGGACCCCTATGCGCGCTGGCTCGCCGGACCCCTGCGCTGGGACGATTCCGTCTACGGCTATGACACCGGCCAGCCCGACGCCGCGAGGCCCGACGATGCCGACAGCGCCCCGGCCATGCCCCGGGCGGTCGTCTCCGACGCAACGTTCGACTGGGGAGGAGACACGCCGCCGCGTACGCCCTGGGAGGACACGGTCATCTACGAACTGCACGTGAAGGGGTACACGCGCCGACACCCGGACGTCCCGGAGGCGCTGCGGGGCACCTATCTGGGCCTCGCATCACCCGCCGTCGTCGATTACCTGCGCGCACTGGGCGTCACGGCCGTAGAACTCCTTCCCTGCCAGGCATTCGTCACCGAGCGCATGCTGCACGACAACGGGCTCGAGAATTACTGGGGCTACAATCCCATCGGTTTCTTCGCGGCGACCGACCGCTATGCTCTGGACGACCCGGTGACCGAGTTCCGCATGATGGTGAAGGAATTGCACCGGGCGGGTCTCGAGGTGATCCTGGACGTCGTCTTCAACCACACGGCCGAAGGTAACCACCTCGGTCCGACGCTGAGTTTCCGCGGGCTGGACAACCGGGCCTATTACCGGCTCGACCCCGACGATACCGCGCGCTACCTGAACTACTCCGGTTGCGGCAATACGCTCGATGTGGGGCATCGGGACGTCCTGAAGCTGGTCACCGATGCGCTGCGCTACTGGGTCCAGGAGATGCACGTCGACGGATTCCGGTTCGATCTGGCCGTGAGTCTCGGGCGCGACGGCGACGCGTTCGATGCGCACGGCGCGTTCTTCAGTGTGCTGCACCAGGATCCCGTGCTCAGCCGTGTCAAGCTGATCGCCGAGCCGTGGGATCTGGGACACGACGGGTATCAGCTCGGCCGCTTCCCGGCGGGCTGGTCCGAGTGGAACGGCGCCTACCGTGACACGATGCGTTCGTTCTGGCGCGGCGAGCAGCACCTGCTCGGCGACTTCGCGGCGGCGTTCACGGGGTCTTCGAACCTGTTCGAGCGGGTCGGCCGCGATGCTTCGGCGAGCATCAACTATGTCGCTTCGCACGATGGCTTCACGCTGACGGATCTCGTCAGCTACTCGGAGAAGCACAACGAGGCCAATCTCGAGGACAACCGGGACGGCGAGAATCACAACCGGAGCGCCAACTACGGCGTGGAAGGACCGACCGACGATCCCGAAACGCTGCAGCTGCGCGAGCGTCAGAAGCGCAACCTGCTCGCGACCGTATTCCTGTCGAAGGGAGTGCCCATGCTGCATGCCGGCGACGAGGCCGGACGCAGCCAGGGGGGCAACAACAACGCCTATTGCCAGGACAACCCGATCAGCTGGATCGACTGGGAGGCAGCGGACGAAGCATCCGACCTGCGCCGATTCGTCTCGGCCCTCATCTGGCTGCGCCGAAGTCAGCAGGCCTTCCGCAGCATGAACTGGTTTCGCGGTGAAGCGGATCCGCAGACGGGCCGCCGCGATGTCGCCTGGTTCCGCCCTGACGGCGAGGAGATGCGAGCCGAGGACTGGCGTGCCGCCTACGCCCGCAGTCTCTCGATACTCATCGCCGGCGACGGCCCTGGCGCGGACGTGCCCGCGGGCGTCGAAAAGGACAACTTCCTGCTGCTGGTGAACGCCTATCGCGGGGACGTGGAATTCCGATTGCCGAGGCCGATCCGGGCGGACGTCTGGGAGACCGTCTTCGACACCGCCCGCGATATCGATTTCCGGCGCGGCGGTTATCTGCCGGCAGGGGCAGAGGTCCTCGTGCGGGGTTCGTCCCTCGTGCTTCTGACGGAGCGCCTCCCATGAGCCAGGAAGCCGACCGGGAGACGATCGAATCGCTGGCCGCGGGGGCGGGTGTGGCGACCGAGTACACGGACTGGCGGGGCCGGCAGCACGCGATCCCGCGAGAGACCGTGGCGCTGGCGCTCCGCGCGCTGCGTGCGGAAGAGGAGGCGGGCGCACCGACCGTGCTGCCCGCCGTCGTCAGCCGGTTCGGCGACGAGGCGTCAGAAATCCCCATCGAGAACGCGCCGGCAGGCTCCGCGCTCAGCCTCGAACTCGAAGCGGGCGGCGTGCGGCAGCTTGCCACCGACCTGGTGGGCTCTCTCCGGTTTGAACTCCCCGCAGAGCTGCCGGAGGGTTATCACCGCCTCGTGCTGAGCAACGGCTCCGAGCGCCACGAGTCGACACTGATCATCGCCCCCGAGCGCTGCTACGAACCTCCCGCGCTCGCCGACGGCGAGCGGCTCTGGGGCGTGAGTGTCCAGCTCTATGGTCTGCGGAGCGATCAGGACTGGGGCATCGGCGACTTCGGCGCTCTCACCGGATTCCTGCGCGGGACGGCGCGGCTGGGGGCCGATGCCGTCGGTCTGAATCCTCTGCACGCGCTGTACCGGGACGACCCGGAGCGCTGCTCGCCCTATGCGCCCAGCCATCGGGAATTCCTGAACCCGCTGTACATCGACGTGACGGCGGTACCGGAGTTCGCCGACTGCGAGTCGGTCCGACGCCGCAGCGAATCGGACTCGTTCCGCGCCGGCCTTGCGGGGCTGCGCGAGGCGGTCCACGTCGACTACGCGGCCGTCGCCCGACTCAAGTTCGGC
This sequence comes from Gammaproteobacteria bacterium, assembly GCA_037382365.1. Classification (GTDB taxonomy): domain Bacteria; phylum Pseudomonadota; class Gammaproteobacteria; order Steroidobacterales; family Woeseiaceae; genus Lentisalinibacter. The sequence goes on from JARRPZ010000019.1 coordinate 6,745, forward strand.
GTGCTGCGAGAGTTGTTCGGGCACTTCAGCCGCCATCATCTGGTCGCCGACACGGCACGAGCCAGGGACTTCAGGACCTGGTGCCGCGATCGTGGCGAACGGCTGTTCCGCTTTGCGACCTTCGAGGCCCTGCGCGGTCATTTCGCCGCGGAGGGGAGTCCGACGGACTGGCGCCGGTGGCCCGAGTCCTTCCGCGACCCGGCGTCCGCGGCGGTGCAGCGATTCCGCGACGAGCATCCGGGCGCCGTCGCATTCGCGCTGTATCTGCAGTGGATCGCCGACGGCCAGCTCGCGGCGGCGCAGGCCGCCGCGAGCGAAGCCGGTATGAAGATCGGGCTGTATCTGGACCTCGCCCTCGGGACACCGCCGGACGCCGCGGAAGCATGGATGGCGCCGGAACTCGCCGTGCAGGGCATGAGCGTCGGTGCGCCGCCGGATGCCCTGGCGCTGAAGGGCCAGGACTGGGGTCTTGCACCACTGTCGCCGCGGGCCCTGGAAGCACAGGGCATGGCGCCCTGGCGCAGGCTGGTCGCGGCGGCGATGCGCCACGCCGGCGCGGTCCGCATCGACCACGTCATGAGTCTCATGCGGCTCTGGTGGGTACCGGCAGGGCATGAGGCGGGCGAGGGCGTCTACGTCGCGAACCCCCTGCGACACATGCTCGCGGTGCTGACGCTGGAGAGTCGCCGGCGCCGATGTCTCGTCATCGGGGAGGATCTCGGGACGGTTGCGCCGGCGGTGCGTACGGCGATGGAGGAGCGCGGGATCTACTCCTACGGCGTCCTGTATTTCGAGAAGGACGAGGAAGATCAGTTTCGCCGGCCGGCGGATTTCCCCCGGCGCCGGCTCGTCTCCGTCGCCACCCATGACCTGCCGACGCTGGCCAGCTACTGGGAGGACACGGACATTGCGCTGCGCAGTCTGCTCGGACTGTTCCCCCATGAGCGGGCCGCCGACGAACTGGCGGCCGCCCGCGCATGGGACCGGGGTGCCATGCTCTATGCGCTGGAGCGCGAGGGACTGCTGCCGCCGGACATGCGGACCGACCCGGCGACGGTACCCGTCATGACGCGGCGGCTCGCGCTGGCCATCGAGACCTACCTCGCCCGCAGCAGCGCCGGATTGCTCATGGTCCAGCCGGAGGACTGGACGCTGACGGACGAAGCCGTCAACGTTCCCGGCACCAGCGACGAATACCCCAACTGGCGCCGTCGCCTGACTCGCTCATGGCCGGATCTCCTGGCCTGTCCCGAGGTCATCGAGAGCTGTCGCCGGATCGACGAGGCGAGGGCCGGCGGCCGGGCAGCGGAGGAGTAGGAATGGCGAGAGAAAGAAGGCGCATCGTCGTGGCCGGCGCCGGTTTCGCCGGACTGACCGCCGCGATGGCGATGTCACGACGCTACGAGGTCACGGTGATCGATCCGGCGGGCCACTTCGAGTGGACGCCGAACATCCACGAGGTCCTGTCGCGCGTCAAGACGGAAGGCGACGTCTCGCTGGACTCTCGCCTGCTCGTCGAGCGGGCCGGACACCGGTTCGTGCAGGCAGCGGTGGAAGCCGTCGATGCGGGCAAGCGGGAGGTCCTGACCGATGGCGGCGAACGGTTTCGCTACGACGCCTGCCTGCTCGCGCCCGGCGCCGACCGGGACCGAAAGGGGATAACCGGTGCCGCGACACACGCGATCGACTTCCGCGGCGCGGCCGACGCCACCCGGATCGCGGATCGGCTGGATGAGGTCGTGCCGACGGATCGGGCGGCTCCGGTCGTGATCATCGGCGCCGGCGTATCGGGGATCGAGGCGCTCGGAGAGATCCTGCGCCGCCACCGGGACGATCCGGATCTCGCCATCCATGTCGTGGAGAAGGAGTCGCGGATATTGCCCGACCTGCCGGCGGCACTCGCCGAGGACGTGCGCCTGCGCTGTGCGGGGCTACCCGTATACTGGCATACGGGGGCGGGCGTGAAACGCGTCGGCAGGCGCGCCGTCACGCTGGATTCCGGCGAATCGATCGCATCGTCGCTCACTCTCTGGTCGGCCGGCCTCGCGCCGCGTCCGTTTTTCCGGCAGGCCGGACTCGTGCCGGACGGCGGGCGCTGGGTACCGGTCTCGCAGACCCTGCAGAGCGTCGTCGCGCCCGAGATCTTCGTCGCCGGGGATAGTGCCGAACTGCCGTCGCCGCTGCGCAAGCAGGCCTATAACGCCATCGACACGGGGGCGTACGCGGCCTGGAATGTGCAGCATTTCCTGCGCGGGCGACCGCTGAAGGACTTCAGGCCGTCGCCGAAACCGCTGCTGATCTCCCTCGGCGACCTGGATACCTATCTGGTGGCAGGGGACAGGATCCTGGCGAGCCCGATGCTGGCTGCCGGTAAGGAAGCGGTATACCAGTTCTACATGAGCCGGTTCTCCCTCGGACTGCCTGCGGCACGGATCGCCGCCGGGCTGCTCCGCCGCTCCGGCAATTCGATTCGCTCCCTGGTGTTGCCAGAAGTCCTCTCCTGTGCAAGTCTAGACGCCGTGCGGGGGAGTCGCATCATTCGAGGCAGCGCTGACTAGCACCTGCGGACTTCACGTCATATAAGTGAAATCCGTCAGTGACTTGTGCAGCATACGGACAGGCTGTTCCGGGGCCCGATGCTACGCTCGACGGCACACGCTCCGCCGGGAGAGGATGCTCGTAGCGGCAGCACAACAACCTGAAAAGACGAGGGGTCCTATGAACAGAGTGACTGTACCGGTGCTATCGGCACTGGTGTGTTGGTGTCTTGCGCTCCCGGCGCCTGCTGGCGCGGCAGAGTTCAGCATCGGCGACATCGAGGGCAGCTTCAATTCGGAGCTCTCCATAGGCGCGAGCTGGCGTCTTGACGAGATAGACCCCGGCCTGGTGACACCCGGCAACTGGCCGGGCGGGCAGGCCTCCAGTAACACCGCCGACGACGGCAATCTCAACTTCCTGGACGGCAAGGTCTACTCGCTCATCTTCAAAGGCGTCCACGATCTCGAGCTGCGGTACGAGAACATGGGCGTGTTCCTGCGCGGCAAGTACTGGTACGACCACGAGCTGGAGAACGGATCGCGGCCGCACGGCAACCTGCTGAACCAGTACGTCCCGAACCAGGAACTGAACGATTCGGATTTCAACAAGCTCGCGAAGTCCTCCGGTATATTCCTGCTGGATGCGTTCTTCTACGCGAACCTGACGATCTTCGACAATGTCCCGCTGGACTTCCGCATCGGTCGTCAGGTGCTGTCCTGGGGCGAGAGCACGTTCATCCAGAACGGCATCAACTCGATCAACCCGGTCGACGTCTCCGCCTTCCGCCGTCCCGGCGCCGAAATCAAGGAAGGCCTGCTGCCGGTCAGCATGATCTCCTTCGCCGCCGGCGTGACCGAATCCCTGAGTGTCGAGACGTTCTACCAGCTCGATTGGGAGCGTACGGTCATCGACGGCTGCGGTACCTACTTCTCACAGACCGATCCCGCGGCCCAGGGCTGTAACGGCGTCACGCTGGACGCGACACTCCCGGACCGGGTCAACTATGCGAACGGACTTTTCATTACCCGTACGCCGGACGACACCCCGGATGACGGCGGCCAATGGGGCATCGCGCTGCGTTATTTCGCCGAAAACCTGAACTTCAGCGAATTCGGCCTGTACTACCTGAACCTGCACAGCCGCACGCCGTTCTTCAGCGGCGTCGTCTCCGCTAATCCGACCCTGCCTGACGGCTCCCTCGGGCCGCCGGACGGTAACCCGGACTTCGCGCCCTTCATCCCCGGCAATCCTTTCGGCGGGAATCCGCAGTACACGATCGATTATCCGGAAGATCAGAAGATATTCGGCGCGACCTTCGCGACCAACGTCGCCGGCTTCGCGTTATCCGGTGAGGTGAGCTACCGTCCCGACGCCCCGGTGCAGCTCAACACGGTGGACCTGTTACAGGGCGCCGTGGGCCTCGCGCCCTGGAGCCCCGTGACGCCGCGGGTCCTCGCAACGCCGCCGGGTGGCACGGCTCAGGGCTACGACGACTTTGACGTGCTGCAGTGGCAGTTCACGGTGGTGAAGTTCTTCGAGCAGGTACTGGGCGCCAACCGCCTGTCGCTGGTCGCCGAAGTCGGCGGCAACCGGGTGAGTTCGCTGCCGCCGCCGTTGACCGCCACCCGTTACGGCCGTTCGCCGATCTATGGCACACCCGAGTTCGATCCGATACCGCTCGCCTCGCTCGGCATCCCGGTGCCCGGCGACCTGACCTGCCAAGGCTTCTTCCCGCCGCCGCCGTTGGATCAGGTGCTCGACCCGATCGTGCCGAACATTAACCCGAATTACTGCACCACCGACGGTCTCGTGACTGACACGAGCTGGGGTTACCGGATCCGCGGGTCGCTGACCTACAATGACGCGTTCGCGGGTATCAACCTCACGCCGACATTCGCCTGGTCCCACGACGTGGATGGCTATTCGCCGAACACGAACTTCAACGAGGGCTCCAAGGCGTGGAGCATCGGCCTGAACGCCGAGTATCTGAACCGCTATACCGCATCCGTCTCGTACACGGATTTCAGCGGCGGCGACTACAACACCCAGAAGGACAGGGATTTCCTGTCCGTGAGCTTCGGCCTTATCTTCTGATAACTTGATAAAACGACAAAGAGTGGTGAAACGAATGCGCAGATCAGCAATCTCCCTCGTGTCGGCGACGGCCTGCCTGCTCGCCGGCACTGCCGTCGCAGGCATATCGCCCGAGGAGGCCGCGCGCCTGGGCGGCCCGGAACTGACCCCGATGGGCGCGGAGCGTGCGGGCAATGCGGACGGCACGATCCCCGAGTGGACGGGTGGCCTCACGACGCCGCCGTCGAATTACACGGAAGGCGGTCCGCTGGTAGATCCGTTCCCCGACGACGAGCCTCTGTTCGTCATAACGGCACAGAACTACCAGCAATACGAGGAGAACCTGTCGCCGGGGCAGATCGCGGTGCTGAAGAGGTATCCGGATACCTATCGCATGCCGGTGTACAAGTCCCGGCGGACCGCTGGTTATCCGCAGGAGGTCTACGACATGGTCAAGTCGGGGGCCGTGGACGTCGAGTTGGTCAGCGGGGGCAACGGCCTCGAGAAGCTGAGTTCCGACTTCCCCTTCCCGATACCGAAAAGCGGCATCGAGATTATCTGGAATCACGTGATGCGTTACCGGGGCGGGAGCTTCAAGCGCGTCTACGCGTCGATTCCGGTGCAGGCCAATGGTGCGTTCGTTCCCGTCATCTTCGAGGATCAGCTGACCTACGGGCGATACCTGGAGAACTCGCCTCCGAACCGGCTGTTCTATTACAAGCAGCGCATCGTCGCACCGGCCCGTCTCGAGGGTGACGTGCTGCTCGTGCACGAGAACATCAACCAGGTGAAGGAGCCCAGGGCCGCCTGGGTCTACAACGCCGGCCAGCGCCGGGTGCGCCGTGCGCCGGACGTGGCGTACGATGGTCCCGGCACGGGTTCCGACGGTCTGCGCACGGCCGACGATCTGGACATGTACAACGGCGCGCCGGACAAGTACAACTGGAAACTCCTCGGCAAGAAGGAACTGTACATCCCGTACAATGCGTACCGCGTGATCGACAAGAGCCTCAGCTATAAGGATGTCGTCATGCCGGGTCACATGAATCCGGATTATCTGCGTTACGAATTGCACCGGGTCTGGGTCGTGGAGGCGACGCTGAAGGAGGGTGAACGGCACGTGTATGCCAAACGGGTGTTCTTCGTGGACGAAGACATGTGGCAGATCGCCGTCGCGGATCAGTATGACGGCCGCGGCGAGCTCTGGCGTGTGAAGGAAGCTCACCAGGTCGTGCACTATGTCGATGCACAGGTTCCGTGGGCTTCGTTGACCACGAATTACGATCTGATCTCCGGTCGGCATCTCCCGATCGGCCTCGATAACGAGGTCGATGGCTACGCCTACACGTGGAACTACGAAGCGACCGAGCGTGAATACACGCCGGCGGCATTACGTCGGTCCGGCATCCGGTAAGATGGTACGCGGTCGCCCGCCTGCAGGCGGGCGACCGCGCAGCCTGCCAACCAAAGGGGGAGAATTGAAGAGAGCCATCGCCGCACTGCTGTGCCTGTGCTATGTCACGGGTGCCGCCCAGGAACAAGAATTCGTGATGCGTCCGGCCCTGCCGTCGCCGGAAGCGAAGAAAGCTCTGCTGCTCGATCTCGACTGGGTCGGTGACCGACTCGTTGCGGTGGGCGAGCAGGGCCATATCATCTATTCGGACGACGGTGGCACCACGTGGAGCCATGCCGAAGTACCGGTCTCGCTGATGATCACGGCCGTCGACTTCCCGGACGGCGATGACGGCTGGGCCGTCGGCCATGAAGGCCTGGTACTCGCGAGCAAAGATCGCGGGGAGACGTGGTCGATCGCGATGACCGGCGAAGATATCGCCGGACTCCAGATCGAAGCGGCCGAGCGGCTGGTCGAGGAAGTGCGGGCCCGGCTGGACGAGGCCCCCGAAGAGGAGGCCGAAGACGTCCAGTGGGCGCTCGAGGAAGCCGAATTCGCGCTCGAAGACGCCCGGCGGGCCGAGGAAGAAGGGTTTATGCATCCGGCCCTGAATGTGTGGTTCCGGGATGCGGACAACGGTTATGTCACCGGCGCCTACGGCATGCTGCTGCGTACCAGCGACGGGGGTAGCAGTTGGCAGCTTCAATCCAATCGGCTCGACAACCCCAACGGCTACCACCTCTACGACATTGCGCAGAGTCGCTCCGGCAGCCTGATCGTCGTCGGCGAGGCGGGTCAGCTCCACCGCAGCCGTGACGATGGGCAGACCTGGGAGGCGCTCGACTCGCCTTACGAGGGCTCTTACTTCGGCGTCATCGCTACCGACAAGGGAAGTCTGCTGATCTTCGGGCTCCGGGGCAGGATCTTCCGCAGCGAGGACGACGGCGACAGCTGGACCGCCATCGACGCGCCGGGAGAGAGCACCCTCTTCGACGGTCGTGTGGTCGCGAACGGGCCGATCGTGCTGGTGGGGGCGGCGGGCACCGTGCTGGAGAGCACCGATGACGGTCGCAGCTTCTCGAAACTATCACTGGATACCCGGGCATCACTGGCCGGCGTGGTCGCCGCCCGTAGCGGGAATCCCGGTAACCTGATCATCGCCGGTTTCGGCGGCATCCATGCCGGCGTCGAAACGACCGGAGGTGCTGCGCCATGACCGACGGGAATCATCGGCACGCGGTCGAGGACGAAATTCAACAAGTCCGCGGCGGTCGTCTCGAGCACCTGTTCGAGGGACTGCTGTTCTCTCACAGGCCGATCGTATTGCTGCTGTTCGCCGCGGTCACGGCATTCCTGACCTATCAGGCGAGCCAGCTCCGCCCCGATGCGAGTTTCGAGAAGATGATCCCGGTGTCTCATCCGTACATCGGGAATTACATCGAGAACAAGCAGGATCTCGCGGCGCTCGGGAACTTCGTACGCATCGTGGTAGAGACGACCGATGGCGACATCTACGACGCGGAGTTCCAGGAGACGCTAAAGGAGATCACCGACGAGGTCTTCTTCATTCCCGGCGTGGACCGCTCCAAGCTGGAATCGCTGTGGACACCCAATGTCCGCTGGAGTGAGGTAACGGAAGAGGGCTTCCGCGGCGGGGCCGTGATCCCGGATGAGTACGACGGCTCTCCGCAGGCTCTGGAGCATCTGCGCGAGAACGTGGACCGGTCCGGCCAGATCGGCCGTCTCGTAGCCAACAATTTCAAGTCGGCCGCCATCATCGCACCGCTGACGGACGTGAACCCGGAGACGGGCGAGAAGCTCGACTACCACGAGTTCTCCAATCGTCTCGAGGAGGTCGTTAGGGACAAGTACCAGACCGACGACATCAAGATCCACATCACCGGATTCGCCAAGGTCGTCGGCGATCTCATCGACGGCGCGACGCTGGTCGCCTCGTTCTTCGGCATCGCCTTCCTCATCACCCTGGTCCTCTTGTTCTATTACTCCCGTTGCCACTGGGCGACGATGATGCCGCTCATCTGTTCGACGGCGGCGGTGATCTGGCAGCTCGGCCTGTTGAAGACGTTCGGCTACGGGCTGGACCCGTATTCGATGCTCGTGCCGTTCCTGGTCTTCGCGATCGGTATCAGCCACTCGGTACAGATCATCAACAACGTGGCGAACCGTTTCAGCATGGGTGCTACGGCGGAGGAGGCCGCGCGGGGAAGCTTCCGCGTGCTGTTCGTACCCGGCATGGTCGCGCTCGTCAGCGACGGCATCGGTTTCCTGACGCTGATGGTCATCGAAATCCCGGTGATCCAGGAACTCGCGCTAACCGCGGGCATCGGTGTGGCCGTGATCATCTTCACCAACCTGTTCCTGCTGCCGATCCTGCTCTCCTACACGGGTATATCGAAGCGTGGCGTGCGCCATCTGGAGAAGCGCAGGGAGAAACCGCATCCACTGTGGCAGTTCTTCGGGAAATTCACGCTGCCCGGACGTGCGCTCGCGACCATCGTCGTCGCGGTCATGCTGGGTGCCCTGGGTTTCTACTTCAGCCAGGATCTGCGTATCGGCGATCTGGACCCCGGCGCACCGGAGTTGCGGCCGGACTCCCGTTACAACCTCGATAATGCGTTCCTGACGGAGAATTTTTCCACGGGCACCGACATCTTCGTGGTCATGGTCGAGACGCCGGCGCAACAGTGCGGCAGTTACGGGACCCTCGCGGCGATCGACCGCTTCCAGGAAGTGATGAGTGACACCCCGGGCGTGCAGTCGGTCGTCTCGCTGGTGGACGTGTCCAAGCTCGTCATCATGGCCATGAACGAGGGCAACCCCGCCTGGCATACGCTCAGCCCCAATCAGTACATCCTGAACAACTCCCTGTCTCGCGTTCCGTCGAATCTGATGAACGTCGACTGCAGTATGGCGCCGGTCCTCCTGTTCCTGAACGATCACAAGGCGGAGACGCTGCAGCGTGTCGTCGAGGATGCGGAGGCGTTCGCCGAGGCCAACAACACGGAGGATCTGAGCTTCGTGCTCGCTGCCGGCAACGCGGGCATCGAGGCGGCTACGAACGAGGTCATCGGCAAGGCGCAGTACCAGATGCTCGCCCTCGTCTACGGTGTCGTCAGCTTCCTCGTATTCGTGACGTTCCGTTCCTGGCGCACGGTGCTCTGTATCATCCTGCCGCTTGCGCTGACGTCACTGCTCGCGCAGGCCCTGATGGCATTCCTGGGCATCGGCGTGAAGGTGGCCACGCTGCCGGTGATCGCGCTCGGCGTCGGCATCGGCGTGGACTACGGCATCTATATCTACAGTAAGCTGGAGTCGCATCTGCGCGACGGACACGACCTGAAGACTTCCTATGACATGACGCTGATGACGACGGGCCAGGCGGTCGCCTTCACCGGCATCACCCTGGCCGTCGGTGTCGCGACCTGGATCTTCTCGCCGATCAAGTTCCAGGCCGATATGGGACTCATGCTGACGTTCATGTTCCTGTGGAACATGCTCGGCGCGCTGATACTGCTGCCGGCCCTCGCCCGATTCCTGATCGGCGACGGACCGTCGAAATCGGCGCCGGAGACCGTCGAGGCTGCCGCAGCGCCGGGCTGATCGGCCAGCCGGCGTAACATTTGAACCGAGCGACGGGACGGCCCGCTCGTGGACCGGTCCCGCCAGTGGAGGACGAGAGATGATCAAAGACGTCAAAGACCAGCACAAAGCCTTGCAGGATGCCAAGAAGGAATTCCTGAAGACCGCCGAACAGACGACGAAGCGGCTCACCCGGGAACGCGACCGGCTGATGCGCGAGATAAAGAAGGCCAACAAGCAGGCCGACAAGGCGCGCAAGGATCTGCAGGCAAAGGCGGAGAAGCTCGCGAAGGCGACGAGGGATAAGAGCCGGGAAGAACTCGACGAGCAGGTTCGGAATCTCAGGCAGGGGGTCAAGGACGCACGGGCCGAGGCGGCCGACATACGCAAGGACCTGGCGCTGGTGCGCGAGGACCTTAGTTCGGCGCGCAAGCATCTGACCCACGCGCTTCGCATCGACAAGGCGATCGCACAGGTTGAGAAACAACTCGCGAAGGCGACGGGCAGCGGCAAGAAGAAGAAAAAGGCGAAAAAGAAGAAGAAGGCTGCAGCGGCGCGGCGGAAAACGACGGCCAGAAAGTCCACTGCGCGCAAGTCCGCGAAGAAGGCCACGAAGAAGAAGAGCACGAAGAAGAAAGCGTCCACGCGGAAACGGGTTGCGCGTAAATCCACGGCCGGGAAACGCAAGACCACCCGTCGCAAGGCGAAGAAGAAAGCCGCCAGCAAGAAGAAAGCGGGCTGAATACCGAGGCATCCCGCCGCCCTGACGGCGGGATGACCGGGGCCGCGACCACCGACCGTCGCGGCTCCCGCCGGTCCCGCGTGGCGCTATAGGTGCTTGCCACAGTGTCATCTCAAAACGAGAACGATTATCATTCAGCCTCAGGACAGAGAGCTGAAATGACACTCAAGGATCTCAGGCGCGGCGACCGCGTTCGTATCTCTTCGGTGGATCCGGCCGACCCGGGCGTGCAGCGGTTGATGATGCTCGGTCTCGTGGAAGGGACCGAGCTCACATTCCTGCACTCCTCACTGGGCGGCGATCCGCTGGAGTTCCGCGTGCACGGGACGTCGATATCAATGCGTCAGGATCAGGCACGACGTTTCCGGGTCGAACCCCTCGACGGGAATGACCGATAACCGGGAAATCACCGTACCCCTTTCGTCTGTCGCGATACCCCGCCGTAAGGCGGGCACGATCGCGCTCGTGGGGAATCCGAACGCCGGCAAGAGCACGGTCTTCAACCGGCTCACCGGCATGCGCCAGCATACGGGAAACTACCCGGGCGTCACCGTCGAGAAGAAGACCGGCCGTGTCTCGCTGCCCGAGGGCGAGTTCGACCTGATCGATCTCCCCGGTACTTACGGCATGAGTCCTTATTCCGCAGACGAGCGGATCGCCGTGGACGTGCTGCTGGGGCGCATGCCGGGCACGCCGCCGCCGGACGGTATTCTCGCCATCGTCGATTCGACCCAGCTCTATCAGAGTCTGTACTTCCTGCAGCAACTGATAGAGCTGGAACGTCCGCTGCTCGTGGCACTGACGATGACCGACGTGGCCCGACGCAACGGCGCCCATATCGACATCGACGGCCTGTCGGAGCGTCTCGGCGGGGTCCCGATCGTTCCGGTCGTCGCGACCACCGGCCGCGGGTTTCCTGAGCTGAAGCGCAGGCTCGCCGAGTTACCGCACACCGCCCCGCCCCGGGCAGTCGGTGTCTGGCCCGAGTTGCGGAGGACTGCCGAGTCACTGCTCGCAGAGCTCCGGCCGGCCTCACCCACGGTCGGGATCGCGGATATGGAGCGGGCCCTCATCGACGACGACGCGGTCACGACAGCCTGGTGGGAGCGGATGTTCGATGCCGGGGCGCGCCAGAGAATCATGGAGGCGCGTCGGGAGCTCTTCGGGGATGAACCGGCGCGTGCCGTTGAGGCGCGCGAGCGATATCGCTGGATCCGACAGGTGCTCTCGGATGTGCAGCAGGAGGGCTCGACGCTCGAACGCCAGGGTGCACGCCTGTCCGCGTGGCTCAGCCGCCCCTGGCCCGCCACCGGCCTGTTTCTGCTCTCCATGGCCGTCGTATTCCAGGCCGTCTTCGCCTGGGCCACGCCGCTGATGGACCTGATCGACGGAGCGGTCAGCGGGATCGGGCATTATCTCGCCGGCGTGCTGCCGGAGAGCATGTTCACGAGCTTCCTCGTGGACGGGGTCATCGCCGGGGTCGGCAGCGTGGTCATCTTCCTGCCCCAGATCCTGATCCTGTTCCTGTTCCTGATATTGATGGAGGACACCGGCTACCTGGCGCGCGCCGCATTCCTGGTGGACCGTGCGATGCGCAGCGTCGGCCTGTCGGGGCACTCGGTGATCCCGCTGCTGTCCGGCTTCGCGTGTGCCGTTCCCGCGATCATGGCGACCCGGGTCATCCCGAATCGCCGTGACCGTATCGCCACCATCCTCGCCGCACCGTTCATGACCTGCTCGGCGCGCCTGCCCGTGTACGCTCTGCTGATCGCCGCATTCGTGCCCGACCGCAGTGTCGGTTTCCTGAATCTCCAGGGGCTCGTCCTGTTCGGACTGTATATCCTCAGTATCGTCGGCGGCGTCGGGACGGCGCTGCTGCTGAAGCGCTCCGCGCTGCGCGGCGAGCGGCCGACCTTCATGCTGGCGCTGCCCGAGTTCCGCTATCCCAATCTGCGTACGGTGGCCATCAAGCTCCTCGAGCGGACGCGGATCTTCCTGCGCCGCGCCGGCACGGTCATATTCGCAGTCGCGGTCGTCATCTGGGCGCTCGCCTATTTCCCTCGTTCGGATGCGGTCGAACAGGCGGCGGATGCGGCGTCGGTGCAGGCGAGCGCGGAATACGAAGGCGCCGTGCTGGAGAAACGTCTGCAGGAGATCGAGAATCGGGCGGCCGCCGATCAACTGGCCCAGAGCTGGCTGGGTCGGGCGGGCCATGTCATCGCTCCGGTGTTCCATCCTCTCGGTTGGGACTGGCGGGTGTCGGCCGCCGTCATCGCGGGTTTCCCGGCGCGGGAGGTCGTTATCGCCGTGCTGGGGACCATCTATGCCGTCGGCGACGAGGCGGACGAGGAACGCCTGTCGGCCCGCCTGAACGCGGCGACCTGGCCCGACGGCAGTCCGGTCTTCACACTGCCGGTAGTGCTCGGGCTGCTCGTCTTCTACGCGTGGTGCCTGCAGTGCGTCGCCACCCTGGCGGTCATCCGGCGCGAGACGAACAGCTGGCGCTGGCCCGTCTTCGCGTGGGCCTACATGACCGGCCTCGGTTACCTCGGCGCATTTGTGGTCTACCAGGTCTTCAGCCGATAGCCGGGAGGGATGCGGGCTCTCCGGTTCCGGCGGACGATGGCGAAGTTCAGGAATCCGGCGAAGGTGACCCGGGCCGGGCAGGGGACGAGGAGCAGCGCCGCGAACCGCGAAAGCGGCGTCACGCGGTCGGTCACGGCGACACGATGCCCAGCAGGTGTGCGAGATCCTTGAAGAAGATGCGCACGTGGGCAACCGGCCTGGCGCGTACCAGGCGCTTGTTCATGTAGGCTTCCCAGGTCAGCCGCTGGACGTCGGGATCCTCGCAAATCGTCACGAAGCGCTCGCGCCGCTTGTCCGTCGAGTACCAGAATTTCTGCAGCATCCCGAGTACCCAGAACACGCGGCCATGCTCTTTCAGGAAACGTTTGCGGGCCTTCTTGAGTGCCCGTGCGTCCCCGGTCGCGCAGAATTCGTCCACGGACTCGGCCGCGAACTGGCCGCCGACCATCGCGTAGTAGATGCCTTCGCCGGAAGCCGGCGCCACGATCCCCGCGGCGTCCCCGGCGAGCAGCACGTCGCGGCCATTGTCCCATCGCTTCAGCGGTTTTAGGGGTATCGGTGCGCCCTCTCGCCGGATCGTCTCGCACTCGGTCATGCCGGTGGCGTGGCGCAGCTCCGAGACGGCGCCACGCAGCGAAAAGCCTTTGTTGGCACTGCCGACCCCGACGCTGGTGTGATCGCCATGCGGGAATATCCAGGCGTAGAAGTCCGGTGACAGCTTTCCCTGGTAGTAGACGTCGCAACGCTTGCCGTCGAAGTCGCCGTGGCCCTGCTGCGGCGAACGGATGATCTCGTGATATGCGGCCACATAGGGGATGGCGTCGCCCCCCGGCACCATCTGGTGGGCCACCCGGGAGTTGGCGCCATCCGCACCGATGACGGCCCTCGCCCGTACTGCAACCGTGCGGGTCGGTGCGCCGCGGTCGTCCCGCGGTGCCCGATAATGCACCACGGCGGTCCCGTCGTCGTCACGGGTGATCTCGCGGAAACTGCCACGGCGTCGTTCCGCCCCGGCGGCGGCCGCGCGGCACCGCAGCCACTCATCGAATTCCTCACGGTCCACCATGCCGACGTAACCGCCTTCGATCGGCATGTCGACGCCGCGGCCGGACGGCGCAACCATGCGCGCCGAGTCGACCTTCGCCACCAGGAGCGAATCGGGGATCTCGAAGTCCCGTATCAGCCGTGGCGGGATGGCGCCACCGCAGGGCTTTATCCGTCCCTCCCGATCCAGCAGAAGAACGGACCGGCCCCGGCGGGCGAGCGTGGCGGCCGCGGTCGCCCCCGCAGGTCCGCCACCGACGACGACGACTTCGAATTCTTCCATTCGTTTTTCCCTCATTGTCTTACGCTCCCGGCCGCCAGCCCGACGGTGGTCGCCGGCGCGTGTTCCGCGGCCATGTGCGGACCGGTGTGCCCCACCCTGGCGGCGAGCAGGGTCGCCACGAGGAACATCACGGCCTGGCTCGTGAAGACTGCGCCGTAAGCAACGGCCGGTGCCGACACGAGGCTGCGCATCACGTCGACACCCATCGTGCCGAGGAATCCGCCCGCCCCGAATGCGATGGCCTGTGCCGCTCCCCAGAGGCCCATGCGGACGCCCTCCCGGCGCTCGCGACCGGCGGCGACCAGCGCCATCATGGAGCCGATGGCGGCCACCGCGAACGCACCGTTCGCCAGTCCCAGGCCGAAAATGCTGCTCCTGAGGGGCCAGTCACCGGCATGGAAGCCTCCGGCGGCGAGCGCCACGAGTGCGATGGCCGATGCGATACAGCCGCCGATGGTCCATCCTTTCAGCGTGCCGAAACGGCGGGCGCCGACGGCCACCAGGATCATCCCCACGAGCATGCCCGTGTTCTGCACGCCGGCCAGCCGGGTCGATTCTCCGGGTGTCAGCCCGAATACCGTGCCGGCGAATGGTTCCACGATGAGTTCCTGGCCGCTGTAGGCGAGCATCGAAACGAATACGAAGACGGAGAACCGTCGCGCCCTGGATTCGGACCAGACCTCCGCGAGCGCGTGGCGGAACGGCGGCCTCGGCCCGTCGCTCGCCGAAACGCCGGCGTCCGCCGGGTCAGCGAGACTGCCGTCCCCCTCGACGCCGCGAATCGCCACGAGGGTCAACAGGACCGCGGTCCCGCAGACGACGCTCGTCACCGTGACCAGGCGGCCGAGGGAGAACGGATCCAGGAAATGGCCCGCGAGGCCGGCCGTGATCGCGAATCCCGCGATCATCATGAGCCAGACGGTCGTCGCGGCGGGTGCGCGGCGCTCCGGGGTCACCCGTTTCGCCAGCAGGACGAGCAGGGAGGTGCCGGCTGCGCCGACGCCCACGCCGATCAGCACGAAAGCGAAGACGGCCAGGAGCGTGCCCGCCAGTGGGCTGGTGGCCATCCAGGCCGTTGCAGCGGCGGCGAGGATGCCGCCGGTGGCCAGCACGCCCATGCCGCCGATTATCCAGGGCGTGCGGCGCCCGCCCAGGTCCGAGCCGTAACCGAGGCGCGGCCGGGACATCTGGATGGCATAGTGCAGCGCGACGAGGGCGCCCGGCAGCATCGCTGCGAGGCCCAGCTCCACGACCATCACACGGTTCAGGGTGGACGTCGTCAGGACGACGATGGCACCGAGGGCGGTCTGCACCAGACCGAGACGGAAGATGCCGTACCAGTTGAGCGGCGTCACGCGATCGCCTCCAGGGCGCGCAGACCGAATGCGCTGATCATCATCCCCGAGACGTACAGGGTGATGCCCGTGCCGTTATACCAGGCGGCCTGCCCGCGGGGATCCCTCAGGAGCCGTGGCATCAGCGCCAGCTGGCAGAGAAGCACCGCCGTTACGCCGAGGGCCCAGGCGCCGAGATCCCACGACCAGAGGAAGGCGACGACCGCGATCTGCGGCAGTGCCATCGTGATGCACGCGAGGCGTGCGGCGCGCTCCGGGCCGATCCGCGCCGGGATGGAACCTACCCCCATCCGCCGGTCGCCTTCGATCGATTTGAAATCGTTGAGCGTCATGATGCCGTGCGCGCCGGCGCTGTAGAGTGCCGCGAGTACGAAGACCCGCCAGTCGGGCATGGCGCCGCCGATCATCACCGCGGCACCGGTGATCCATGGCAGACCCTCGTAACAGGCCGCCACCGCCGTGTTGCCCCACCAGCCGTTCTGTTTCAGACGCAGCGGCGGCGCGCTGTAGACCCAGGCCAGGACGAGGCCCACGACGGCCGCGCCGAGCACCCAGGGGCCGAGCGCCGCGGCGACCGCCAGCGACAGACAGGTCCAGGCCACCGCGACGTAGAGTCCCCAGCGGCCCGGGATACGTCCGGAGGGTATGGGCCGGTCCGGCTCGTTGATGGCGTCCACGTGGCGGTCGAACCAGTCGTTGGCCGCCTGACTCGTCGCACACACGAGCGGACCGGCGAGGGCGATACCCGCCACGATCACCAGCCAGTGGCCCGCAAGGGCAACGCCGGAAGACACGACGCCGCACATGAACGCCCACATCGGCGGGAACCACGTGATCGGCTTCAGGAGTTCGAGGACCGCGCCCGGTGAGGGGGCCGGTGCCTGCAAGCTGTCGGTCGCGGGGCCGCCCATGGCTCAGGCCTCCGAGTCGGGCCCCAGGTCGCCGAGACCGTAGCGGCGCAGCTTGACGTACAGGCTCTGGCGGCTCAGTCCCAGCAGTTCCGCGGCGGAAGCCCGGTTGTCGCCGGTCAGCTCGAGCGCCGCCTCGATGCACAGCTTCTCGATGAGGTCCGTCGCTTCCCGCACGAGCTCCTTGAGCGGCACCCGCCCCACCAGGTCCTTGAGCTGTTCGACCGAGCGGGGCAGCGCCTGCATGGTCTGTGCGTCCGTGGTAAGACGGGGACCGACGTCGCGGATCACGAAGCCGAAACGCATGCGTTCCTCGCTGCGGATGGCCACGGCCGAGATCTCGACATCCGTGACGGTGCCGTAGTTGCCCTGTATCGACGTCGCGAAGAGTCGCACCGAGCCGTGCTGACGGACGTTCGCGATGAGGACGTTCAGGTCGACGCCCGGCCGGCCGAGCCACTGGTCCAGTGATTCTCCCTTGGCTTCTTCTTCGCTGGCGAGCTGGGCGAGTTCCAGAAAAGCCGGGTTCGCATTGGCGATCCGGCCATCCTGGTTCGTTATGACGATCCCGTCCGGGGCGCTCTCGACGATACTCGCAAGCTGACGCTTCACCTCGGACAGGCCCGAGCGCACCTCGCTCTGATCGACGGCGTGCAGACGCACCAGCAGGAAAGAGCCGCTCTCCTGCCGCAACAGGGATCCGCTCAGATTCAGGCGCCGCGAGTCGTCCATCGTCACCTGGATATCTTCTGCGCGGCCCGCCGCCCGCACTTCGGCCAGGAAATCGTGGACCGTGGCCGCACCGTCCTTCGAGAAGGCATCGGCCAGTGGGCGGCCGACGATCCGGCCACCCCGTTTGCCCAGCAGCTTTTCGGCCACCGGATTCGCCTCCAGGACTTTCTGGCTGCCGGAGTCGACCACCAGGACCGCCTCGGAGGCCGTCTGGAAGAGGAAGCGGTAACGGGTCTCCAGCTGCCGGAGATTCCAGTAGTCCCGTTCGACGGACTGCTGGGCATCGACGAGCCGTTGCTGCAGGTTGGCGATCGCCTGCAGATCGCGGCCGATGGCGACGATGTGCGATTCGTGGCCGGTGGCCACGGCGCAGTAGCGCACCGGGAGATTGCGGCCGTCGGCGGCGATGTGATTGACGTGCCGCCAGCGCGGCGGGTTGCCCCGGGCGGCGTCCTCCAGCAGGGCGTCGACTTTGGCACGGCTGTCGATGGCCACGGTCTCGATCCAGGGCTTGCCGAGCCAGTGGTTGCCGAGATCCTCCGGGAGTTCACTGCCACCGATGGACAGATCGATGATGACCCCGTCGCCGTCGATGATGAGTGCCACGTCGGCACTCGCGGCGATGAGCGTCGCTATGGTGTCCGCGGAGAGATCCTGCAGGGAATGAGCGGCCGACCTGAAGGGTCTGGAGATGGCCGTATGCTGTACTCCCTGCGCGCCGATCTTCCGCGGTGTAGTCACTAATGCCTCTTTCGCATCTGCGGCAGCTGCCGCGCCTGCACGGGCGCCTGGCGGCCGTCGAGCGCCGTTGCATCGGCGCCGACTTCGTGTACCAGCGCGGGTCTGTCCAGGAAGACCCGGCCCCCCACCAGGACGCCGATCTCCGGATTCCGGGACTGTTCACGGATCCTGCGTATCCATACCGCGAGCTCGTCCAGCCGGTCGTCGCAGCTGATCGAGAAGCCCACGACGGAGAATTTCTCGGTATTTACGATCTGCAGCACGTCACTGTGGCTGGCCGAGGGGCCGCCCCATACGTCCCAGCCTTCCCGGCGAAAGAACTCGCTCACCATGAGCAGCCCGAAGGTATGCTGTTCGCCGGGCACGGGGGCCAGGAGCGCCCGCTGGATCTCGTCGCCGGCACCGTGGGCCAGGAATCCGGGGCTCATTTCGCGCACCAGCTGATGGAGGCGGCAGAGTCCCACGGTCACTTCGGTGAAATCGCACAGGTCCTCCTCCCAGAGGCTGCCGAGATAGCGAGCAGTGGGCCCGAGCAGTTCGAGGAACAGCCGCTCGCGGCGCACACCCTGCTCTCTCAATGTCTGCAGGAAGGTAAGGGCCAGTTCCTGATCCGGGGAGAGGACCAGAGCGGCCAGCTCGCGCACCGGACCGGAGCCCAGTTCGGGGCCCGGATCCTCGGGGCCGTCTATCGTGGCCTCTTCCTGATATGCCAGCACTAATCTAGGGATGGTCTCGGATTCGATGATGCGAACCAGCTGGGCCAGGCGCTCCCGTGGTACCTCGCATTCGTCGTCATCCTGTCCCCATCGCTCCTCGTCTTCGTTGCGGCTGTTTGCCAGCGGATGATCGCTTTCCGCCTGACCATTTCCGGCTATGCGCCGGGCTCCCCAATCGGACATCGCGCGTCTCCTCTTAATCGCGCGCGGCAGTCGGCCTGTACGGCTCTTCTGCCGCTCCGGGCTCTTCGGCCCTTACCCTGCACCCGTGCCGGAATCCCGTTCCGGCGTCGGGTGCGATTCTCCCCGATGGAGAGCAATTCGAAGGTCGACGCCGTCCCCTACAGGGACACGAGCGTCAGTGTCGAATTCTCCCCCGCATTTGTCAAGTCTAGTTTACGTCCGGTTTAGTTGACAGATGCCATCGAGGCGTCTAGATTCCTTAACAACAGCACCGAGACTAGCGAGAAGTCAGGTCGCATGGCCCGGAATAACACTAAAAGACCCCTTTATACGGAAGACGAGCGGAGGAGGCGGGACGAGTCCCGGTGGACCCTGGTACAGGCCGTCCTCGCGCCACTCCAGTTCCTGGTATTTCTGGTCAGTTTCGCGCTGGTTATCCGCTTTCTGACGACAGGTGACGGGTATTTCGCCGCGACGCTCTCGGTCGTGTTCAAGACGCTGATTCTCTACGTGATCATGATCACGGGCTCGGTCTGGGAAAAGGCGGTGTTCGGCCGCTGGCTGTTCGCGTCGAGCTTCTTCTGGGAAGACGTGGTCAGCATGCTGGTGCTGGCACTGCATACGGCCTACCTCGCGGCGCTCTTTCTTGGAATTCTGGAGGCTCGGTATCTGATGATCCTCGCTCTGGGAGCCTACTGCGCTTATGTCATCAACGCAACGCAGTTTCTGCTGAAGTTGCGGTCGGCGCGGATCCAGCAGACGCAGCGGGCGGAGGCCCCGTCTCACGCGCCTTCGGCGGGGTACGCAGTCGAATGAGCGAGCCCGCGCCAGCCCTCGTTTCGTCCGTGGCGGCATGCAGCGAGCGGCCGGTGCTGCGCGAGCGGGGGCAGCGCGAGGTGTTCTGCGGTCTGACGGGCATCGTGTGGCTGCATCGCAAGATCCAGGACGCATTTTTCCTGGTCGTCGGCTCCCGTACGTGTGCTCATCTGATCCAGTCCGCCGCCGGCGTGATGATCTTCGCGGAGCCACGGTTCGCGACCGCCATCCTCGAGGAACGGGATCTGGCGGGCCTCGCCGACTGTAACGACGAACTCGACCGTATCGCCAGCGAGCTGCTGGCCCGCCGGCCGGAGATCCGGACGCTGTTCCTGGTGGGCTCCTGCCCGTCCGAGGTCATCAAGCTCGATCTGGCGAAGGCAGCCGAGCGGCTGACGCACGCCCATCGGGGACGGGTGCGGGTGCTGAATTATTCCGGCAGCGGGATCGAGACCACGTTCACCCAGGGCGAAGACAACTGCCTGGCGTCGCTGGTCCCGGAGCTGCCCGCACTGCCTGAAGGCGAACGCTCGCTGCTCGTCGTCGGCACCCTCGCCGACGTCGTCGAGGATCAGTTCGTCCGGTTGTTCCGGAGCCTGGGGATCGGACGCGTGGACTTCCTGCCGCCACGGAGCGCGACGGATCTGCCGCCGATCGGCGTCGGCACCGACGTACTGCTCGCGCAACCCTTCCTCGGGGAAACCGCGCGGGCACTGGCCGGCCGCGGCGGGCGACTCCTGGAGGCGCCTTATCCCTTCGGCGTCGAGGGCACGCTGGGCTGGCTGCAGGCGGCGGCCGACGTGCACGGGGTCCCGGCGTCGCGTTTTCGCGCCGCAACGGATGCGCCGGCGGCGCGGGCGCGCCAGGCGCTGGCACGCTACCGCGACCGCTTGTCCGGGCGCCGCATTACTTTCCTGCCCGACTCGCAGCTGGAGATACCGCTGGCCCGTTTCCTGGCCGAGGAATGCGGCATGGAGCTGGTCGAAGTCGGCACGCCGTACCTGGACCGGGCCATCGTCGCCGCCGAACTGTCACGTCTGCCCGAGTCGCTGCGATTGTCCGAGGGGCAGCACGTCGAACGGCAGCTGGACCGGGTACGCGACGATCGGCCGGACCTGACGGTCTGCGGACTCGGCCTCGCCAACCCGCTGGAAGCCGAAGGGTTGCGCACCAAGTGGTCGATAGAACTGGTGTTCACGCCGGTACACGGATTCGAACAGGCGGCGGATCTGGCCGAGCTGTTCGCCCGGCCGCTCGCGCGCATGGAGAGGCTCGCCGTCTGACATGCAGCTCACACTCTGGACATACGAAGGACCGCCCCATGTCGGCGCCATGCGCATCGCCACCTCCATGGAGGGTGTGCATTACGTGCTGCATGCGCCCCAGGGCGACACCTACGCCGACCTGCTCTTCACCATGATCGAGCGGCGACCGACCCGGCCGTCGGTGACATACACGACCTTCCAGGCGCGCGACCTCGGCAGCGATACGGCGGGGCTGGTCAAGGACACCCTGCGCGAAGCGTACGAGCGCTTCAGGCCCCGGGCGATGCTGGTAGGTGAGTCCTGCACGGCAGAGCTCATCCAGGATCAGCCCGGCGCTCTGGCCGAAAGCATGGATTTTCCGGTGCCGGTCGTGCCGCTGGAGCTGCCGTCGTATTCGCGCAAGGAGAACTG
>JARRPZ010000020.1:0-28691 GCA_037382365.1 Gammaproteobacteria bacterium
AAGCCGCCGTAGGTCACGTCGAAGGGAGCGAGTTCCACGGCGATCTGCTCGATCGAGTCGTAGGGGAACGGCATGCCGACGGCGGTCGCATAGCCGTTCTCGTTCAGGCCGAAACGGTCGGTCTGGCTGATGCCGTCCAGCGTGATGTTGTTGAAGCGCGGATGCTTGCCGGCGCAGTTCACGCCGAAGCCGTCCTCGTCCGCATCGATCATGATGCGCGGGTCGATACCGTATACCTCGGAGATGTCACGGCTGAAGGAAACGGCCGTCTCCAGATCCGCCACGTTGAAGGTGGCGGACGGTCCGCTGGCGACGTCCACGAAATCGAGCTGCTGGCCGGTGACCAGGATCTCTTCCATGGTTGCCTCCGACTGCAGATTGATCGTGAGAGAATAAGTGTCGCCGAGACTGATGCTGGGGACCTCGGCCGTCTGACCGCGTACCGTCACCTCGTAGGGACCACCCGGCAGGAGCCGTGTCGCCAGGAACAGGCCGTTGGCGTCAGTGGTGAGGGTGCGGCTCACCCCGCTACGCTGGTCTTCGACCACGACTGTCGCGCCGCCTACCGGCGTTCCGGACTCGTCCACGATCTTGCCGCGGATATTGGACGTCGTCTCTTGTGCGAATCCCGCAACAGGAACGACGGCGATCATAATGGCGGCCATCCAGACCATGACGATGTTGCGCCATAGCCATGAGGCCCTGCTGGTCTTTGCGAGTGTTGGCATCGGTCTCTATCTCCGGTCCTGGGGTTCTGTCGCCCCTGTGTGGTTTACGCCGCAGGAGTCTAGGGCAAGAATGTGACGATTCGATTGCTCCGGGCGATGAGATTCCGGGCTCCCGTATGGCCGCCCGGCTGGCGAGCGGCACCAAATCTAGCGCAGCAAAAATGCGACCGCAATAAAGGGTTTACACGATGCTCCGCGGGTTCGGCGGCAGACGGGAGCGGCACTGCTCCGGCTACCTTGAACCGTTGTCATAATGCGCCGTTAAGGATTTGTTTCTATGAGGTTTCGGCGCCGGGGCGGCGAAGCGGCGGAAATCGGCTGCCGGCCATCGCGCCGGTTCTGACTGACTGTGGCGCCCGCTCTACAGCGGAATGGTGCAGGCGCCCGGGCAGGATTCTGCGCGGATTGCTGTTGTGTCGACGCGACAAGCCGTGCGCGCCCGTCAGCGTGCTTGCCCGCCCCAGTCCACGAAGATGGGTGATGACCAGGCCCGTTCTTCATTCATCGCCAGGCAGTTGTCGTCGGCGGGCGTGCGGTCGTCGGCATAGCACAGATCGACCTTCACGCACCGACCCTCCTCGTCGTACTCGCAGCGCACCCCGCCCGCGTTAACCGCCGGGCTGGGCGACTCGATCGCCCGGGCGTAGTAGACGGCGTCCCGCCCGAGCCGCGGATATTCGTCGTCGGTGAAGGCCGCGGCACACCCCACCGGGTTCGGCCGGCACTCGTGCACCTGCCAGGGATCTTCGATCAGCGGCGCGACGTCCTCGGACGCGTCCTGCTGCGGCAGGATGCGCACGATCTCGATCCGGGTGATCAGCTTCCTCTCGTCGGACGGGTTGTAGCACTCGCCGCGGCACATCGATTCCAGCCGCTCCGGCGACACGGCCGTGGTCGCATAGTCCGGACACCCCGGCTTCTGCTTGAATGCGCCGACGGCACGGACATGAAACGTCGGTGCCCGGGTCATCTCGATTTCGCTGCCCATGGGCAGCGCGTCGTCGCCGGCATTCGCGAGGTCGAACCAGAGCAGGATCCGATCGCCGCTGGTACCGTATACCTCACGGCGCTCCAGCGCCTGCCAGATCGCACCGCGGTCCCGGCCGGTGGCATGGACCGCGACAAGGCCGCCGGTCATGAAGTAGGACGCCTGGCGTTCGGATTCGGCGAGCCGAAAGGGCTGCAGGTCCACAGCATGCACCGGTGATCCGGAGGCGATCAGGTTGTCGGGCACGGCGAAGGCGCCGCCGAAGTCGATCGCGTGGGAATAGGCCAGGGTTTCGCCGGTGGGCGGACCGAAGATCTCTCTGACCTTCTCGTCGCGACCGCCGGTCGGGTCGGCCATGCCCCGCCGGAAGAATTCCTTGTAGCCCGTGCCCGGACGCGCCCGGTGATTGTCGCTCGAAGCCATGAAACCGAATCGGAACCGCCGGGGTGCGTCGGGATCGTCGAAATTGGTCAGTGCCATGATGTATTGCACTGCGCCGCCGGGGCGGTAATTGAAAGACGGCAGATAGCAGTCCATGCACTGGCCGGCATCGAGCCAGTCGGCACCACTCTCGCCACCCACGACGAGATGACCGGCGTTGCCCGTGTTCACGTAGTCCTGGCGGGCCATGGCGGCGCGCTCCTCGCAGAGGGCGGGATCTTCGTCCGCCTCCAGGCAGCGCGATTCGATGATCTCGCCCGCGCGCCAGCACGATGGCAGATAGCCCTCGACCGGTTCCGGACACACCGGCCGGCCCTGATCGTCGAGTTCGGTCGCCCGCCAGGCCCGGTATTCCTCCGAGTTCCCGTGGCCCGAGAATATTTCGATCAGGCTCTGCAGTTCCGGGTCGTGCATGTCGCCCGCCAGTTGTTTGTCCCAGGTCGAGCCGGCCGGAGTGTAGAACCCCCAGGTCGTCCCGTGCGGGATCACCATCGCCTCGTGGCCCTGCGCCCGGAGTCGGCGGAACAGGTCTGCAGGGGTCTCCGCGCTCTCCCGACAGTCGGCCGGCAAGTCCGTGGTCGGCACGTCCATCGGGCAGTTCTCGGCGTTGCGCAGTTCCTCGACGTAGCGCCCGAAGTCGAGCATCCGCTTCGACGGGTCGAGCGCGATGAGATAGGCCCGTGCCGTCACGGTGATGCCGCCGAGTGCCTGACGGGCGATGCCGCCGGAGTTGATCGGCCGAAGCGGGATCCGGCCGTCCTCCAGGTCACGCAGGATGACGTTCTTGTGGCCGTAGTGGGTGTCCGGCGTGCTTCCCACCTGCGTCCATTCCCAGCCGAGAAAGGCCACGGTGTCGGGCAAGGGTCCGCTGCCGGCGACGGCGTTGCACTGGCGTATGGACTCGACGGTCTCCTCCCAGCGCCGCGGCGTGGACGCCTCGGCGTGATCATTGATGGACCAGAAGTCGAGTGCCGAACAGTACCGGGCGAAGTCGCAGGCGTCCGCCAGCGGCTTGGATCCCTCGCCGTTCATCAGCGGAAGGCTGCTCAGGAAGGCATCGAAAGACAGCGTCGTATGGACGTGCAGATCGCCGAACAGAATCTGCCTGTCGTCCGCCGCGCCCACGTTCTCCATGGCCTCGGTCTGGCGCGTGATACGTTCCTCCACTGCCTCCGCGGGCACGCGACGGTCGGTGATGATTCCGGGTCCTTCGTGTTCGCCCAGCCAGCCTTTCCCCGCCGCCAGCAGGAGGCCGAGGCCCAGGGCAGCGACGACGAACACGGTGATCAGGAATCTCATCATTCTGCCCCCCCTGACATCAGCCTCGTCCCTTTAGCGTCGACATTATTTGCTCCGCCGCCGTCCGGCAAGTCCACGATTGTCCGCCGTATTGTCCGCAAGTACTGTGAGGCCATGTATCCGCGCCAGGGCAGGTGCCGCGACCATGCGTATCGCTTTCATCGGTCTGGGGGTCATGGGGTTTCCCATGGCCGGGCACCTCGCACGGGCCGGCCACGACGTGACCGTCTACAACCGCACCGCGACCAAAGCGCGGCAGTGGTGCGAGGAGCACGGTGGTCGTGCGGCGCGGACACCGGCACTCGCCGCCGACGGCGCCGGGATGGTCTTCACCTGCGTAGGCAACGACGACGACGTCCGTGCGGTGACGACGGGGGATGACGGAGTGCTCGCCTCGATCGGCGAGGGCTCGCTCCTGATCGATCACACCACCGCATCGGCGGCGCTGGCCAGGGAACTGGCGGCGGCATGCGCTGCCGTCGGCGCCGGATTTCTCGATGCGCCGGTCTCCGGGGGGCAGTCGGGCGCCGAGCACGGCACGCTGACGGTAATGGCCGGTGGCGAGGCCGGGCATTACGCGGCGGCGGAGCCCGTCATCGACATCTATGCCAGGCGTTGTCGGCTCATGGGGCCGGCAGGCGCCGGCCAGCTCACCAAGATGGTCAATCAGATCAGTATCGCCGGCCTGCTGCAGGGACTCGCGGAGGGTCTGCACTTCGCCGAGCGCGCGGGCCTGGACGGTCGTGCCGTCGTCGAAGCGATAAGCCAGGGCGCCGCGCAGTCGTGGCAGATGGATAATCGTCATGAGACGATGATCGACGGGGAATTCGATTTCGGCTTCGCGGTGGAATGGATGCGCAAGGACCTCGCCATCGCCCTCGACGAGGCGCGTCGCAACGGTGCCTCGCTGCCGGTCGCAGCGCTGGTGGACCAGTTCTATGCCGACGTGGAGGCCATGGGCGGGCGGCGCTGGGACACGTCCAGTCTCATCGTCCGGCTGACGGCACCGAGCGCGCAGCGGCGTACATTAAACCACGACCTCCCGGAGGACTGACGTCATCATGGAGTGGTTCACACCGGAAATCGCGGCGCTGACGGCGACCGCGGCGGCGATCGGCGTGCTGCACACGCTGCTGGGCCCCGATCATTATCTCCCCTTCGTCATGCTGTCCCGGTCCCGTCGCTGGTCCGCGCGGCGCACCGGCGCCGTCACCCTTGCCTGCGGGCTGGGCCACGTGCTCGGCTCCGTGGCGATCGGGCTCGTGGGGGTCGCCGCAGGTCTCGCGCTGACCCGGCTCGAATGGGTCGAAGGGGTCCGAGGCAACCTGGCCGCCTGGGCGCTGGTCGTGTTCGGCGCGGTCTACCTGATCTGGGGTGTGCGCCACGCCTGGCGGAACCGGCCCCACACACACTGGCACACCCATGCGGACGGCACCCGCCATCTGCACGAACACCACCATGCGAGCGCGCATGCCCACGTGCATGCCGAAACGTCGCGCAGGGTCCTGACGCCGCTCGCCCTGTTCGTCATCTTCGTACTGGGGCCCTGCGAGGCCCTGATCCCGATGCTGATGTACCCCGCGGCACAGCACAACTACGCCGGCCTCGCGCTGGTCACTTCCATATTTGCCGTCGCGACGCTCACCACCATGGTGGTCGCGGTGTTCGTCGGCCTGTGGGGTGCGTCCGCCCTCGGAGAGAAGCTGGGCCTGAAACGCTATGCGCACTGGTCCCATGCTCTGTCCGGAGCGGCCATCGGACTCTGTGGCGCAGCTATCATCGGCCTCGGATTGTGACAGGCGCGGCCCGCGGCTGGTAAAAGGAGTGAGGGGCAGCAACATTTCCAGACAGCCGGAGACATCATGACATTCAGAGATACCCGCATAGAGCGCGACTTGCCCGCAGAAGTCCGGAAGTGGCTCGAAGAGGAAGCAGCGGAGCAGGAGGAACGCTACCGCAGGATCGTGGAGGCGATGGAGGCACTCGATCCCACGCGGGATCAGTGGTACGAGGAGTTCTTCGAACGGATACGGCGCCACGGCTTCAACGTCGACGGAGATCAGCGGGTGCAGATCCCGGAACACGATCTGCCGGTCAGACCCGATCGCAAGCACAAAGTCGTCTACTGAACGGGAGCACTGCCATGACCAGACCGCATATCGAACCGTTCTGTGACCGCGACGTCCATTTCAAGAACATGCCGCTGCCGGGTTTCGGCCGCGGATACCGCTACAAGATGCTCAGCCTGGATCCGGAGGTCGGCTCGTGCACCATGACCGTCCAGCTCGATGCGGGCTACGAGCAGCCGCCCGGTTTCAGTTACTCGGAGCTCGAGTTCATCGTCATCGAGGGCAGCATCCGGGTCGGGGATCAGAGCTGTAACCGGGGGCACTATTTCTTCGTGCCGGCCGGCTACGCCCTGCCGGCCCTGTCGTCGGACCAGGGCGCGCTGCTCCTGATGATGTACAACACCGGCGAGCCCAGCCTGGAGGAGAGCGACCGTCATCACGACCTCTCCCGGACGGAGCTCTATCACGACGTGGATACCTACGCGGATATCGTCTGGGCGCCTGGAAATGTGGTGAGCCCGTCGGTCGCGGCCGGCTGCATGATAAAGCTCCTGAACTTCAATCCGCAGACCTTCGCGATGACCTTCCTGTACTGCATGGTGCCCCAGTTCCATCAGGACAACATCTCCTACCACGACTGCTGCGAGGAGGGTTACCACCTGTGGGGCACCTCGTGGATGATGCAGTTCGGCGACCTCCCCACCGGCGGCTATTTCTGGCGTCCGCCCTACATCAATCACGGCGCCTTCGCGAGTGAGTACGGCTGTATCGCGATCGGCCGGACGGACTCCAAGCTGTTCAACCACTTCCACTACAACCCGTGGAGCACGCCCGGGGAGAACGAGGAGCGCTCCGCCGCACGCCTGGCGAAACGTGACCCGGTCCTCTACAAGTGGTGCGTGAACCACGCCCACAACCATCCCCACGGGCCGGAGGACTTCGAGGAGACGATGGAGCGCCGCGGCACCCACACCCATGCGGACGGCACGACGCACAGCCACGGCCACGAAGGCGAGCACGAGCACTAGGACGAGGGAACCATTACCGTCCCGTAGCAGGGCCTTCAGGCCCGATTGCCGCGTCGCCCCGAATGGGATCGCGGCCAGAGCCGCTCCTGCGGGCGCTTCCTGCACGGGTTACAGTCGCCGTGCGAGCTCCTTCTTCAGCACCTTGCCGAGGGAGTTCTTCGGCATCTCCTCGATGAAGATGATCTCGGCCGGTACCTTGTAGGGGGCCAGGGATGCCGCGCAGTGGGAGAGCAGGGCGCTGGTGTCCGCGACGCGGCCGGTCACGAAAGCGACGACCTCCTCGCCGAGTCTTTCCGAAGCGCGTCCCAGCACTGCAGCGTCGTCGATGTCCGGGTGGGTCAGCAGTACCCGCTCGATCTCGCCCGGATAGACGTTCACACCGCCGCGGATGATCATGTCTTTCTCGCGGCCGCGCAGCGTCAGGTATCCGTCGTCGTCCTGTGCGGCAAGATCGCCGGGATAAAACCAGCCGCCCGGCTCCGGACCGTGTTCGTTGCCGTTTTCGTCCAGGAATCGGGTCGCAACGCCGGGTCCCCGGTAGCGCAGGCGTCCGGCTTCATCGTGAGCGACCGGCTGGCCGTCGGTGCCCAGGATTTCCACCTCGACGCGAAAGGTCGGCCGTCCCACGGTGTCCGCGTGCTCGGCGAGCTCGCCGGGTTGCAGGATCGAGATGCCGCCGCCCTCGCTGGAGGCATAGTAGGAGAGCAGGCCGGGGCTGAGCTTCCTGCGCATCTCGCGCGCCTCCCCGGCGTGCAGGACGGCGCCCGAGGAGATCAGCAGCCGCAATCCCGGCAGCAGCGGACCATCCTCGCCGGCCAGTGGCAGGAGGCGCCGCAACAGGGTGGGCACGAGAAAGGTGACGGTCGCGCCACTGCGGTGGATCGCCGCGACGACTTCGTCCGGCTTATGGGGCGGCGGGTCCAGCACCACGGTGCCACCGGCTGCCAGCAGGCACATGCTGAAGGAGCGTCCGGCTCCGAAATAAAGCGGCGTCACGGCCACGAAGCGGTCCTGCCCATTGATGCCGAGCGTGACCCACTGGCTCACGAAGCGCTCGTAGAACTGCCGGTGCGTCACGATGGCGCCCTTGGGCTTGCCGGTGGTGCCCGAGGAGAGCGAGATCAGGAGCGGCATCTCCTCGTCGACCGGCATCTCCGGTGCTCCGTCCGCCGGCTCGTCCAGCCAGCTCTCGTCGGGGACGTGGATCGGGACGTCGCCGTAGTC
This sequence comes from Gammaproteobacteria bacterium, assembly GCA_037382365.1. Taxonomy (GTDB): domain Bacteria; phylum Pseudomonadota; class Gammaproteobacteria; order Steroidobacterales; family Woeseiaceae; genus Lentisalinibacter. The sequence goes on from JARRPZ010000020.1 coordinate 7,778, forward strand.
GTCGGATGCGTCGTCGACGAGCAGAAGCCGCGCCTCGAAGCGCCGTGCCGCAGCGGTCTTCTCGGCAACGGTCCAGCGATGATCCACGGGCAGGATGACGGCGCCCAGGCGGGCAACGGCGTAATGCATCACGAGATGCGATGTGTGATCGCCGAGGGCGAGCCCGACGCGGTCGCCCCGTCCGACGCCGAGTGAGGCGAGCCGCGCCGCGTAAGCCTCGATGCGGCGCCACAGCGCGCGATAGTCGAGGGATTCCTCCTGTCGGGGCCGCCACAGCAGCGCCGGATGGGCGGGGCGGTTCAGCGCATGGCAGCGGATCAGGTCGGCCAGATTCATCAATCGCCGGCGTCGAGGCCGTAGACCCGGATCACGTTCTCCCGCAGTAGCTTGCGCTTCGGTCCCGGGCGCAGGCCGAGGTCGTCGATCTCCCGCCGCGTGCGCGCGAAGTCGAGGACCGGGAAATCGGTGCCGAAAATCACTTTGTCCTGGCCGAATGTATTGATGTAGTGCACGAATTCGTCGGGCCAGTATTTAGGGCTGTGGGCATCGGCCCCGATGTAGACGTTATCGTGCTTCCACGCCATGGCGATCATCTCCCGGGTCCATGGGATGCCGACGTGGATGCCGACGATCTTCAGCTCCGGGAAGTCGCAGGCCACCGCGTCGAGTGTGATCGGCTGGCCCACGCTGCGGCAGCGGAACTCCGTAGAGTAGATCATCGATTGTCCCACCTGCATCTGGATCGGCACCCCGAGCTCCACGCACTTGGCGTAGAACGGATAGTATTTCGCGTGGTCCGGCGCGAGTTCGAACCAGTGCGGATAGAGATGCGCGCCGATGAAGCCGAGTTCCGTTACCGCCTGCTCGAGCTCGCGCACGCCGTCCATGCCCGTGTAGGGGTCGATGCCGATCAGACCGGAGAACCGGTCCGGATAACCTTCGACCGCCCGGGCGACGATCTCCGGCGGCATGTGGTAGCAGCCGGGCAGGCCGGGCCGCCCGGCCTTGGCGGCGATCAGAAAACCGTGGCCGATACCGGCTTCGTCCATGCGGGCGATCATCTGCTCCAGCGTCAGGCCGCTCATGAGGCCGCCCTGCGCCTTCATCTTGCCGACGAAGAAATCCGGGCCCCAGTCGGGCCGAACGGAGAGGGCCTCCTCCGTCCAGATGTTCACGACGGCGTCTATTGCTCGGTAGTCATCGGTCATCGTCTTCTCGCCAGTTTCGGGACGCTTTGCACGGCGGGTCGGTCCGGTTTCGGGGCCTGCCTCCACTACGCTATAGTAATCGTTCCACAGGGGTGGCCCCAGAGGGCCTGAGACCCGATCGGCGCCGCACGGGCGTTGTCGCGGGAACCCTATGAACCTGATCCGGTTAGTACCGGCGTAGGGAGAGGAGAATGCGAGACACGTATTCCGTCGGCCGCCGCGCAGCGGTCATCGCAGTCTGCTTCCTGTCCGCGGGCAGCGTCGTCGCCCAGGACCAGGAGATCATCGAGGAGATCGTCGTCACGGCCGACTTCCGCGAGCGCCAGCGTGCGGAGCTGCCGGCGAGTGTGGCCGTCTTGCCGGAGGAGACGATACGCCGGGCCGCCGTTCAGCACTTCGAGGAACTGACCCACCTCGTACCGAATCTGAACTGGGCCGGCGGCAGCAATCGTCCCCGCTACTTCCAGATCCGCGGTATCGGCGAGCGCAGCCAGTACGAGGGCGCGCCGAACCCTTCCGTCGGCTTCCTGATCGACGATATCGACTTCTCGGGGATCGGCGGCATCGCTCTCACGTGGGACGTGGCCCAGGTGGAAGTCCTGCGCGGGCCCCAGGGGACGCGCTACGGGGCGAATGCGCTGGCCGGGCTGATCCATGTCCGTTCCGTCGAGCCGTCGCCGGAGCGATCCGGTCGGGTGCGTCTCCTTGCGGGCAGCGACGAGGCCCGCGGCGCGAGTTTCGCGTTCGGGGGGGCGATGACGGACGACGCCGCTTTCCGGCTGAGCGCGAATCGCTATGAGAGCAACGGATTCCGGGATAACGCATTCCTCGGTGCGGACGACACCAATCGGCGCGAGGAATCGGATATACGCGCACGCTTCCGCTGGGATCCCGCCGACGACCTGCGGATCGATCTGAACCTGCTCTACGTGGACGTGGACAACGGCTACGACGCGTTCGCGATCGACAACGGCTTCACGACCTACTCCGACGAGCCCGGTCGAGACGCGCAGATTAGCCGGGGTGGCGCCCTGAAGATCGAGAAGGCGTTCGGTGACGTCGCGACCCTCGTCAGCATCACCTCGGCAGCACGTTCCGACATCCGCTTCGGATTCGACGCCGACTGGGGCAACCCGGCCTACTGGGCTCCATACACCTACGACTACGTGAGCCGGTTCGAGCGCGACCGGGAGACGCTGAGTCAGGAGTTGCGGCTCGTCTCGGGGCCGGAGGGCGGTCCCGCGGACGGCGCGGTGTCGTGGCTCACCGGCGTCTACGCGCTGCGGCTATCGGAGGGCAACCGGGAGGACAGCACCGGGCTCTACGAAGATCCGGCATTCGGCGCCTTCCCGCTCGCGAAGGAGCTCGAGTCCGATTACGACGCACTCAGCCTGGCGGCGTTCGGGCAATTGGACTGGGCGCCGTCGGACCGGCACGAGATCTCCCTCGGGCTGCGGCTGGAACATCGCGCGGCCGACTACGCCGATTCCCTGAACGGCTCGGCACGCAACGATCTGGACGACAGCGAGACGATGATCGGCGGTCAGGTCAGCTATCGTTTTGCGTTGAATCAGCATCACGGGACCTACGTGGCGCTGTCACGCGGCTACAAGGCCGGCGGATTCAATCTCGGCAGCGTGCCGAGCGAGGACGAGCGGTATTTCACGTCCGAGTCGCTCTGGAACCTGGAGGCCGGGCTGCGTTCCGACTGGCGACCCGGGACGCTCGCCTCGAGCCTGACCGTGTTCGTCTCCCGCCGGGACGATCAGCAGATCGGCACGTCGCGCCAGCTGGTACCAGGGGATCCCTCGTCCTTCATCTTCTTTACGGACAATGCGGCGAGCGGACGGAGCATCGGGCTGGAGGGCGAAGTGCGGTGGACACCACGGCCCGATTGGAAACTCTACGCCCGTCTGGGCCTGCTGCGCGCGGAGTTCGATGACTATGCCACGCCGGACGGACTCGATCTCTCCGGGCGCGATCAGGCTCACGCACCCCGCTATTCATTCGCCGTCGGCGCCAGCTGGGAGCATCCGGCCGGCTGGTTCGCGCGCGCCGACATCGCCGGCAAGGACGCATTCTATTTCTCGGACAGCCACGACCAGCGCTCCCAGTCCTATGAGCTGGTAAACGTCCGCCTCGGTTACGAATGGAGCGGCTGGACCGCGAGCCTCTGGGCCCGTAACGTGTTCGACGAGCGGTACGCGGTGCGCGGATTCTACTTCGGCAACGAGCCGCCGGACTTCCCAAACGAGCTCTATGTCCGACTCGGCGATCCGCGCCAGATCGGCGTGACACTGGAATACGGATTCTGATCATGCGCACTACCATCGACGTGAGCCTCTACCCGCTGAGCGACGACTTCATCCCGGCCATCGAGGATTTCATCGCCCGCCTGAACGATTACGCGCAGCTGACGGTGCACACGAACCCGGTCAGCACCCGGATCTCGGGAGACTACGATATCGCCATGGACGCGCTGAAGAACGAGGTCCGCGTGAGCTTCGAGCGCTACGGCAAAGCCGTATTCGTTCTGAAGATCCTGCACGCGGGCGATGCGCCCGGCGATCCGTGACGAGCCTGGCCGAGCGGTTTTCCGCCGAAGCGGCGGCGATGTCCTGGGCCGAGGCGCTCGCCGTCGTGCTGGCGGTCGCCTATCTGCTCCTGGCGGTACGTCAGAACATCTGGTGCTGGGCATGTGCGTTCGTGAGCACGGCACTCTATGTGTGGCTGTTCCACGGGGCGTCGCTCTTCATGGAGTCCGCTCTGAACGTTTTCTATATGGCGATGGCGGTGTACGGCTGGTACGAGTGGCGTTACGGCGGCCGACGCCACGCCGGCCTGGCCGTCACGGTCTGGCCTTTGCCGGTCCATGCCGTCGCGCTCGGCGTGATCGCCGCGCTCTCGCTTGCCACCGGCAAATGGCTCGCCGCAAACACTGCAGCGGCCTATCCGTATCTCGATTCGCTGACGACCTGGTCGGCGGTCTGGGCCACGTTCCTCGTCGCCCGCAAGGTGCTCGAGAACTGGGTGTACTGGTTCGTGATCGACGCGGTCTCGGTGTGGCTCTACTTCTCCCGGGGCCTGCCGCTCACGGCGCTGCTCTTCTGTGCCTATCTGGTACTGATCCCGATCGGTTTCCTGGCATGGCGGCGTGATTATGCACGTGAGCGGGGGCATGACGACGCGCTGCCCGCCTGAGCGTGTCCTCGCCCGGGTGCCGGCATGGCGTGGGGCCGCAGCGCTGTCCTGCTGCCCGCTGGAAGCCGGGCGATCCAATCGCAGCTGGCGGGTGACGGCGGACGGTCGGGAATACGTCCTCCGCCTCTCCTCCGGGCGTGTGCCGGTGCCCGTTTTCGATCCGCGGAGAGAACTGGTCGTCCATCGGGCGGCGGCGTCAGCAGGCCTGGCGCCACCGCTCGAGTATGCGGATCCGGAAGCCGGCATCCTCGTGACCCACTTCCTGGAAGGGGAGGTGGTCCCGGCTCCCGATTTCGCGGATCCCGGCACGCTCGGTCGCATCGGGCCGCTGCTGCGTCGCGTCGGGGAACTCCCGGATCCCGGCGGCGGTTACACGCTCGGCGGGGCCGGCGAGGCCTACCTGTCGATGATCCGGGACGACGCGCTGCAGCGTTACGGCGGACGGCTCGTGGAGGGACTGCACGCGCTGCCGCCGCCGGCCGATCCACGGGTCTGCCACATGGATCCCGTCGTCGGCAATCTCGTGCGCACCGATAACGGTCTGCAGCTGATCGACTGGGAATTCGCGGTGGCCGGCGATCCGTTGTTCGACGTCGCCGCGATCGTCGCCTATCACGACCTGGATGCCGCGGCCGCCCGGTGTCTGCTCGAGGCGTGGGCGGACTCGCCGGACGAGCGGATCCGCGCACGGTTGACCCGGCTCGTGTGGGCCCACGACGCTCTGCACTGGCTGTGGCTCGTCGCGACCGGAGCAGGCCGCGACGGCGAAATGCAACGCCTGGAGGATCGTCTCGCCGTGTCTCCGACGGTGTCGGACCCGGACTGACCGCCCCCGCTCACCAGCGGTTGCGCAGTTCCCGCAGCTTCAGGAACACCTCCTTGGGTGCAGGTTCCGCCGGCAGGTCCGGGAAGGACTCGCGCAGCCGGTCGATGACGCTGCGGCTGCGGAGGCGGAAAAAGGTGTTGATCTCCTTCTCTCGGGCGAGATCGGTGATCAGCGCATGATCGGGGTCCATGTCTTCCACCTCGCGCAACAGCGTCGCCGCCGCCTCGTTGTCGGGCTCCCGGTCCAGCGTGAAGCGAAGGTTGTTGCCGAGATACTCGTGCCCGGGGTACACGCGGGTGGTTTCGTCCAGCCGATCGAGCTGCCGGACGAACGTCTCGTAAAGTTCTTCCGGGTGGCCGCCATTGTGGCAGTTGCCTGCACCCGCGTTAAACAGCGTGTCCCCGCTGAACAGGGCCGGTTCGTCGGTATGGGACAGGAGACAGATATGACTCATGGTGTGCCCCGGCGTGTCGAGACATTCGAGATCCACGCTGCGGCCGACGCGGATAACGTCGCCCGCCCCGACGCCGCGGTCCATGCCGGGGATGCGGTCTGCGGCATTCCTGTGCGCGATCACTCGGGCCCCGGTCGCCGAGACCAGTCCCTTGTTGCCGCCGATGTGGTCGGGGTGTTCGTGCGTATTCAGTATCTGCGTGATCTCCCACCCCCGCTCCTTCGCGCGGTCGAGGCATTTGCGGAAGTCCAGCGGATCGACGGCCAGCGCCTCGCCCGTGTCCGGGCAGGCGATCAGATAATTGAAGTTGCGGTAGGCATTTCCGGTCCAGATCTGTTCGATGATCATGCCAGGCCTCCTGTCTGTCGGGTCCCGAAACACGGTCGTCGTCCGCGTGACGGGGAGATGAACGACTCCGCCGCCGGAGGATCTCGGGACCCTCGCCGGCGGCGCAGGATAAGACGCTTTTGCGGTACCATATCGCATCTGCCGCATGCCATCCCAGGCCATCGCCGTCCCGGGCGCGGCTGTCTCACAAGTACGGAGAATACAATGAAGCGATTGGGGTTCCTGGCCCTGGCGGTATGGTTCTGTTTCGGCTGTCAGGCTCCGGACGGGGTCGCCACCGGCGCCGAGGCGAGTCCGGAGCCGCAGGAACGCGAGTCGTCGCCCGACGATCGCATTTTCGATCTGCCCTACCTGATGCGCGACCTGGAAAACGGCCTCCGCGTCATCATCGTGCCCACCGATTACCCCGACGTCGTGTCGATGCAGATCCCGGTACAGACGGGATCACGCAACGAAGTGGAGCCCGGCAAGTCCGGTTTCGCCCACTTCTTCGAACACATGATGTTCCGTGGCACCGAGCGATTCTCCTCCGATGCCTACACGGAGATGCTGAAAGTTGCCGGTGCCGACCAGAACGCCTACACGACGGACGACTACACGAATTATCACGTGACCTTCACCCGGGACGACCTGGAGACGCTGATCGAACTCGAGGCGGATCGTTTCCGCAATCTGAGTTACAGCGAAGCGGACTTCCGCACCGAGGCGCTGGCGGTGAAGGGCGAGTACCTGAAGAACTACTCCGACCCGACCCAGAAGATCTACGAGCGGATCCGCGCCCTCGCGTTCCGGCGCCACACTTACCGGCATACGACGATGGGATTCTTCGAGGACATCCAGATGATGCCGGAGCAGAAGGAGTACGCCGATCTGTTCTTCGATCGCTGGTATCGGCCCGAGAAGACCGCGATCATCCTCGTCGGCGATCTCGATCCCGACGAGACTTACGCGCTCGTCGAGAAGTACTGGGGCGATTGGGAGCGGGGCGGCTACAGTGCCGAAATCCCGGTCGAACCGCCGCTGGAGGCGCCCGTCTATGAACACATCCCGTGGGAGACACGAACCCAGCCCTGGCTGGTGGTGTCGTTCCGCGGCCCTGCCTTCGTGCCGCACGAGAAAGACAAGGCGGCGCTCGATATCGCCTCGATGCTGTATTTCTCCGAGTCGTCCGAGCTCTATCAGCAGATCGTCATCGAGGATCAGCTCGTCGATCAGTTCTGGACCTATTTCCCGGATCGCAAGGACCCGAACCTGCTGCTGATCGCCGCCCGTCTCACCGACGAGACTCATGCAGCGACGGTTCGCGATGCCATCGCCGATACGCTGGCCCGGGCGCGTGTGGAGACGCCATCGGCCGAAGACGTCCAGAATGCGAAATCCCGGCTGCGCTACTCTTTCGCCGCGGGACTCGACAACTCGGAGGGCATCGCCTCCGTGCTGGCAGCCTACGTGCAGTTCGACAGGACACCGGAGACGATAAACCAGGCGTTCCGCACCTACGGCTCCCTGACGCCGGAGGATGTGCGGCGGCTGTCGGATCGCTATTTCACCGATGCCAGGCGTGTGCTCGTGACCCTCTCCGACGGGGAGTCGCTGCCCGGTGTGGACGGCAGTTTCTCGGTCGATGAGCGTGTGGCCGCGCAGACCGGAGGCGAGACGCGGGCGTCTGCCGTCTCCGTCCTCGAACGCCCGTCGGAGACCTCGCCCCTCGTCGACGTCGCCTTCCTGTTCGCCACCGGTGCGGGTGACGATCCGCCCGGCAAGAAAGGCCTGGCGGCGATCACGGCCGCCATGATCGCCGATGGCGGTTCGCGCTCGCGCACGATCCAGGAGATCAACCGGGCGTTGTACCCGATGGCGGCCGCGTTCGATGCGCAGGTGGACAAGGAGATGGTCCGTTTCGCCGGCACGGTGCATCGGGACAATCTCGCCGACTGGTATGCACTCGTCAGCGCACAGTTGCTGGAGCCGGGATGGCGACAGTCCGATCTGGACCGGATCCGGACCCAGACGGTCAATGCCATTCGTACCGGTCTGGTGGGCAACAATGACGAAGAACTGGCGAAGGAACTCCTGTACGCGGACATCTACGGTTCGACGCACCCGTATGGCAGCCTGAATCTGGGGGATGTCAGCGACGTCGATTCCATTACGCTGGACGACGTGCGGACCTTCTATCGCGCCCATTTCACCGCCGCCAATGTCGTTCTGGGCATCGCGGGCGGCTATCCTGACGGATTCGTAGAGCAGGTCAGGGGCGATCTGGGCAGGCTGCCAGCCAGCGCTCCGGGGCGCACGGCCGTGCCGCCGTCGCCGCGTTCGACCGGCCGCCACGCATTGATCGTCGACAAGGAGACGCCGGCCGTGGCCGTCTCGTTCGGCTTCCCGATCGACGTCCGGCGCGGCGACCCGGACTGGGTCGCACTGTGGCTGGTCCGATCCTGGCTCGGTGAGCACCGCTCGACCTTCAGCCACCTCTACCAGCGCATCCGCGAGAAGCGTGGCATGAACTACGGCGACTACGCCTACGTCGAGTATTTCCCCCGCGGGATGTTCCAGTTTCAGCCGGACGCCAATCTGGCTCGCGAGCGCCAGATCTTCCAGGTCTGGCTCCGGCCGCTGCGCGATAACAACGACGCGCTGTTCGCCACCCGCACGGCGCTCTACGAGATGGATCGTCTTATCCGTGACGGCATGAGCGAGGCGGATTTCGCAGCGACTCGTGACTTCCTCTACAAATACGTCGCGCTGCTCACCCAGACCCAGTCCCGACAACTGGGTTACGCCCTGGACAGCCGTTACTATGGCATCGGCGATTTCACCGACTATGTGCGGGACGGTCTGGCGGCACTTACGGTGGAAGACGTGAACCGGGTCATCCGCGAACACCTGACGACCGACGACCTGCGGTTCGTATTCGTGTCGGCGGATGCGGCTGGCCTCGCCGAGGCGATCGCCGCAGATGCTCCCTCACCCGTGAGTTACAACGCGGAAAAGCCCGCTGAGCTGCTGGCCGAAGACCGCCTGATCCAGGATCTGCCCCTGGCGATTCCCGCCGAGCGCATCCGCATCCTCCCGGCGTCCGGGGTATTCGAATGACGCCGATGGCCGGTGGAAGGAGGCGCGGATGAGCCGGCTCTATGTCGTCAGACACGGGCAGGCCCGCTTTTTCACTGACGACTACGACCGTCTCTCGGAGACGGGCGAGCGGCAGTGCGCGGCGCTCGCGCGCCACTGGCTGGATCAGGGCATCGAGTTTCAGGATGCCTGGTGCGGATCGCTCGTGCGGCAGCGGCGCTCCGCAGAGGTCGTTCGCGATACCTACCGGGAGGCCGGGCGATCTTTCCCCGAGGTGCGGTGTATGCCGGCCCTCGACGAATACCCGGCAGACGACATCATGGATACGCTGTTGCCGATGCTGCGTGAGCGGGACGGGAAGATCGACGAACTGGCCCGGGAGTTCGAGGCGGCCGGCACCACGGGAGACCGCTACCGCAGCTTCCATCGCCTGCTCGAAGCGGTGATGGAGCGCTGGATCGCGGCGGATTACCCGGCGGAAGGAAGCGAGGGTCTCCTGCGATGGTCCGAATTCAGCACCGGCGTGCGCGACGCATTCCGCGAAATCATGGCGAGCGCGGATTCGGGGCAGGATATCGCGGTCTTCACGTCGGGAGGGCCGGTCGGTATCAGTGTGCAGACGGTGCTGCGGGCTCCCGATCAGGCGGCGGCCGAACTGAACTGGCGGGTCCACAACGGGAGTTATACGCGGTTCACTTTCAGCGGCTCGCGGGTCAGTCTGGATGCCTTCAATGCCACGGCTCACCTGACGTCGGAACTGCTGACATACCGATAATTGTCTATATTCTGTTTAGGATAGAATAAAGCATAGAATTGACACGCAGCAGCCATTTGCGCATCATTCGAGCGTGTGGAGTCGGGTTCTCGCAAGTCCCCAACCTCGCTGGCCGGCTCCGCAGTATGTCCCCAACCATCTCTTCAGATGGAAGAGAGACTCGGCCGGCGGCGGATGTCGCCGGCAATTTTTTTGCCGTCGCGGGTGGCAAGCTTTCAACGTTCGACAACGAGGTAGCAACATGTCTGACAAAATCGAAATGCAGCGGTTGACCGATCGCCGTACCTTCCTGCGTATGACGGCCACGGGACTGCTCGCGATTCCTGTAGCGGCGCTGCTGCGCCCGGGTCGTGCGGACGCCCAGGACATGCCCAAGCTGTCCATGGACGACCCCCAGGCCAAGGCGCTCGGTTATCACCACGATTACACGAACGTGGATCCCGAGACATTCCCGGCGCGCAAGGCCGGTGAACTGCAGCATTGCGCAAACTGCCAGCTGTACACGGGTTCGCCGGACGCCGAATGGGGCGGATGCAGCATCTTCCCGGGCAAACTGGTCAATGCGGACGGCTGGTGCAAGACCTGGGTGAAGAAGGCGGGCTGACCCGCATCAATCCATCGACCGGCCGTTCAGCCGGATACGTATCGGGCCGCGTGCCGTGGAACCGTCCACCACGCGGCCCTTTTGCATCACTTCCGCACGGCCGCGGGCGACCAGCCGTCGGGCGGCTTCGCGGCTGCGCTCGTTGAGTCTTCGCCAGTCGTCGGGGTCCACGGCCCTCGCGGCCTCCGACGGGCAGATGCTCGCGCCACGCTTCCGCCCTGCCAGCAGAGCGAGTATTGCCTCCTCCAGCTGTCGGTCGATCGGTCCGAGTCCGCGGGAGCGGCAGTTCTTCGAGCAATAGCGGACGCGCTCCCAGTCGCGGGCCCACTTCCGGCGCCATTCGATGCGGCGCCCGCACACGGCGCAGCTCTTGTCAGGAGGCGCCGGCAACAATCTTCCCCGTACCGGCGAGAGCGAGCAGCCGTGCGGCCGCGGCGGTCCCTGACAGCCAGGCGTTCTCAACTCGCGACCCGCCGCGGCACCAGTCGCCGCAGACGGCGATCTGCCGTTCCTCATCGACCAGCACGCCGGCCTCCAGTGGGTCAGTCGCTCGTGCATAGCGCCAGCGATGACAGACTGCCCGCCCGGTGTCGAGGGCGGGTCCGCCGAGGTCGCGGAAACGCCCGACGAGAGCATCGATCACGGAGCTCGACCCGGCGTCCAGCCAATCCACTGACCAGCCCGCGTCGGCGTGCAGCACCCAGTAGCACGCTCCGTCACGGCCGGGCTTGGTGTAGTCGGCGGCTGCCCAGGCCAGGGTGTCGTCGTCGAAGAACGCGGCATCGAAGTCCGTTCGGTCATCTTGGCGTCCCGGTGCGACGACGGCGAGGCAAGGGGCGAAACGGACAGACTGCGCCTGTCGTGCCAGCGCCGGCGCCACGCTGCGGAGCAGATCAGCCGTCTGCATCGGCGGTGCCGTGACGAGGACGACGTCGAAGGGTGTCACCGGGAACGGGTCTCCGACGCGTGCGTCGCCGAGGTGGAGCGACCATCGGTCGCCGGCCGGTTCGATGGACTCGATGCGGCTGCCGTATCGGACGTCGATATCCCGCGCAAGATGGCCGGCGACGGCGTTCATGCCGGGCACGCCGACCCAGCGTTCCCCGTCACCGACCGGGACCCGCCTGCCATCGGCGAGGATCCGGCACGGGCGCAGGGGCCAGGGCGCCACCAGCCCGTCCCTGACCCAGGAGCGGACGTGGCGCAGGAAAGCCGGATCGCGCGCGGTGAAATACTGCGCTCCATGGTCGAATCGGCCGTCGTCCTGTCGTCGCGTGGCCGTGCGGCCGCCGGGTCCACGGCTCTTCTCGAAGACCTGCACCCGGTGACCGGCATCGGTGAGGCTGCGCGCCGCCGAGAGGCCGGCGATGCCGGCTCCGACGACGGCCACCCTGAGGGTTGCGCCGCCTACCGGTCGTTCGGCGCGCCGCCGGAAGGCGTCGAGATCCAGCCGCCGCGCATGGGACTGGGTGCTCCTCGGTCGCACCGAACCGATCACCGGCCGCTCCGGTGTGAATGGCCGGTCGAACGCTCCGAGTGCCCACAACAGTCCGCCGTAGGAGTTCGGGTCGTTTCCATCGAGCGCATAACGGTGATTGAGATCGATCAGGGCCGCGAGCGCCTCTGCGGGACCGGACGTCCAGTGCAGGATCGCCTTCGCCCACGTCATGCGCAGGTTGTTGTGAAGTTCCCCGTGCCGCAGCAGCGAGGTCTGCGCCGCATCCCAGAGGGCATCCCCGGTCCGTCCCCGGGCCAGGGTCTCCAGCGTGAACACATGGGGGCGAGAATCATCACGGTGCTCGGCCAGTGTCGTTCGCGCCCACGCGGGTATGGCCCGAAGCGTCTCCAGTTCGCGGCGATGGAAGCAGAAGTTGTGGGCGAGTTCTCGCCACACGAGCAGTTCGTCGAGGAATTTGTCGGCGCCCCGGCCGCCGATAGCCTTGGCTTCTCGAGCCAGTCGGAACGGGGAGATCTGCCCGTAGTGCAGATGGGCACTCAGTCGACTGACTCCGCGAGGGGGGTCCACGGCCGCATCGTTGCGGAGACGATGATAGGTCGTCAGCCCCGCCTCGCGGAACGTCCTCCATCGTGCCTGGGCCGCGACGCTGCCCCCCGGCATGTCGAACACCGGCCACACGCCGTGATCGATGTCGCAGCGCGCGACGAGATCGAGGAGGTCCGCGTCGTCCCGGTCGGCAAGTCCCTCCAGGCCTGCCTCCGATACCTCGGCCAGACCGACACTGGCGGCGCCCGCGCCTCGTCCGGGCCAGGGAGAGGCGGCGCGGCTCGCGTGCTCTTCACGGACCGCTTCGCGGAATCGAAAAGCCCGGTCGTACGCCCGGTCGACGCGCTGCATCGGGCACAGGCAGCGTGTGTCGACAGCCCAGACGGCCTTCGTTGTGCGGGCGGCGAGGGCCGGGTGCCAGTGGTCGAAGGGCGGCACGGGCATCTCCTCGACGACGATGGCGGCGGCCGCATCCGTCAGCCGGTGCAGCGGTGACGCCACCCGGCTGCCGGTCGGGAGGTGGAAGAAGTAGCGGATGCCGTGTTCCGCGAGTTCACGGGCGAGGTCACGCGCACCCTGCAGCACGAAGAAATGATGACGGTCGGCATGGTATCGGTGTCGCCCGCCGAGACCCTGGTAGACCAGTACCGGCACCCGAAGACGTCGTCCCAGATGAAGGGCCGCCTCAAGGGCCGGATTTTCGTCCGTGCGCATCGCGTGGTGCATCCAGTACAGCACGTAGCGTCCGGCGACGGGCTCATGGTCATTGAGCGCGCGGCAGCGTTCCGCGAGCCAGGCAGGCAATAGCTCTTCGATTGACGGCATCGTTGCTCCGAATGACTCCGGGCAGGCTAGCCCGCGCCACCATCCGCTACAATCCCGGCGAGTGGCGGCGAACCGGGCTGCCGAACCAGTGACGAATTATCGTGAATTGATGCGGGGTGACGGCGTGACTATGACAGCAGACGATCTGGTCGGCGCGTGGAAGCTCCGGCGCTGGGAGATCAGTTATCCGGCTACCGGTCGGGTGACGCGTCCATTCGGCGAGGATGCGATCGGTATGATCCTCTACACACCGGATGGCTACATGTCGGCCGTGCTTGCCCGGCGTGAACGCGGGGAGTTCTCCACGCCGATCCTTCCGAAGGCGCCGGCCGCGGAGAAACTGCGTGCGTTCGACGGCTACATGCACTACGCCGGGCGCTACTTCGTGGTACAGGGGGACGTGCATCACGAAGTCGAATTCGCGCTGAACATGAGTCTCGTCGGGACCACCCAGATACGCGAGGCCCTGCTGGATGGCGACCGGCTGACCTTATCGGCAGAAGAACCGCTCGAGGGTGGTGAGATGCGTCGTCATCGGCTCGAGTGGCTGCGCGCGTCGGTAGCAGGCGGGTTACCCGGGTGAGGATCGCCAGCTTCCGCTGCCGCGGTCGTGTGAGCTACGGCATCGTGACCGCGGACGGTATCGTCGACGTCGGCGGTCGGGACGGGGCGCCACCAGGCAGCCTGGGCGATGCTCTCGCCGCGGATTCCCTGGAAGGGTTGGGCACGCTTGCCGCAGAGGATCCGGATTTCGCTATGGACGAGGTCGAATTCCTGCCGGTGGTGACGCGTCCCGACAAGATCCTCTGCGTCGGTATCAACTACCGGCCCCACGTGGAGGAGACCGGCCGCGAGGCGCCGCGGCATCCGGTGCTGTTCGTGCGCTTCCCCGGGAGCCTCGTCGGTCACGGTCAGCCGCTGGTGCGCCCGTCGGCGTCCGGCAAATTCGACTATGAAGGTGAGTTGGCGGTCATCGTCGGTCGGCGCGGCCGGCATATCGACCGGGATCGCGCGTTGGAGCACGTGGCCGGCTACGCCTGTTTCAATGACGGCAGCGTGCGGGACTTCCAGCGCCACAGCTCTCAGTTCACGGCCGGCAAGAATTTCGCCGGCAGCGGCAGTTTCGGACCCTGGCTTACGACAGCCGACGACGTGGGTGATCCGTCGCGACTCACGCTGGAGACGCGTCTGAACGGGGAGGTCATGCAATCGGCGAAGGTGGCCGATCTCATTTTCGACGTGCCCGCGCTGATCGCCTACTGTTCGATATTCACCGAACTCCTGCCCGGCGACGTGATCGTCACCGGCACCCCGGGTGGCGTGGGTTACGTCAGGAAGCCGCCCGTCTACCTGACACCGGGCGACGAGGTCGAGGTGGACATCCCCGGCGTCGGGTTGTTGCGGAACGGCGTGGTGGACGAGGGAAGCGAGACGGCGGAAGTGTCCCACTGATCAGCGCAGGTGCTGCTTCAGAAATTCCGTGGTGCGTCCGAAAGCCAGGCACGCGGCCTCGGGATCGTAATCGCCGCGCTGGTCGCAGTTGAATCCGTGTCCCGCTCCCTCGTAGAGGTGCACGATCGCTTCCGGGTTCGCCCGGACCACTGCGTCGACCTGTTCCCGCGGGATGTACGGGTCCTCTGCCCCGTAGTGCAGCATCAGCGGGCAGGCGGGCGCGAGGTCGGTCAGTTTGTCGATCCCGCCCCCGTAATAGGAGACGGCGGCGGCGATGGGCAGCTCCGCGGCGCAGCGATAGGCCTGGGCTCCGCCCCAGCAGAAACCGACGACACCGACCCGACCGGCCGTCGTGGCGTGCTCGACGGCTGCGGCGAAATCGAGCATCGTGCGCTGCGGGTCCAGCCGGCCGATCAACTCGCGCCCCTCGTCGACGTCCGTGTAGGCCACCGTCAGGTTCTCGCCGAGCCGGTCGAACACGGCCGGCGCCACCGTCAGGAAGCCCGCCTCGGCGAACTGGTCGCACACGTCCCGGATGTGGCCATTCACTCCGAATATCTCCTGGATGACGACGAGGCCACCGAGCCGCTCGCCTTCCGGGACGGCAATCGCCGCCGACAGGGCGTGGCCGTCGGCGGCGACCAGGCGTACGTCGTGTCCCACGCTCAGGCCTCCGTCACTTGCTGGTCGATGGCGCCGAAGATGCTGTTGCCGTCGGCATCGAGCATCTCGATGCGGACGCGGTCGCCGAAGCGCAGGAACGGTGTCCGCGGGGCACCGTCCTCGACGGTCTCCAGCATGCGCTTCTCCGCGATGCAGCTCGAGCCCCGGCTGCGGTCGTAATTCGAGATGGTGCCCGAACCGATGATGGCGCCGGCGCCGAGGCGGCGCGTCCTGGTCACGTGCTCGATCAGCTGGAGAAAGTTGAAGGTCATGTCCACACCGCACTCCGGCCGTCCGAACTCCTCCCCGTTCAGCGTCGTGATCAGGGGAAGATTGAAGGTGCCCTCGTGCCACGCGTCGCCCAGCTCGTCCGGTGTGACGGCGACCGGCGCGAAGGCCGTGGATGGCTTCGACTGGTAGAAGCCGAAGCCCTTCGCCAGCTCGCCGGGGATGAGATTACGCAGGGACACGTCGTTCAGGATCATCAGGAGTTTGATGTGCTCGGCCGCCTGCGACGCACTCGTCCCCATGGGCACGTCGTCCGTGACCACGGCCGTCTCGGCCTCCATGTCGATGCCGTAGTCTTCGTCGGGCACCCGTATGTCGTCCCTGGGGCCGAGGAAATCGTCGGAGCCTCCCTGATAGACGAGCGGATCGTGCCAGAAGCTCTCGGGCATCTCCGCGCCGCGTGCCTTGCGCACCAGTTCGACGTGATTGACGTAGGCGCTCCCGTCCACCCAGTGATACGCGCGAGGCAGCGGGGCGTCCAGCGCCGCCGGATCGAGGTCGAAGACGCCTTGCGCGGTTCCCTCGTGCAACGCCAGGGAGAGCTGCTCCAGCCGCGGCGCGACATTCTCCCAGTCGTCCAGCGCGGCCTGAAGGGTCGGTGCGATGCCGTCGGCGGCGACGGCATGGCGCAGATTCCTGGTCACCACGACGAGTCTGCCGTCGCGGCCACTCCTGAGGCTTGCCAGTTTCATCCTCATCCCCTGGTTTGCGTATTGGCCGGATCAGGCGAAGCATGGTAGACAGGTAGCGGGAAAGCCGCAATGTGACACGATGAGAGACAAGAAGGCGCCGTGGCTCGTCGGCTGGCGTGAATATCTCGATCTGCCGGATCTCGGGCTGCGACGCATCAAGGCGAAAGTGGACACGGGCGCGCGCACCTCGGCGCTGCACGCTATCGACATCGAACACTTCGAGGAGGCGGGCCGTGAGAGAGTCCGCTTCCTGGTCCATCCGCAGCATCGGTCGGACGATCTCGAGGTCGTTTGCACGGCCGACGTGGTCGACAGGCGGGGAGTCCGGAGCTCGATCGGGCACCGCCAGCACCGCGTGGTCATAGAGACGACGATGGTGCTGTCGCCCGACCTGGTCTGGCCCGTCGAACTCACGCTGACCTCGCGCTCGGACATGCGATTCCGTATGTTGATAGGGAGAACGGCGCTTCGGGGCCACATGCTGGTGGATCCGGGACGCTCGTATCTGACCGGGGGTCGCCCGCCGCGGCTCGATGCCAGTCGCCGGAAGAAGGCAAAGAAATGACAAGGACGGTCGTGTGCCGGGCGGCGACCGTAGAAGGAGGGATACACACTTGAAGATCGCAATACTGTCGCGGAGACGCGCGCTCTACTCGACGCGCCGCCTCGTCGAAGCCGGCGAGGAACGGGGCCACGAGATGCAGGTGATAGACCACCAGCGGTGTTACATGGATATCACGTCGCACAAGCCGACGGTGCATTACAAGGGTCAGGCGCTGGAAGGTTTCGACGCCGTCATCCCCCGTATCGGCGCGTCCGTCACCTTCTACGGCACGGCGGTGTTGAGGCAGTTCGAGATGATGGGCGTCTTCCCGCTGAACGAGTCCGTGGCCATCAGCCGTTCCCGGGACAAGCTGCGTTCCCTGCAACTGCTGTCCCGGCAGGGCATCGGATTACCGGTCACCGGCTTCGCCAACTCGCCCGACGACACCGAGGATCTGCTGAAGCTGACCGGTGGAGCACCCGTGGTGATAAAGCTCCTCGAGGGCACCCAGGGCGTCGGCGTCGTGCTGGCCGAGACGCGCAAGGCCGCCCACAGCGTGATAGAGGCGTTCCGCGGTCTGAATGCCAATTTCCTCGTGCAGGAATTCATCTCGGAAGCGGGCGGCTCCGACATCCGCTGTCTGGTCGTGGGCGGCAAGGTCGTCGCCGCCATGAAACGCCAGGGCAAGGAGGGCGAGTTCCGTTCCAACCTCCACCGGGGTGGCTCGGCGTCACTGGTACGGATCACCCCGGAGGAGCGTTCGACGGCGGTCCGCTCCGCCAAGATCATGGGGCTCAACGTCGCCGGTGTGGACATACTGCGGGCGAATCACGGACCGGTGGTGATGGAAGTGAATTCCTCGCCGGGCCTGGAGGGCATAGAGAAGGCCACGGGCAAAGACGTCGCCGGCATGATCGTCGGCTTCATCGAGGCCACCGCGAAGCCGGGCAAGACGAAGACGAAAGGTGTCGGCTGAGCGGCGCAGGGCGGACGGCCGCCCGATCGAGATCGGTGGCCATACGGTCGGGCCGGGCGAGCGTGCCGCCATCGATCTGCCGGCTGCCGATCTCTACACGCATACCGAGATGACGATGCCGGTGCAGGTCATCAACGGGCGCACCGCCGGACCGGTGCTGTTCGTTTCCGCGGCGCTGCACGGCGACGAGATCAACGGCGTGGAGATCATCCGCCGGCTCCTCCGGTTGCGGGCACTGCGCAGCCTGCGCGGCACGCTGCTGGCGGTGCCGGTCGTGAATGTGCTCGGCTTCCTGAACATGTCCCGGTACCTGCCGGACCGCCGCGATCTGAACCGTTCCTTCCCGGGCAGCGAGAAGGGGTCTGCCGCAGCGAGACTGGCGAATCTGTTCGTCACGGAGATCGTCGACAAGGCGGACTACGGGATCGATCTGCACACCGGCGCGATTCATCGCGCGAATCTGCCGCAGATCAGAGCGCAGCTGGACGACGAGCGCACCAGGGAGCTAGCGACGGCATTCGGGGTGCCGGTAATGATCAACGCCGCCCTGCGCGAGGGCTCGCTGAGAGAACTGGCGGCCAGCCGCGGCGTGCCGCTGCTGCTTTACGAGGCGGGCGAGGCACTGCGCTTCGACGAACTCGCGATCCGGGCCGGCGTCCGCGGCATACAGCGTGTCATGCGCAAACTCGGGATGTTGCCCGCGCGCCAGCCGAAACGGCGCGAACCGGAACCGGTGACGGCCCTCGAAAGCGGATGGGTGCGTTCGCCGCAGAGCGGCATCGTGCACGCGACCGTCAGGCTCGGCGACTACGTCAGGAGTGGAGACGTGATCGCCAATGTCCGCGATCCGATCGGCTCCAGTGACACGGTGATACGGGCGGTGGACGACGGTGTGGTCATCGGTCTGTCCAGGCTCCCGCTGGCGCACGAGGGCGATGCGATCGTGCACGTCGCGGCCTTCGATCAACCCACCCGCGTGGCCCGGAGCGTGGAGGAATTCCACCGCGGTCACCGCGACTCGGAATCGGAGGTGGGCTGACCAAACATCGGTGTCGTAATGTCACGACGTTTACGGCACCAGATTGCTATCGAATTTGACAGATCGTGGGGTTTCTGCGACGGTGCTCTCGGCAGGGTTTATCCAGCCGTCGCGTGCGGGCGTACGACCTTCAGGTAACGACCGGGGCGGGGGAAACACGATGCACTGATGCCTGCACGACGATGGATAGCGCGGCCCCACGAGGGGCCGCTTTTTTGTGCGCCATGCCGCCTGCCGTCGGGTCCTCCGATCGGCGCGATTGAATCGGCTTCGCGGACGTCACCACGCGAGGGAGACCAGGATGGGCAAGTTCGGAACCGGCCAGGCGATCAGACGAGTCGAGGATCAGCGTTTTCTGACGGGAACCGGACGCTATCTGGACGATGTCGCTCCGGCGGATGCGGCGGTGCTCTATTTCTTCCGCTCGCCTTTCCCCCATGGCGTGATCACCGAGCTCGATCTGGACGAGGCGCGGGACGCGCCAGGCGTACTCGCCGTGTATACGGCGCGGGACCTCGCCGATGCGGGTATCGGCGACCTGCCCGGCTCCGCCGTACCGAAGAGTCCGAAACATCCCGGCCACGACGCGCTGCAGCAGCCGCCGCTGGCGCGCGGAGTGGTGCGTTATGTGGGTGAACCCGTCGTCGCCATCGTGGCCGAGAATCTTGCTGCGGCGAAGGACGCTTCCGAGATGATCCTGTTCGACGTCGACGAACTGCCGGCGGTCACGACGATCGCGGACGCCCTATCGCGGACGCCCTCGGCGCGGCTGCGCCGGCGATACACGAGAGTGTGGAAGGCAATCTGCTTGGCGTCATGACCCACGGCGACGAGTCCGGGACCGAGGCGGCCTTCGCGGACGCCGAGCGCGTCATCGAACTCGAACTGGTCAACAATCGTCTGGCGCCGACCGCGATGGAGCCGCGCGGCTGCGTCGCGGTCTACGAAGCCGAACACGACTCCTATACGCTCTATCAGGGCTGCCAGGGCGTGCACAATCTGCGCAAACACGTCGCGGCGGCGACGGGGATCGACGAGGAGCGTCTGCGCGTCGTATCACCGGACGTCGGCGGCGGTTTCGGGCTGAAGATGTTTCTCCAGTGCGAGACGGTCACCGCGTTGCACGCGTCGAAGCAGCTGGGACGCGCGGTCAAGTGGCTCGCCGAGCGGTCCGAGAGTTTCCTCTCGGATCTGCACGGTCGGGATCAGATCACCCGGGCCGAACTCGCCGTCGACGGTGAAGGCCGCTTCCTGGCGCTGCGCGTCCGGACCGACGGGAATGTCGGCGCCTACACTTCCCAGGCCGGTGCCTTCATACCGTGGTTCGGCGCATTCATGCTCACCGGTGCCTATGCGATTCCCGTGGCGTGGGCCGAGATCCGCATGGTGGTCACGAACACCGTGCCGGTCGACGCTTACCGGGGAGCCGGGCGCCCCGAGGCGATCTACCTGATCGAGCGGCTCGTGGACAAGGCGGCCAGGGAACTCGGCATCGATCCGGCGGAGATCCGGCGGCGCAATTTCATCCCGCCCGAGGCGTTCCCCTACGAAACGGTCACGGGACAGGTCTACGATTCGGGGCGCTACGCAGAGCTGCTGGACGCCGCGCTGGAGCGCGCCGACTGGTCCGGATTCGACGCGCGGCGCAGTGCGAGCGAGGCGAGGGGCCTGCTGCGGGGCATCGGTCTCGGCTATTACGTGGAAATCTGTTCCGCCATGGGCGGAGAGGACACCCACGTGCGGTTCGAAGAGGACGGCACGGTCACGGTGCTGATGGGCACCCAGTCCACAGGGCAGGGGCACGAGACCAGTTTCGGTCAGATGGTGGCGGCGGGACTCGGCGTGCCGCTCGACAGTGTGCGCGTCCTGCAGGGCGACACGACGACCATCCCGACGGGTCAGGGTACGGGCGGTTCGCGCTCGATGGCGATCGGCG
>JARRPZ010000021.1:0-32358 GCA_037382365.1 Gammaproteobacteria bacterium
ACGGCAGGCGCCGTCGGTGTAGATGTCCACGCGCGACAGGCTCAACGTTCTTCGGGCAGGGCGCGCACGGTGGGTTCGACCAGCCCGCCGACGGCGCGGGCCGAGCGCCGCCATCGCCGCCGCATCGGGATGAGGGTGTAGAGCTGTTTCCTGGCCGTCAGCGCATAGCAGCTCGAGAGTTCCGGCCACCAGCGATCGCCGATGGCTTCCCAGCGGCGCATTGCCGGCTTGCGGCTGCCGCCGACCGGCCAGCGGAAGAAATAGCGGCGCACGCCGTGTATCTTCATGTCCAGCAGTCGTAGCCAGTCCGACAGCTGCCGCTCGGAAATCATCTGGGGCCGGCCGGGCGGATAGCTCCTGAGCGTCGCGAGACGCCGCAGCGCCCAGAGCCCACCCGGGCGGAAACCGAGCACGACCAACTGGCCGTCGGCGCGCAACACCCGGTAGACTTCGCGGAGCACGGCGTGTGGATGGTCGGTCAGATCCAGGGTATGCGGCAGGAAGACGACGTCGACGGAGTCACTGGCCACCGGCAGCCGGGCGGGTTCGGCAATGATGTCGCCGGCCTCACGGGATCCGGGCATGGCGACCACCCAGGCCGCCTGCGTCCGCGCCGAGGACACGAAGAATTCCCGGCCGCCCCAGAGTCCGACCTGGAGCAGCTGCTCGCCGAAAAGGCCATCCAGTGTCTCGCGGATCAGGCGCTGTTCGACCTCGAGCAGGGACGCGCCGAGCGGCGTCGTCAGCCATTCCTGCAGCGGATCCGGGATCGTGATGGATGCCATGATCGTCCTTCGCCCGATTGTGAACTCGCGCATTGCACGCCCGTCGATGACCGGTAGGATAGCCGAATGCCAGCAACGAACCGAATCCTGACGACGATCATCGCCCTGGGTGTCGTGACGCTGGCTTGCCTGCCGGCGGATGACGCGGTCGCCACTTCGCTGCCGGGGCTGGAAACCCATCCGGCCCTGCACCCCGCCCTGCAGCGCGACATCGTCATGCCGCCGCGCCGCAGTGAGCCGGTCGCCGCCACGAATCTGATGGAACGGATCCGCGCGGGCATGATTCTCGATGTGCCGTCGGAGCGCCGCGTCCAGCGCGAACTGGAATGGTACGCGAAGCACCCCGATTATCTCGACCGGGTCTTTACGCGCGCCTCGGCCTATATGCCCTACATCGTGGCGGAGATCGACCGTCGCGGGCTGCCGATGGAACTGGCGCTGCTGCCGGTGGTGGAGAGCGCGTACGACCCCTTCGCATACTCCCATGGCCGCGCTGCGGGCCTGTGGCAGATCATCCCGGGTACCGGCCGCCGTTTCGGCTTGAAGCAGAACTGGTGGTACGACGGCCGCCGCGATGTGGTCGAATCGACCCGCGCGGCCCTCGACTATCTGGAATACCTGTACGGTTTCTTCGACGGCAACTGGGAACACGCCATCGCCGCCTACAATTCCGGCGAGGGCAACGTCGCGCGCGCCATCCGCCGCAACCGGGCAGCGGGTAAACCGATCGACTTCTGGAATCTGCGCCTGCCGCGGGAAACGAGCGTCTACGTCCCGCGACTGCTGGCGCTGTCGCGGCTCGTGGCAAATCCGGCGGATTACGGCATCACCTTACCTCTGGTACCCGGCGAGCCGCGGTTCGAGACCGTCCCGATCGACGGTCAGCTGGATCTGGCCCTTGCCGCGGAACTCGCGGAGATCGACATCGACGAACTCTACGCGTTCAATCCGGGACTGAACCGGTGGGCGACCGATCCGACGGGACCCCATCGCCTGACGCTCCCGGTGGAGACGGCAACCGTCTTCCGCGAACGGCTCGATGCGGTGCCGCCTGCCGACCGGGTGCGCTGGAAGCGGCACAAGGTAGCGAGCGGAGAGACTCTCTCCGAGATCGCCCGGGCGTACGGCACGACCCAGTCCGCGATCCGCGAGAGCAACGACCTCCGCGGCAATCTCATCCGGGCGGGCAGCCATCTGCTGATCCCGGTGGCGACCAAGCCTCTCTCCGCCTATTCGCTCAGCGCCGACGCCCGCCTCGCAAAGCTGCAGGAGCGTCAGAGCGGCGCAGACACCATCGAGCACGTCGTGCGCCGCGGCGAGAGCTTCTGGACCATCAGCCGAAAATACGGCGTCGGCGTGCGCGAGCTCGCGAAATGGAATGGCATGGCGCCCGGCGACACGCTGTCCGTCGGCCGCAAACTGGTGGTACACGACGCGTCGCCGCGCACGACACCCGCCCAAACCGCACCCATGGACGGGCGCGTCAGAAAGGTACATTACACCGTCCGCCGCGGAGACTCGCTGTCGCTGATCGCTTCCCGGTTCCGGGTCCGCGTGCGCGACATCACGCGCTGGAACGGGATAGAGCCGTCCAGGATCCTCCGCCCGGGCGACAAGCTGACCCTGCATGTAGATGTGACGCGTCAGTCGAGCTGACCGGTCGGAGACGATCGGCCTCTGTCGGGCCTGGAGGCCCTTCTGCCGCGCCAACCTGCCGCCGATGTATCACTCTTGGAGCGACATGCCGATGTTGTGGTAGCCGCCATCGACATAGATGATCTCGCCGGTAATGCCGGCGGCGAGATCCGAGCACAGGAACGCCGCGGCGTTGCCCACGTCCATGGCCGTCACGTTGCGTTTCAGCGGCGAGACTTTCTCGACGTGGTGGAGCATCTTCCGGAAGCCGCCGATGCCCGCCGCCGCCAGGGTCTTGATCGGCCCGGCCGATATCCCGTTCACCCGGATGCCCTGCTCCCCGAGATCGGCCGCCAGGAAACGCACGTTCGCCTCGAGACTCGCCTTCGCGAGGCCCATGACGTTGTAACTGGGCACCGCCCGCACCGCACCCAGATAGGACAGCGTCAGGATTGCGCCGTCACGGCCTTCCATCATTGGCAGGGCGGCCTTTGTGAGCCCGGCGAGGCTGTAACTGGAGATGTCGTGAGCAATCTGGAAGCCTTCCCGCGTCACGCTCTCGACGTAGCTGCCGGCGAGCTGATCGCGCGGCGCGAAGCCCACAGAATGGACGAGGATGTCCAGTCCGTCCCAGGCCTTGCCGAGTTCGAGGAAGACATCGGCGATCTCCTGATCCGAGGCCACGTCGAGGGGATAGCACAGTTCCGAGCCGACCTCCGCCGCCATATCGACGACACGACTCTTCAGCTTGTCGTTCTGATAGCTGAATGCCAGCTCCGCCCCTTCACGATGCATGGCCTGGGCGATGCCCCAGGCGATGGACCGGTTGCTGGCGAGCCCGACGATGAGTCCCTTCTTGCCTGCGAGAAAACCCATGATGATATTCCGTGGCCCCAATCGAGGACGGTGATTGTACCGGATGCCGCGGGAAGCGCTGCAGGAGGGTGATCGGGCCCGATACCCACAAGACCGAATCGGGGCTGAAGCCCCCTGCACAGATCGGGCCTGAAGGTCCCCCTACCCGCGGTGGCCGGCGGGTCCGGCGTGTCCCGGATTCAGGGGTATCGACGTCTCTTCCCCCTCGAGCCGCGCAACGATCGTCGCGCAGCAGGCGTCGCCGAATACGTTCACGGCCGTCCGGGCCATATCCAGGATGCGATCGAACACGAACAGCACGCCGATGGCCTCCAGCGGCAGGCCGATCGTCTGCAGGATGATGGCGATGGCGACCAGGGAGGCCTGGGGCACGCCCGCGACGCCGATGGAGGTCACCAGCGCCGTCAGCACGATAATGAACTGGACCCCGAGGGTGATCTCCAGGCCATAGGCCTGGGCGATGAACATGGCGGCGACGCATTCGTACAGCGCCGTGCCGTTCATGTTGACCGTGGCCCCGAGGGGCAGCACGAAGCTGGCCACTTTCTTCGAGACGCCGATGTTGTCCTCGACGCACTCCATGGTCACCGGCAGCGTGGCCGACGACGATGCGGTGGAAAAGGCAGTCAGCAATGCCGGCGCCATGCCGCTGAACATCGCCCGGGAGCGGACCCGCGCGATGTAGCGCAGGAAGAGCGGCAGGGTGAGGAAGGTGTGGATGACGAGAGCGAAGGCGACGATGAGCGCGTACTTGCTCAGGATCGTGATGAAGTCCCTGACCTCGCTGAAGTCGAGGCTCGCGATGACTCCGGCGATGAGGCCGAAAACGCCGATGGGTGCGAAGCGCATCACCAGGTCGGTGATGCCCATCATGACTTCGAACACCGCCTCCCAGAACCGAAACAGCGTGCCGGCATAAGCATCGTCCAGCCGGGTCATGAAATAGCCGAACAGCAGGCTGAAGAAGATCAACCCCAGCATCTCGCCGTTGGCGGCAGCCGAGATGACGTTGGGGGGCACCATGCGAACGAATATCTCGATGATGTCCCCCGCATCGCGTCCGCCGACGCGCTGTTCGACATCTGCCGTGCTGGCCTCCAGCGCGAGCAGCTGCTTCGCGGGTTCACCGTTGTAGATGCCCGGCTGGAAGATATTCACCAGAACCAGACCGACCAGGATGGCAGCCAGACTGGTCGTCGCGTAGAAGAGGACCGTGCGCGCGCCGAGCCGCCCGATCGCCGTTCCCTTTCCCATCCCCGCGACGCCCACGATGATGGACGAGGTGATCAGCGGCACGATGATCATCTTCAGGGCGTTCTTGAAGATGTCGCCGAAGAAATCGTAGACGCCGGTCGCGTACGCCCGCGCAGGCGCATCCTCGGGCAGCATGCCGGTCGCCACGCCGGCGACCAGGGCCAGGGCGATTGCGATCGCGATCTGCCAGTGGAGCTTCAGTTTGAGCACGCTTCCCCCCGGTTGCCGGATCAGCAGGGTACGCCCCGCATCGCCATCGGGCCTGAAGACCCTCCTACATCGTCAGAATCGGTCCTCGAACGGCTGTGCCGTCCCCCGCACCACCTCGGCATCTTCGCGCAATTGTTCGATCATTGCGCCGAGATCCGACTGACCGGCCCGGCGCGCGAGGGCCACGCGAGCCTGCTCCCGCTCCTCTGACGGCACCGATTCCGCCCGGCCGGGCGAGATGTCCGTCAGCCGATAGAGGACGTAGCCGCCTCCTGGTGTGGTGACGGTACCGACCTTGCTGCCGTCGGCTTCGAGTTCGGCCGAGAACACCGCGGCGATCAGCGCGGCAGGCAGTCCCGGCGCGTCACGAGTGATCTGGCGGTCGGCGACCAGTTCGGCGCCGACTTCTTCCGCCACGCCGTCCATGCTCGCACCCTCCGCCGCCTCGGCACGGAGCTGATCCAGCCGGGCCCGTGCCATGGCCGCCGCTGCGTCACGGCGCGCGCGGCGCTCGACCTCGTCACGCACCTCGGCGAGCGGCTGGCGGCTGGCCTCGTCCCGCTCCCGGAGCTGCAGCACCATCACCCGGTCATCGGCGAGATTCAGGAGATCGCTCGTGCTGCCCTCCGCGAGGGCATTCTCACCGAACAGACTGTCCAGTAACGCCGGCGCCGGAGCAAGCTCGGCACTGCCGCTGCGGGTGTACCCCTCAGCCCGGCTGACTTCCAGGTCGAGTGCGGCAGCCGCCTCCCGCAGATCCGGCGTGTCGAAGAGCTGATCCGCGAGCGAGTTGCTGAGTTCCAGGTACCGCTCACCCACCCGGCCGGCCCGATAAGCTTCGACGAGTTCATCCCGGATCTCGTCCAGTGAAGGCGTGCCGCCTCCACGGACCCCGTCCAGTCTCAGCACGTGGAAGCCGAACTCGCTTTCGACCGGTCCGCGGATCTCGCCTTCCTCCATATCGAACACGGCCTCCTCGACCGGTTCTACGAACTGCCCGCGGGTGACCCAGCCGAGGTCTCCGCCCGATTCGGCACTGAGGGTATCGTCAGAGTACTCGGCGGCGAGTTCCTCGAAGGTCTCGGAGCCGGAGCGGGCACGCTCGGTCAGTTCCTCGGCGAGTGCACGGGCTTCGTCCTCATCCCGTTCCGCCGTGGTGATCAGGATATGGCTGGGGTTACGCTCCTGGTCGCGGCTGTAGGAGGCCTTCACGTCGTCGTAGTACGAAAGCAGTTCCTCATCGCTCGGGCGGATGCTCTCGGCCACCGTGTCACGGGAGATCTCGATGTAGTCGAAGGTGACGCGCTCCGGCGTCCGGAACATCTCCGGATGCTCGTCGTAATAGGTCTGGACCGCCTCGTCTCCCAGCTCGACCTGCTCCAGGAAATCCTCCACGCCGAACTCGAGGTAGCTGATAGTGCGGGTCTCACGATCGAGTTCGATATAGCGGCGCAGTTCGGCCGGCGTCGAAAATGCCGTGGTCTCGACGGCATTCTGCAATTGATCGAGCTGGAGCGAGCGCCGCTGATCCGCCTCGAAGCGGGCCGGAGAGAGCCCCCTGCTCGCGAGCAGCCCCCGATAGAGTTCGAAAGAGAAGCGTCCATCCTCCTGGAAGAGGGGTACGTCCCGGATCGATTGCTGCACGGCCGCGTCACTGACCCGGTATCCCTGCTCCCGAAGGTACTGGAGCAGCACCTCGCTGCGGATGACGCCCTCATAGGCGGCCTCGCGGAGTTGTGTGTCGAGTGCGGCCGGGATCTCACCGAGCTGCTCGCGGAATTGCGCCGCCTGGTTCTGGTAGGCCCGACGGATCTCCATTGGCGGGATCTCCTCACCGTTCACCTTCACCGCGAAACCGCTGCGCGTGAAGCTGTAGTCGACACCGAAGAACACGAAGGGGATACAAAGTATGGCCAGTACGACGACCGCGACGGTGCCGGTGATCTTATCTCTGATTCTCTGCAGCATGGTCTTCTTCTAGCAAGCCTCATAAACGAAGGGCCTCCGTGCGGAGGCCCTTCTTCTTATGGCGGAGTGGACGGGACTCGAACCCGCGACCCCCGGCGTGACAGGCCGGTATTCCCTGAGCTGGTGGGTGCTGAGGGGATCGAACCCCCGACCTTCGCCTTGTAAGGGCGACGCTCTCCCAGCTGAGCTAAGCACCCGGGCGTCCCCGACTGGGCAATTCGGGCGGTCTGGCCGCCTCCCTTCAGCACGACACCGGGCCAGCCCGGTGTCGAAAGGCCGGCTAGTTTACGGCATCCTTCAGGCCTTTGCCAGCCTTGAATCCCGGCACGTTACTGGCACTGATATGGATGGTTTCGCCGGTCCTGGGGTTACGCCCGGTGCGGGCGGCGCGGTGCTTGACCGAAAAGGTTCCGAATCCAACCAGCGATACGGAATTGCCGTGCGTCAGAGCACGGGTGATGCTGTCCAGCACGGCATCCACGGCGCGAGTCGCGTCGGCTTTTGAAAGATCGGCTGAGTCGGCTACGGCTTCGATCAGATCACCTTTGTTCATTCAATCACCCTCGATGTCTTCGTTATCAATGAGAAGTGAACGCGAGGCCGGAAACGATGCGACCCCCTGCTCCCGAAGCCAGACTACTCCGAAATCGCCCGCGACTGCAATTGCTTGTTCGTGGCGATCCCGGCTGTGCTCAGTGGGCGCGAACGGCGTCGCTGCCCGCATCCTCAGAGGGCTTTGCAGCCTCCTTGTCGGTCGGTGACTCGGCATCCTCCGACGGCGTCGGCATGTGCTGGAGGGCGACCTCCAGCACCTGGTCGATCCACTTCACTGGAAGAATATTCAACTTGTCTTTGATGTTCTTCGGTATTTCTACAAGATCCTTCGCGTTCTCTTCCGGGATCAGCACCGTCGTCATGTTACCCCGGTGCGCCGCCAGCAATTTCTCCTTCAGTCCGCCGATGGGCAACACCTCGCCGCGCAGCGTGATCTCCCCGGTCATCGCAACGTCGGATTTCACCGGAATCTCCGTCAGCGCCGACACCAGCGCCGTGCACATGCCGACACCGGCGCTCGGTCCGTCCTTCGGCGTTGCGCCCTCCGGAACGTGGATATGCACGTCCGTCTTCTGGTGGAATTCGGGATCGATGCCGAGAATCTTGCTCCGGCTGCGGACCACCGTCATCGCCGCCTGGATCGATTCGGTCATCACCTCGCCCAGCTGTCCGGTATGGGTGAGCTTGCCCTTGCCGGCGACCACGGCCGCCTCGATCGTCAGGAGTTCGCCACCGACCTCGGTCCAGGCGAGACCGGTCACCTGACCGACCTGGTCGTTCTCCTCGGCCCGGCCGTAGCGGAAACGCTCGACGCCGAGATAACGGCTCACACTCTTCGGCCGCAGCGTGACCCGCTTCTTCTGCTTCTTCAGCAACAGTTCCTTCACGACCTTGCGGGAGATTTTCGCGAGCTCGCGTTCCAGGTTTCTTACGCCGGCCTCGCGCGTGTAATGACGGATGATCTGATAGATGGCCGGGCGCGTGACGTGCAGCTCGTCTTCCTCCAGTCCATTCTCCTTTTTCTGCTTCGGCAGCAGGTAGCGCTCGGCGATATTCGCCTTCTCGTCCTCCGTGTAGCCGGGCAGACGGATGACCTCCATGCGATCCAGCAGAGGCGCCGGGATGTTCAGGCTGTTGGCCGTGCAGACGAACATGACATCCGAGAGGTCGAAGTCCACCTCGAGGTAGTGATCGTTGAACGCGCTGTTCTGCTCCGGGTCCAGCACTTCGAGCAGCGCCGAGGACGGATCGCCCCGGAAGTCCATCGCCATCTTGTCGATCTCATCGAGCAGAAACAGCGGGTTGCGGGACTTTACGCGAGCCAGATTCTGGATGATCTTGCCGGGCAGCGATCCGATGTAGGTCCGGCGGTGGCCACGGATCTCGGCCTCGTCGCGCACGCCGCCGAGCGACATACGCACGAACTTGCGGTTCGTCGCCCGCGCGATGCTCTGCCCGAGCGAGGTCTTGCCGACTCCGGGCGGACCGACGAGGCAGAGGATCGGGCCTTTCAGTTTCTTCACACGTTGCTGCACGGCGAGATACTCGAGGATGCGTTCCTTCACCTTCTCGAGTCCGTAGTGATCGGCCTCCAGCACCTCTTCTGCCCGCTCCAGGTTGCGCAGGATTTTCGTCGACTTCTTCCACGGCGCCTTCACCAGCCAGTCGATGTAGTTGCGCACCACTGTCGCTTCCGCGGACATCGGTGACATCAGCTTCAGCTTGTTCAGCTCGGCCTCGGCCTTCTCCCGGACCTCCTTCGGCATGCCGGCCTTCTCGATCTTGTTCTCCAGATCCTGGAGCTCGTTGGGCGCGTCCTCCATCTCGCCCAGCTCCTTCTGGATCGCCTTCATCTGCTCGTTGAGGTAATACTCGCGCTGACTCTTCTCCATCTGCTGTTTCACGCGGCCGCGGATGCGCTTCTCGACCTGCAGCACGTCGATCTCGCCCTCGATGAGCGCCAGCACCTGCTCGAGACGCGTCTTCACGTCCTCGATCTCGAGGATGCGCTGCTTCTCTGAGAGCTTCAGCGCCATGTGCGCGGCCACGGTGTCGGCGAGGCGTCCGGGCTGGTCGATACCGGACAGCGAAGTGAGTATCTCCGGCGGTACTTTCTTGTTCAGTTTCACGTAGTGTTCGAACTGGGCGATGATCGAACGCACCAGCACGTCGACCTCGCGCTCGTCGTAGCGGTCGTCATCCGCCACCAGCGTCACGTCGGCAGAGAAGTAGTCAGCTTCGTGCAGCGCATCGATGTGGGCGCGTTCGCCGCCTTCCACCAGCACTTTCACCGTGCCGTCGGGCATCTTCAGCAGCTGCAGGATCGTGGCGACCGTGCCGATGTCGTAGAGATCACGGGCCGCAGGCTCGTCCGTCTCGGCCTCGCGCTGGGCCACCAGGAGGATCTGCTTCGTCTCTTCCATGGCCAGATCCAGGGCCACCTTGGATTTCTCGCGACCGACGAACAGCGGTATCACCATGTGCGGGTACACCACGACGTCGCGGAGCGGCAGCACGGGGACACCGCGGCGCTCACGGCCGATTTCCGTCTTCGTAAGCTCTTCGTTGGGCACTGAACTGACCTCGTGACTATTGATCTCCCGGAGTCCGGAAGAGAGAAGATGTTCCCGGTTACAGGATACCCGGATTCACACGGGATATGGGGCCGCGGTGCGACCGATCAAGGCCGCCTTTCCCGCGGCGCCGGGCGAGGCTTTCTGGACGCGGCCACGACGACCGCGTGTCCGGCCGAGCGCGGCGCGCTGTCAGGGCCGGTCCGACCCCGTCGGCCGGTGCTCGTCTTCGAGCGCGACCGGCGCCACCTCTTCGGTCTCGTAGATGACGTAGGGCTTCGTCTCACCGGTGACTACCGCCTCGTCCACGACGACTTTCCGCGCATTGCTGGCCGATGGCAGCTCGTACATCGTGTCGAGCAGCACGTTCTCCAGGATGGTCCGCAGACCGCGTGCCCCCGTCTTACGCTGCATGGCCTTGCGGGCGACGGCACGCAGGGCGTCGTCGCGGAATTCCAGCTCCACGTTCTCCATGTCGAAGAGACGGTGGTACTGCTTGGTGAGTGCGTTGCGCGGCTCGACCAGGATCGTGACCAGCGCGTCCTCGTCGAGCTCCTCCAGGGTCGCGACGACCGGCAGGCGGCCGACGAACTCGGGGATGAGCCCGTACTTGATGAGGTCCTCGGGCTCGACGTCGTGAAGGACCTCACCGACGTTCGTGACGTCCTCGATGCTCTTCACATCCGCCACGAAGCCGATCCCGCTCTTCGCCGAGCGGTTCTGGATGATCTTCTCGAGCCCCGCGAAGGCACCGCCGCAGATGAACAGGATATTGCCCGTGTCCACCTGCAGAAATTCCTGCTGCGGGTGCTTGCGACCGCCCTGGGGCGGTACCGAAGCGACCGTACCCTCGATCAGCTTCAGGAGAGCCTGCTGGACGCCTTCGCCGGAGACGTCCCGCGTGATAGACGGGTTGTCCGACTTGCGCGAGATCTTGTCGATCTCGTCGATATAGACGATACCCGTCTGGGCCTTGTCCACGTCGTAGTCGCACTTCTGGAGCAACTTCTGGATGATGTTCTCGACGTCCTCGCCGACGTAGCCCGCCTCGGTGAGAGTCGTCGCATCCGCGATCGTGAACGGCACGTTCAGCAGCCGGGCCAGGGTCTCGGCGAGCAGCGTCTTGCCACAGCCCGTGGGCCCGATCAGCAGGATATTCGACTTGGCGAGTTCGATCTCGTCCTTGCCGCCCTTGCCGCGCTCGCCTTTGTTCTCGAGGCGCTTGTAATGATTGTAGACGGCGACCGACAGGACCTTCTTGGCGCGCTGTTGTCCGATGACGTACTCGTCCAGGACCGCCTTGATCTCGTGGGGCTTGGGCAGTTTGGGACGGCCCTGATCGGCGTGCTCCTCGAGTTCCTCGCGGATGATGTCGTTGCAGAGCTCGACGCATTCGTCGCAGATGAAGACCGACGGACCGGCGATAAGCTTGCGCACTTCGTGCTGGCTCTTGCCGCAGAACGAACAGTAAAGGAGCTTACCGTCTTCATTCTTACCGCGGGTGTCGTCACTCATACCAATTCCTTCCGGGCCACGTTTTCAGCGGGCGCACCGCCACGTCTGACACAGTTTATATAACATGCGCAAGTACGGGCGTGCAAAGACGAATGTCTCGCTTCGCGCGCATATAACCCGCGGCTATTTACCGTCCTTCTTACCGCCCTTGTTACCGCCCCTGGCAGCGCCCGGTTCGGCCATCTCCGTGCGCCGCTCCAGCACGGTGTCGATGATGCCGTAATCAACCGCCGCCTGGCTGCTCATGAAGTTGTCGCGCTCCGTATCCTGCTCGATCTTCTCCACCGTCTGCTTCGTATGGTGGGCAAGGATGTGGTTCAGGCGGCGCTTCATCTCCAGGATCTCACGTGCATGGATGTCGATGTCCGTGGCCTGTCCCTGGAAGCCGGCACTCGGCTGATGGACCATGATGCGCGAGTGGGGCAGCGCGAACCGCTTCTCGGCCGCACCCCCCGCGAGCAGCAGCGCACCCATGCTGGCGGCCTGTCCGACGCAGATCGTGCTGACATCGCACTTGACGAATTGCATCGTGTCGTAGATCGACAGGCCGGCGGTGACCGCACCGCCCGGTGAGTTGATGTAGAGATGTATGTCCTTGTCCGGATTCTCGGACTCCAGGAACAGGAGCTGGGCCACGATCAGATTCGCCATTCCGTCCTCGACGGGGCCGACGGCGAACACGACGCGTTCCTTCAGCAGGCGCGAGAAGATGTCATAGGCTCGCTCGCCTCGTGCCGTCTGTTCCACCACCATCGGCACCAGATTCAGTGCTGTCTCTTTCATAGATTCCTTGCCTTTGAATTGCGATTCGTGTGTGGGTACCGGTCGGTTTCGTGGCATCTGGTGGTGTGGAGGGTCGCGGCTGAAGTCGCTACTACAGCCGCTCTTACCATCGTCCGTTCAGGGAGCCTGCATGTAGTCGTTGAAGGCTACCTGCTTTTCCTCGACCCGGCCGTTACCTATCAGCCAGTCAACCGCCTGCTCCTCCAGCACGACCGGCCCCAGCCGGGACAGGAAGTCCTGGTTACCGAGATACGCGGAGACCAGCTGCTCGGACTGATCGTAATCGGCAAACATCTCCTCGACCCTGGCCCGCAGGCGATCCTGGTCGAGGCGGATGTCCTTCGCACTGATCAGCTCCTGCATCAGCAGCCCCAGGCGGACCCGGCGCTCAGCCATCTCCCGGAAATTCTCCAGCGCCGGCGCCTGCTCGGGGTCCTCGACTCCCATACGCTGCATGGCATCGCGCTGCAGCGACTGACACTCCTGCTGCACCAGGGCGTCCGGCACTTCCAGCGGATTCCGGGCCAGCAGACCTTCCAGCACCTGCTCCTTCAGGTCGGCCTTGATGCGACCCTCCAGCTCCTGGCGCATATTGGCCTCTACGTCCTTGCGGAGCTGTTCGATACCACCTTCTTCGACGCCGTAGGCCTTCGCGAGTTCCTCATCGAGGGGCGGCAGCTTCTCCGCCTCCACGACGTGCACGACGGCACTGAACTCCGCTTTCTTCCCGGCCAGTTCCTCGGCGGGATAGTCTTTCGGATACTTCACCTTGAAGGTCTTCTCGTCACCTGCGGAGACGCCCGTCAGCGCCTTCTCGAAATCCTCGATCATGCGACCCTCACCGAGCACGACCGGGATCTTCTCGCCTTTGCCATTCTCGATCGGTTCCCCTTTCACGGAGCCCTGGAAATCGACGATCACCCTGTCGCCCTCCCCGGCGGCGCGCTCGACGGACTCCCACTCCGCCTTCTGCCGGCGCAGATTCTCGAGCATGTCGTCGACGTCCGCCTCGGTAATCTCTACGACCGGACGCGAGAGAGCGATGTCGTCCAGGTCCTTCAGCTGGACCTCCGGGTAGACCTCGAAGGTCGCCGTGTAGGCCAGCCCGTCATCGTCGCCGACTTTCTCCGGCTCGATCCGGGGGCCGCCGGCAGGCACCAGCTGCTCGCGCTGCAGCGCCTCCGAGTAGCTGGTCTGCAGCATCTCCGATAGCACTTCCTGGCGCACCTGATCCCCGTAGCGCTGCCGGATGACCTTCTCCGGCACCTTGCCCGGGCGAAAGCCTTTGATCTTCGCGGTGCGCCCGACGCGGCGCAGCCGGTTCTCAATTTCCTTGCTGATACGCTCAGCCGGCACCTCGACGCGCATGCGCCGCTCCAGGTTACCGGTGGCCTCCACTGAAACCATCATGTTCTCGGACATCCGTCTTAACTTAATGAATTCGCGAAAAAAAGGGCGCGGCCCCGCGACCGGGTGGTGCGAAAGGAGAGACTCGAACTCTCACGGGTTGCCCCACAGGAACCTAAATCCTGCGCGTCTACCAATTCCGCCACTTTCGCTCGGTCTCGGGAGCGCGCTCACCGAACAGGTAATTGTAACGCAGGGAAGGCAGCGGGTGTAGGAGGGCCTTCGGGCCCGATGCCGCTGCTGGCTCGGGCGTGAAGGCCCTCCTGCGCGGCGATCGGGGTCAATCGAGGGTATCGAATCGGGGGGAATTGGTGGGCCGTGTAGGAATCGAACCTACAACCAATGGATTAAGAGTCCACTGCTCTGCCAATTGAGCTAACGGCCCTGTCGTCTGCGCCGCGTCCGATCATGACCAGACTGCCGGCAATCGCTGAACGCCGGTTCTCGCCACACGGAAGGGGCGCGACCGCACCCGGCGGGAGAACTGGGGTGGACGATGGGACTCGAACCCACGACGACCGGGATCACAACCCGGGGCTCTACCATCTGAGCTACGTCCACCATTGTTTTCAGGCCGGGCATTATAACCCGGTATCAGGGAGTTGGCGCGCCCGGCAGGACTCGAACCTGCAACCCTCGGCTTAGAAGGCCGATGCTCTATCCGGTTGAGCTACAGGCGCCCGTTGCCGCCGGATTGGTCGGGGCAGACGGATTCGAACCGCCGACCCTCTGCTCCCAAAGCAGATGCGCTACCAGACTGCGCCATGCCCCGTCGCGAATACGATACCCCCGCCCGGAGGCATCGCGATCATACGTGCCGCTCGCGAGAGCCGTCAATTTCGCGGACCCGGACGGCATCCGGAAATTCCCCGCCCGCCACCTTCCGCCAGACGGTAAACTGCGCGGCATGGCGGGACGGATCATCGACGGCAAGGGCATCGCGGAGGACATCCGCGAAGAGGTCAGGCAGCGGGTGGAGAAACGGGCGGCCCGCGGCAAGCCCCAGCCCGCTCTCGCCATGATCCTCGTCGGTCACGATGCCGCCTCCCAGATCTATGTCCGCAACAAGCGCAAGGCGTGCGACGCCGCGGGGATGCGCTCGGTGGACTTCGATCTTCCCGCCACGACGACCGAGGCGGCACTCCTCGAACTGATCGACGAGCTGAATGCCGACGCCAGCGTCAACGGGATCCTCGTCCAGCTGCCTCTCCCGCACCAGATAGACGCCGTGAAGGTCATCGAACGCATCGACCCTTCAAAGGATGTGGACGGATTCCATCCTTACACCGTCGGGCGGCTCGCCCAGCGCATCCCGACACTCAGGCCCTGCACGCCTTTCGGCATCATCACGCTGCTGGGACGAATCGGCGTCGATCCGAAAGGACGGCACGTGGTCATCGTCGGGGCATCCAACCACGTCGGCCGGCCGCTCTGCCTGGAATTCCTGCTGGTCGGCTCGACGGTGACCGTGTGTCACCGCTTCACCCGTAATCTGCGACAACACGTGGAGCGCGCCGAGATCCTGGTCGTCGCCGTCGGCAAGCCGGGCCTGATCCCGGGGGAGTGGGTACCCGAGGGATCCATCGTGATCGACGTCGGCATCAACCGGCAGGAAGACGGCCGGCTCGTCGGCGACGTCGATTTTGCGGTCGCCCGCGAGCGCGCCGCCTGGATCACGCCCGTCCCCGGCGGCGTCGGACCCATGACCGTGGCGATGCTGATCTACAACACGCTCGCGGCCGCAGAGGCCGCCGATCACTGACCAGACGGAGGAAAAGAGCGATGAGACCGTTGCTTATCCTGTTGGCGTCTCTGGCATGCGCCGTCGCGGCCCCGGGTGCCTGGACTGCCGATGTTCCATCCTATCCCCAGGTGGAGGTCCGCACCAGCGAAGGCACCTTCGTCCTGGAGCTGAACGGCAAGCGGGCCCCGCTCACCGTCGCCCATTTCCTTTCCCTCGTGGAGTCGGGCTTCTACAAGGGACTCGTCTTTCACCGCATCGTGCCCGGATTCGTGATCCAGGGCGGCGGCTTCAACGCGAGGTACGAGGGGAAGGAGCCGGACGCCACCATTCCGAACGAGTCGGGGAACGGCCTCAGCAACGAGCGCGGCACGGTCGCGATGGCCCGCACCAACGATCCGCATTCCGCCAATACCCAGTTCTTCGTCAACCTGGTGGACAACCAGAAACTGGATCCTCAGCCCGAACGGTGGGGTTACGCCGTTTTCGGCTCGGTGATCTACGGGATGGACGTGGTGGATGCGATCGGCACGCTGCCGACCGGTCCGGGCGGACCGTTCCCGAGCGAGGTGCCGACCCTGCCCGTTATCATCGAAGACATGACCTACCATCCCGCCGGCTACACGCCACCCGAATAGCGGCCGCTCCCCCGACATGACGAAGCTCTTCATCTCCGATCTGCACCTGCAGGCCGCGCGCCCGGACATCACGGAGCGCTTCCATGCGTTCCTGCGCGAGGAGGCGATGGGGGCCCAGGCGCTGTACGTACTGGGTGACCTATTCGAAGCCTGGATCGGGGACGACGACCCGGATCCTCACAATCTCGCGGTGCAGCAGGCCATGCGGGAGCTGACGGATGCCGGGGTCGCCGGCTATTTCATGCACGGCAACAGGGATTTCCTGATCGGCGAGGCATTCGCCGAACGTACCGGCTTCGCGCTGCTCGCGGATCCCGTGGTCCACGACATGTACGGCACGCCGGTACTGCTGAGCCATGGCGACGCCTGGTGCACCGACGACGTCGAATACCAGGCCTTCCGGCGCCAGAGCCGGGATCCGACCTGGCAACGTCAGGTGCTGGCGATGCCCCTAGAGCAACGGCGGGCGCTGGCGGGTCGCGCGCGCGAGGAGAGCCGGGCCGCGATGGTGGACAAGGCAGAGGACATCATGGACGTGAACGCCGAGGCCGTGGCCGCAGCGATGCGGGAGGCCGGCGTCACGACCCTGGTGCACGGGCATACTCACCGTCCCGCCGTCCACGAGTTCACGCTTGACGACCAGCCGGCGACACGCATCGTACTCGGTGACTGGTACGAGCAGGGCACGGTGCTCCGGTGGGAGCCGGAGACCGGCTTCGACTACCGCTGGCGGGTCCTGTAGGCGGGCGGACCGCTGTGGAACCGCAGATCGCAGTCGGGCGACGTCACGAGATCGTTCTCCGTCGTCCGCAGCGCGGCCAACCGTTCCTGCAACACGTCCGGATCACTGCCGGCTTCGGCGAGGGCGAGGTAGTTCTCGAAATGCCGCGCCTCTGACGCCAGCAGCCCCGCATAGAGGTCGGCGATGCGCCCGTGCAGCGCGGGTGCCAGCAGGGCGAAGCGCTCGCAGGAACGTGCCTCGATCAGGGCGCCGATCAGCAGCAGGTCGGTGAGTCGGTCCGGGTCCCTCTTCCGCGCTGCCGCACGCAGTCCCGCCGCATAGCGCGACGCACTCAGCGGCCGCGGGCGGACACCTACGGCCCCCATCAGCCGCTGAACCTGCTCGTAGTGGCGCAACTCTTCCCTGGCCAGACGAGACATTTGCCAGCCGATGTCCGTACGTTCCGGATAGCGGTAGATCAGGTTCATCGCCGTTGACGCCGCTTTCAATTCGCAGTTGGCGTGATCGATGAGGATGACGTCGAGACCATTCGCCGCCGCCTCCACCCAGTCCGTCGGCGTCGCCGCTCCCAGAAAATCACGGATCGCCGCGGGGACGGTCACCGGCGCCATGACAGCACCTCGTCCGCGTTCTGGAAACGGTCGGCCGGATCCTTCGCCAGCAAACCATCCAGCAGCGGCTGCAGCCAGTCGACCGGTGCCGGAAGACGCGGGATCGGGGCGTGACCGTGCCGGTAGATGATGCCCATCGCCGAGTCGGCGACGAACGGTTTCTCGCGGGTCAGCATCTCGTAGAGGATCACGCCGAGACTGTAGAGATCGGAGCGCTGGTCCGCCAGCCGCCCGTGACCCTGTTCCGGGCTCATGTAATACGGGGTACCGAAGATCTCGCCCTCCCCCGTCACCTCTGCCTCCAGACGCGCCCGCTTCGCCAGCCCGAAGTCGATGAGCGCGATGCTGCCGTCTTCGCGCAGCATGATATTCGCCGGCTTCAGGTCCCGGTGCAGTATGCCCACTGAATGGATGGCCTTCAGCGCCCCGGCGATCTGGTTCAGGACGTCGAGCGCCTCTTCCGCGCCCATCCCGGCCTGGATGCGTCCTCGCAGATCACCGCCCGGGAAATATTCCATGGCGATGTAAGCGTGATCATCGCCGATGCCGAGATCATCGATGCGCACGATATTCGGATTGTCCAGTTCCGCAATCACCTCGAACTCGCGGAGGAAACGGCTGAGCGCGTCACTATCGTCGTCGATCGCGTCCGGCACTTCCCGCAGGATCTTCAACACTACCTCGCGACCGGTCGATTCGTGTTCAGTGAGATACACCGAGGAACCGTCACCGGCAGCCAGGCGCCGCTTCAGACGGTAGCCGCGAGCGCCGGGGCGGGAGCGACCAGCTTCCCCGAAGAACAGACTGTCCGTCGACGCGAGGCTCCGGCGCGCACCGAGTGCTTTTCGGATCGCCCCGATGAGGGCCGCATGACCGATTTCCGACTTGTGGAAAAACGTATGCGCTCCGTATTGCAGCGCCCGCGCGCCGGCGGCGGGGTCGCGGGTCGCGGTGAAGAAGATCGCCGGTGGAAACGACGGGCCGCGGCACCAGACCTTCAGCGCCTCGAGCCCGTCCATGCTGCCCAGCCGATGCCCGATGAGGATGAGGTCCTGATCCGCTCCACCGAACGTGTCCGGTAGTGCGCCCGAGACGTGGGGATCGTATTGGCTGATGACGGCATCGTGCCAGACGGTCGTGATGTGATGCATCAGCAGCGTGCGAAATTCCGGATGGCCATCGATGATCATGAACCTGTGGCTCATCCCCGGGAACCCCGCCGCAACCTCAGACCATGGTCATGGCCGCATCGCCGTCTTCGGCCGCATCCGCGCCGCCGTCGGCGGCCAGCGGCAGACCGCCGGGCCCTTCCAGACCGAGGAAGAGCTGCTTCGCCTCGTCGGAGCGGGCATTCTCCAGCTGCTTCAGGTATTCCTCGGTAATGTCGCCGGTGACGTATTCGCCGGAGAAGCACGACGTATCGAACTGATGCACGTGCGCATCGTCGTGCTGGACGGCCCGGACGAGGTCGTCGAGGCGCTGGTAGAAGAGCCGGTCCGCACCGATCAGGGCTTCCACCTCCTCCTCGCTCCGGTTGTGGGCGACCAGCTCGGTCGCCGCCGGCATGTCGATGCCGTAGACGTTCGGATAACGGACCGGGGGTGCCGCCGAAGCGAAACAGACCTTGCGCGCACCTGCCTCGCGTGCCATCCGGATGATCTGCTCGGAGGTCGTGCCACGGACGATCGAGTCGTCCACGAGCAGCACGTTCTTGCCGCGGAACTCGAGATCGATGGCGTTTAGCTTGCGGCGTACGGATCGCTCCCGTTGCGCCTGACCGGGCATGATGAAGGTGCGGCCGATATAGCGGTTCTTGATGAAGCCTTCCCGATACTTCACCCCAAGATTGTGTGCGACCTGGACTGCCGCAGTGCGGCTCGTGTCCGGGATCGGTATGACCACGTCGATATCGTGATCCGGCCAGCGCTCGAGAATCCGGGCGGCGAGAGTCTCGCCCATCCGCAGCCGGGTCTTGTAGACGCTGAGTTCGTCGATGATCGAGTCCGGCCGCGCGAAGTAGACGTACTCGAAGATGCAGGGCGCATAGGCGCGGCGCGCGGCGCAGAGACGCATGTGCAGGCGCCCCGACCTGTCCACGAACACGGCCTCGCCGGGGAGTATGTCCCGCAGCAGACGGAAACCGAGCGCATCGAGCGCAACGCTTTCCGAGGCGACCATGTATTCGACACCCAGCGGTGTCTCGCGACTCCCGAGCACGAGGGGACGGATGCCGTAGGGGTCCCGGAAAGCGAGCATGCCCTCGCCGATGATGAGAGCCACGACCGCGTAGCCGCCCCGGCAGCGCTCGTGCACCGCGGCGACCGATTCGAAAACGGTGTCCGGCGTCAGCCCGCCATCCGTACGCTGATGCAGCTCGTGGGCGAAGACGTTCAACAGGACTTCGGAATCCGAACCCGTGTTCAGGTGGCGGCGGTCTTCGCGTCGGAGCAGCTCGGACAATTCCCCGGCATTGGTCAGATTTCCATTGTGGCCGAGACAGATCCCGTACGGAGAATTGACGTAAAAGGGCTGGGCTTCGAACGAACTGGAGCATCCCGCCGTTGGATACCGCACGTGGCCGATACCGATATTGCCTTTGAGGCGCAGCATGTGACGCTGCTGAAACACGTCACGCACGAGACCGTTACTCTTGCGCACGTGCAACCGGTTGCCGTCCCAGGTCACGATCCCGGCGGCGTCCTGCCCTCGGTGCTGCAGCACCGTCAGCGCGTCATAGATCGCCTGATTGACCGGGCTGGTGCCCGCGATGCCGACTACACCACACATCCTGTTCTCCGGGACTCTTCAGATACGCGACCGGTCCGGCGACTGCTCCGCACCGCCCGGTATACCGACGTCGTCGATCGCCTCGAGAGCGCGGGGCGCGAGCGCCTGAATATGCGCGCCGATCTGCTCCGCGTAGGGTAGCAGACGCGACTCGGTCCACCAGCCGTCCTGGGCAAATCCCAGGTAGTTGCCGGCCAGGGCGAGTACACCGGTCAGTAGCGCGCCCCGGGCGAACCCGAAGCCCATGCCGAGGAAGCGATCCGTCCCGGACAGACCGCCTGCATGCAGGAGACGGGTTATCAGATAACCGACGAGACCACCGATAAGGAGCACCGCGATAAAGATCAGGCCCCGACCGATCCAGGCCTGGAGAGCCTGCGAGGAGATCCAGTCTCCCGCGACGCTGCCGACCAGATCGGCACCGAGGGGTGCCAGCCGGAACGCGGCCCAGATTGCAGCCACCAGTGAGACGAGGGAGATCACTTCACGAAAGAACCCCCGGACGATGCCGACGACCATCGATATCAGGACGATGAGGACGATGGCGATATCTGCGATGGAGGCCATAGGCTCTATCCGCTGCGGTGGCGCGGGGTCAAGGTCACCGCTCTATCGGTCCGCGCACAGTCTAGCAAACACCGGCGCTGACTCAGGGATGGGAAACCACCTGGCCCCGGTGACCGGCCGCGGCCAGTTTCGCGGCCACATCCGCAGCCTCGTCCCGACTGCCCTGCGGCCCGACCCGGACCCGGTGCAGTCGCCGGTCCCCATCCTGGACGCGACTGAGGAACGCCGCGAAACCCTGCTTGCGAAGATCACTGGCGAGGCGCTCCGCGTTTTCCTGGCTCGAGAAGCTGCCGAGCTGTACCGCCCAGAGGCCGCGACCGGCCGCCCGGTCGGTGTTACCCGCTGAAGCCTCCGTCGGCGGCTCCGAGGCGGTTCCCCCGCGCGTAGCCGCATCGGCCGACGGTCTCGACTCGGCGGTCACCGGCGCCGGCTTCGGCTCCTGGCGCGAGGCCGGCTCGGCAGCGGCCTTTTCCGTCCCTGCCGACGGCGCGGTCCGTTGCGGCCGTGGCGCCGGCAGCTTGCGGCTGGCCGGTGCAGGATCCGTGACCCTGGCCGGCCCGGAGCCGTCCGCGTCGGCAGGCGGATTCAGCACGATCGTCTTGGTGCGCATGGGCTGGCCTTCCTGCCCCGGCAGATCGACGCTCTGCCGCACGTACTCCTGCGGGCCTTCAGGGCCGTCGAGGAAGACCGGGATGACCAGCCACGCGACGGCGACGAGCACGATCGCTCCGATGAGGCGCTCTTTTGTCGATCGGTCCATCGTGTTCCGGGAGCAATAAGGGCGAGACGGGGAGAGCGCGCAGTATAGGAATAAAGCGCGCGCGGCAAAAGGCCGACAGGTCGGCAGTCACGACGCGGCCAGGCCAAGCGCCTCCATGACCGGCCCGACCAGATAGAAGGAGCCGGCGGCGATCACCCGGTCGTTCTCGCCCGCGAGCCCGCGTACGGTGTCGACCGCCGATGCGATCGAAGACTCGATACGGCAGGGCCGGCCTGTCGCGTTGGCCAGCGCGGCGGCGAGCGTCTCGACGGGCGTCCCGCGGGAAGTCGCCAGGGGCACGGCGACCCACTCGTCGACGAGCCCATCCAGCGCTTCGGCGAACTCCGCGGCATCCTTGTCCGCCAGCAGACCCACGATGGCGAAAGTCGTACCCGTCGCCGGCTCGGCGGCAAGCGCGTTCGCGAGCGAACGCGCCGCCGCGCCGTTGTGGGCCACGTCCAGCCACCAGTCGGCACCCGCGTACACCCGCTGCTGCCGCCCGGGCGGCCCGGGCTGCCCGAGCGCCGTCACGACCGCCTCCCTGCGCAGCCATTGCGCGAGATCCAGCGCCTCCAGCAGAGCGAATACGGCCGCCGCATTCTGCAATTGCTCCGGCCCTCCCACGGCGGGCAGGGGCAGATCGGCCAGATCCGTCCGGCGCCCGCGCCAGTCCCAGCGTCCATCGTGCCGCACCGTCCGGAAATCCCGACCCGGCAGGAACAGTTCCGCACCGATCTCGGCCGCGGTCGCCTCGACACTCGCCGGCGGATTCTCGCCCCCGAACACGGCCGGCCGACCGTGTCGCATGATGCCCGCCTTCTCCCGGCCGATGGACTCCAGGTCACCGCCGAGCCACTCTTCGTGGTCCAGCGAGACACTCGTGATGATGACGCCATCCGCATCCACGATGTTGGTCGCGTCCAGCCGCCCCCCGAGGCCGACTTCCAGCAGCAGGCAATCCACTCGCGCCGCCTCGAAGGCAGCGAGCGCGGCCAGCGTCCCGTACTCGAAATAGGTGAGCGGGACACCCTGACGGGCCGACTCCACGCGACGGAAGGCCGCCACGATCTCCTCGTCGGTCGCCTCGCGGCCATCCACGCGGATACGCTCGTTGTAGCGAAGGAGATGGGGCGAGGTATAGACGCCGGGACGGCGCCCGGCCGCCCGTGAGAGTCGTTCGAGCAGGGCGATCGCCGAGCCTTTCCCGTTGGTGCCGCCGACGGTGACCACCAGCGGCGGCCTCGTCAGCGCGAGGGCGGCATGGACCCGCCCGACACGCGCCAGGCCGAGTTCGATCTCGGCGGCATTCAGGGTGGACTGCCACTCCAGCCAGTCCCCGAGGGTCGCGAGATCGCGCCGCGGAGCGCTCATGGTGAGCCGCCGTCAGTCCGACTCTGGCGGGGGGCGACGCTCCAGCATGGCAATGAGGTCGGCGATCGTGTCACGCATCTCACGACGATCGACGATCATGTCGAGCGCGCCGTGCTCGAGCAGGAATTCGCTGCGCTGGAATCCCTCCGGCAGTTTCTGGCGGACGGTCTGTTCGATGACACGCGGACCGGCGAAACCGATCAGTGCCCTCGGTTCCGCGATATTGATATCGCCCAGCATGGCGAGGCTGGCCGAGACGCCGCCGGTCGTCGGATCGGTCAGCACGGAGATGAACGGCACCCTGGCCCGCGCCAATGCGGCGAGCGCCGCGCTCGTCTTCGCCATCTGCATGAGAGAGAACAACGCTTCCTGCATACGGGCACCCCCGCTCGCCGAGAAATTGACGAACGGCATACTGGTCTCCCGGGCGTGGTCCGCAGCACGCGCGAAGCGCTCGCCCACGACCGACCCCATCGAACCACCCATGAACCGGAACTCGAAAGCCGAGCAGACGACAGGCCGCGAATAGAGCGTACCCGTCGCCGTCACCATGGCATCGTTTTCGCCCGTCTGTTTCTGGGCCTGGGACAGTCGGTCGCGGTAGCGCTTGCTGTCCTTGAACTTCAGTGGATCGCGGGGCTGGATGTCCTGGTCCAGTTCGTTGATGGAATCCTCGTCCAGGAAAGATTCCAGCCGCTCCCTGGCACCGATACGCATGTGATAGTCGCACTTCGGACAAACCTGGAGGTTACGTTCGACTTCGGCACGGTAAAGCTGAGCGTCGCACGCGGAGCATTTGATCCAGATGCCCTCCGGCACCGACCGCGTGCGCCGCTCGGTGCTGATACGCGAGGGCATGATCTTGGAGAACCAGCTCATGCGGCGATGATACCCGCTGGGCGCACTGCTGTCAGACGTCCGGCAGGTCTGCCGGCAGTCGAGCGTAGTCGCGCCCGTCCGGCAAGCCGAAATGCGCCGGGTAATCGACGGCGATCAGGGTCAGGCCTGCGGCGGGGGCCGCGAATGCACTGCGCGTACGATCGCGACCCTCCAGTATCTGTGCCGCCCAGTCCGGTTCCCGCTCGCCGTTACCGATCGTGATCAGGAGGCCCGCAATGTTACGCACCATGTGCTGCAGGAAGGCGTTTGCCCGGATGTCGATCGCGATCCACTCGCCGCGCCGCGTCACGCTGAGAAAGGTCACGTTGCGGATCGGCGAACGGGACTGGCAGCCTGCGGCGCGGAAAGCCGAGAAATCGTGCTCACCGACGAGCTTTGCGG
Source organism: Gammaproteobacteria bacterium (assembly GCA_037382365.1). Taxonomy (GTDB): domain Bacteria; phylum Pseudomonadota; class Gammaproteobacteria; order Steroidobacterales; family Woeseiaceae; genus Lentisalinibacter. Next base: position 24,060 of record JARRPZ010000021.1, read on the forward strand.
CAGCAGACTGCATCCGGGCCTCGTCCAGCGGTCGATGCACCCAGCAGGCACGGTGCCGATGCAGCGCCGAGCGCACGGGCCGATTGAGGATCGAGTAGCGGTAACTCCGGGACACGGCGCTGTAGCGCGCGTGGAAATCGCCGGCGACCTGCCGGGCCCAGTTTACGCTGACGTCCCGCGGCAGGTTGCTGTTGGTTCCGAGCAGCCAGCTCCGTAGCGGACGCTCGACCGGTGGCTCGAAGTGGATGACCTGGCCGGTGGCATGTACGCCGGAGTCCGTACGACCGGCACAGACGACCTCCAACGGGGCGTCGGCGACGGTCGACAGAGCGGCTTCGAAGGCGTTCTGGATAGCCCGCCCATGGGACTGCCTTTGCCAGCCCTGGAAGCCGGTGCCGTCGTATTCGACGCCCATGGCGATGCGCTGCGGATGGCGCTTGTTCATGCGTCCGGACAGCAGGCCGGCTCGGTGGCCGCACCGGCGGGCATCACGATCAGCCGGCCAGTGCCTCCAGCATGCGGTTGGCTTCCTGCCGCTGCCCGTCGTCGCCTTCCTCCAGCACCTCCTCGAGGATGCTCCGGGCCCCGTCGGGATCGCCCATGTCCACGTACGCCCGCGCGAGATCGAGTTTGGTACCGACCTCCGTCTGCGTCCGGCCCCACGCTTCTTCTTCACCCGCCGGTTCGGCGACGGCCGGTTCCTCGATGACGGTGACGTCACCCACGTCCAGGTCGAGGAAGGACTCGGCCTCCTCGTCCGAAAAGACCTCCGCGCTGAACCGGCCGCTTTCGTCCGCCGCTGGCGGCTCGGCCGTCTCGTCGCCAGCCGCATCGAGATCTCCCAGCTCGCTGTCTTCGATCACGGCGGCGAGATCATCGAGGTCGAAATCGATCTCGGCATCTCCGTCGCGCAAGCGATCCCGATCGTCTTCCTCCGCCACGAGGGTATCCGCCGAATCGTCCTCGTCGGGCGATGCAATCGTGGTCTCGTCCTCTTCGCCGATCGGCTCATCGGCCGCAGCCCCTCCGGGCGCGAGCATCGTCACTTCTTCGGCCGAGAAGAGGCCGGTGTCGTCGGCGCGCTCGGCCGGTTCCCCCTCCGCACCCTCTTCGCCCAGATCCTCCAACCCAGCCAGGTCCGCTGCCTGCTCCCCGGACTGCGCGAGATCATCCAGATCGAGCCCCAGGTCATCCAGATCGATCTCGGCGGTATGCTCGCCGCGCGCCAATTCCGCTTCGTCGTCCGTCGACGGCAGTTCCCGTGTCTCGTCCGCGCGATCCGCCGCCCAGGTCTCCATCGTCGGGGCTTCCTGGGTGACGGCGTCTTCCAGCGTCTCGTCTACGTCGTCGAATGCCGATTCGATCACCCGCGATTCGCGCGTGTCTTCGTCGAGCGGCGTCTCGACCGTGGGCGCTTCCTCGGTGTCCGTCTCCCACGGGGTCTCGACGGTCGGCGCGTCTTCGCTCAACTCATCGGCGGCGAACCGATTGCCGACGGCGAATGTCTGCGTGCCTTCTCCGCCAGCCTCGTCCGGTTCCTCGGCGCTCCCTGCGGGACGCGTCCATTCGCCGGACTCATCGAGGTCGAAATCCAGCGCGCCATCGGTATCGGTGAGGTCGGCCTCGACATCCTCCCCCCCGTCGCCCAGTACGAGGTCGAGATCGCCCGCTTCGTCACCACCGAGGTCCACGTCGAGACGGCCGGCGCCGCCGCCCTCCTCGAAGGTCAGGTCGACGCCACCGGCGTCACCGGCCACGGCGCCCGCGAAGAGCCCGTGTTCCGGGGCGATCTGGCGCCCCATGATGACGATCCGATCCCAATCCGCGTCCTTCTCGCCAGCCAGCGCCTCATGCAGATTCTCGGCGGCATCGACGAATGCGTCCCTGTTCCCCCAGACGAAATAGACCTCGGCGAGTTTCGCGCGCAGATCCGTGCGCTCCGGCTCTTCCGCGATGGCGCCGCGAACGAGATCCGCCGCCTGGTCGTACAGACCGTAGGCCATGTGAAAGTCGGCTTCGGCCAAGGGATCGCTCTGATCCAGATCCAGCGCGGTCTCGCTGCTGAAGGTGTCGTCGAGCGATTGGTCTCCGGCACGGGTCTCGTGCTCGGCAGCCGCAGCCGCCGCCTCGGGTTCCGCTTCTGCCTCCGCGTCTGCTTCCGTCTCGGCCAGCGCGGCGTCCGCCGCTGTCAGCGAGGCGGCGGTGAGTCCCGCCGCGGCACCCGCGTAATCCCCGTACTCGAAATCGCCTTCCTTCTCGACGACCAGCACGGGTTCGGCCTCGCCCTCCAGCGCATGGAGACGTTCGGTGGCCGACCGATCCTCTTCGTCGTGCAGATCCTCTTCGAGGGCCTGCCAGTCCCCGGCCTCCTCCTCCTCCGCCTGCTGGCGGCGACGGCGCACCACGTACAACAACGCGATGGCGATCGCCAGGACGCCGAGACCGAGCCATATCAAGGTATTGTCGAACAGCCCCTTTTCCGGTTCGCGAGCGGTCGTCACCACGGCCGGTGTCCTGGCGGGTTCCGCCGTCGCCGGCTCTTCCGGCACCGACTCCTCTCCGGGTGTCGCCGATTCCTCTGCGACGGGCGTGGCGGTCTCCGGTTCCGCGAATATTTCCCCGGCAGCCTCACCCTCCGTCTCCAGGTCGACGCCCGGCGCCGCATCCGCCGGCTCTGCCGTCGTTTCGGCCACGGCCGCTGCCGCCTGCTCGGCCTCGCGGGCCGCGAGTTGCTCGCGCAATTCGGCGAGTTCCCGGTCCTTGATGGCCAGCAGTCGATCCCGCTCGGCGACGTCCTCCTCCAGACTGCGGACCCGCTCGGAATCCGCGCCACCGGTGCGGTCTGCACCCCCTGTACCGCCGACCGACGCGGCGGCCGCGGTGTCTTCATCCGGCGGAACCAGGCGCAGGCGTCCGGCGTCGGACTCGCCGCCGCGCCAGGCCTCGTTCTGCCGGCTGACTACGGCCGTGGCATCCGAGCGGTTGATGCCGTACATGGCCTGCTCGGCGGGAATCTGCAGGACGGCGCCTTCGCGGAGGATGTTGATATTGCCGTCGAATGCCTGGGGATTCGCCTCGTAGAGCGCGATCATCACCTGATTCATGGCGAGACCGCTGCCCGCGGGACGCACCCGCTCCGCGATGCTCCAGAGGGTCTCGTTACGCTGCACGCGATATGTCCCGCCGGCCTCCAGCGACGCGTCGCTGCGCCGCGGCTGCGGCTGCGGCTGCGGCTCCCGGCGGATGGTGCCGGTATCGGCGCTACGGCTCACCGCTGGCGCCGGCGCCCGCACCGGTGCCGGGGCACGCTCCTCGCTGGCGAAAGTCGGCGGATCCAGCAGCACGGTGTATTCGCGCAGCAGACGGCCCCGCGGCCAGACGGCTTCGGCGAGGAAAGTGACGAAAGGTTCGGGTATCGGATCGGTGGAGGTCACGACGACCACGCCCCGGTCGCCCGGCAACGGGCGTACATCGAAACGGAAACCGGAGAGGAAGGACGGCCGGTCTATGCCGTAGCGACGGAACGTATCGACTGGCGCGAGTCTGATCTCCAGATCGCCCAGTTCCTCGTCGGTGACGGAAAGAAGATCGATCTCCGCCCGGAACGGCTCATTCAGTGCCGACTGCAGCCTGATGTCCCCGAGGCCGAGGGCCTGAACCGTTCCCGACCACGCGAGAAGCAGGAAGAGCGTGGCGCCAGCGAGTCTGCGCAGCATATTGCCTTCTCCGGCTCGTATCCCCGGACTGCGATCCCGAGGCGGCCACCCGGCGCGATCCAGATTAACGAGCCCGTTTAACATTAATCGATAAGCGAATATAAACTATAAATAATTTTTGACCAATATTTCAGCGATTTGCACACTGTTCAGTGCTGCGCCCTTACGCACGTTGTCGGACACCACCCAGAGATCGATCCCGTTGGGGTGGCTGATATCCTCCCGGATGCGGCCGACGAAGACCTCGTCCGTCCCGGCGGCCTCGATGGCCGGCGTCGGATAGGCGCCGGTCTCGTGACCATCGATCACTTTCACGCCCGGTGCGGCGGCCAGCACCTCCCGCACCTCGTCGGCAGACAGGCGGGTCTCGGTCTCGATATGCACGGCCTCCGAATGCCCGTAGAACACGGGGACACGGACGGCCGTGGGATTCACGGTAATGGTGTCGTCCTCGAAGATCTTCCGCGTCTCCCACACCATTTTCATCTCTTCTTTCGTATAGCCGTTATCGAGAAATACGTCGATATGCGGAACGGCATTGAAGGCCACGCGCTTGTCCGGTCCCTCGGCATCCGGTGGATTACCGCTCAGAAGGGCGGCCGAGTCTTTGGCGAGCTTGTCGACGGCGCTGCGTCCGGCGCCGGAGACCGCCTGATAGGTCGCCACGTTGATGCGCAGGATGCGAGCCCGGTCGTGGATCGGCTTCAGCGCCACCAGCATCTGCATCGTCGAACAGTTCGGGTTCGCGATGATGCCGCGGGTGCTGTAGCCGGCGATCGCATGCGGATTGACCTCCGAGACGACCAGCGGAATATCGTCCTGGTAGCGGAAGAACGACGTATTGTCCACGACGACGCAGCCGGACTCCCATGCTCTCGGCGCATGCACCTCCGAGACCGAACCACCGGCCGAGAACAACGCGATCTGCGCCTTCGAGAAATCGAACTCCGCCAGATCACCCACGTCCACCTCCTCGCCACGGAAGGTGACGGTGCGGCCGGCAGAGCGGGCGCTTGCCAGCGGATGGAGCCGGCCGACGGGGAATCCGCGGCTCTCCAGTATCTCGATCATGGTTTCCCCGACGAGACCGGTGGCCCCGACGACGGCGACGTCATAATTTTTCGACATGAGAATTCCCTTGTCTCCTGTGGTTCACGTGGCTCCCTGGTCATGTGGGAGGGCCTGCAGGCCCGATCCATGATTCGTCGGCCCCCGGCCCTCCTGCCGCTGTTTATTCTCGGGCCTGCAGGCCTTCCTGCATCAAGCGGGGGGTTCGGCCGGGCTCACATCGGCGTTCTGGCCGCGATGGCGCAGGTAATGATCCATCAGCGTGAGTGCCACCATCGCCTCGGCGATCGGCGTGGCCCGCAGACCCACGCAGGGATCGTGGCGGCCCTTGGTGACGATGTCGGTCTCGGCGCCACTCCGGTCGACCGTCTGGCCCGGTATGCGGATACTCGAGGTGGGTTTCAGGGCGATACTGACGACGATGTCCTGGCCGCTCGAGATGCCACCCAGCGTGCCGCCCGCGCGATTGCTGCGAAAGCCGCCGGCGTCGATCTCGTCCCGATGTTCGCTGCCCTTCTGCTCCACGACCGCGAATCCCGCTCCGAACTCCACGCCTTTCACCGCGTTGATACTCATCAGGCCGTGCGCGAGATCGGCCTCGAGCTTGTCGAACACCGGCTCCCCGAGTCCCACCGGCATGCCGCTGGCGCACACCGACACGCGCGCACCGATGGAATTGCCCTCTTTGCGCAGCCCATCCATATAGGCCTCGAGCTCGGGCACACGCGCCGGGTCGGGACAGAAGAAGGGGTTGTCCTCGGCCGCGTCGAGATCCTTCGGCTCGATCACGTGGGGACCGAGCTGGGAGACATAGCCGCGGATCGACACGCCGAGCCTCTCGGCCAGATATTTGCGGGCGATGGCGCCCGCAGCGACCCGCATCGTGGTCTCACGCGCCGACGCCCGGCCGCCACCCCGATAATCGCGGATGCCATACTTGTGATGGTAGGTGTAATCGGCATGACCGGGGCGGAACTTGTCGCGGATCTCCGAGTAATCCTTCGATTTCTGATCGACGTTCTCGACCAGCAGTCCGATCGGCGTCCCCGTCGTCACGCCCTCGAAGGTGCCGGAGAGTATGCGCACCCGATCCGGCTCGCGGCGCGGGCTCGTGTGCCGGCTCTTGCCGGGACGTCGACGTTCGAGGTCGCGCTGGATGTCTTCTTCCGTGAGTTCCATGCCCGGCGGACATCCGTCCACCACGCACCCGAGCGCCGGCCCGTGGCTCTCGCCGAACGTCGTCACCGTGAATAGCCGTCCGAATGTATTTCCCGACATGCCGTGCTCAGGTTGTCGCTGCGGCGCCGGAGCGCTCCAGATCCGCCGCGTTCAGGAGAAAGACGCCGCCTCCGCCGTGTTCGAATTCGAGCCAGACGAAAGGCAGGTCAGGCCGTGCCCGCTCCAGCGCCGCCCGGCTCTCCCCGACCTCGACGACGAGCACCCCGGCGGGAGCGAGGTATGCCGCCGCATGATGCAGGATCGGCAGGGCCGATGCCAGGCCATCCTGCCCCGCCGCGAGACCCAGCGCCGGCTCGTGGCGGTATTCTTCCGGCATCTCCGCCATCGCGTCGGCATCCACGTAGGGCGGATTGCTGACGATGAGATCGTAGCGCCGGCCGGCCACCGGCTCGAACAGGTCGCCCTGCCGTATCTCGACCCGCTCCGTCAGACCGTGCTCGACGACGTTGCGGCGGGCGACCGCGAGCGCCTCGGCGGAAACGTCGACGGCGTCGACCCGGGCTTCTGGAAAAGCATGCGCCAGCGCGCAGGCGATACACCCGCTGCCGGTGCCGAGGTCCAGGATGCGCCGCACCCGCGCCGGATCGACCCAGGGGACGAAACGTTCCAGGATCGGTTCGGCGAGCGGCGAGCGGGGGACGAGCACCCGCTCGTCCACGAAGTAGGGCCGCCCGGCGAACCAGGCTTCCTGCAGGAGGTAGGCCAGCGGCCGGCGCTCGGCGATGCGGCGGGTGGCGATTTCTGCAATCCTGCGCCGGCAGGCTTCGTCCAGTTGCCGGGCGTAGGCGGCATCGGCATCCGCGTGATCGAGCCCGGCGACGGAGAACACCAGCCAGGCCGCCTCGTCCAGCGCGTTGTCCGTGCCGTGGCCGAAGTAGAGCCGGGCCGCCTCGAGCCGGGAAGCGACGTGGCGGATGGCGTCGGCGACAGTGCCGGGGATGTCGTCGGCATGGAGTGCTGCGGGGCCGGACGGCGGCGGAGCGGTCATGGCGCGGTGGGAACGTTCGACAGAAGCGACAACGGGCGATCATAACGCGAAGTACGCGGTCGAACACGGTAGAATCCGCACAGCTTGCAGGACGACCCTCCATGAATCGACTCAATCCGGCACTCATCGCCGCCGCGGCCGTCGCCCTGGTGGCCGGCGTGGTCCTCGGCGGCCTCGTACTGCCCCGGGACGTCGAGGTCGAGAGCGCCACGCTGCTCAGCCCGGCACGACCTCTGCCGGAATTCGAACTGATCCGTGACGATGCGACCGGGATGACGCGCGCGGATCTCGCGGGGGACTGGTCGCTGATGTTCTTCGGCTTCACCCATTGTCCCGATATCTGTCCGGCCACCCTGGAGACGCTGGCCGCGGTGAAGAGACGCCTCGAGCGCGAGGGCGATCCGGTGCCCCGGGTGATATTCACCAGCGTGGACCCGGAGAGGGACGACCCCGGCACGCTGGCCGATTACGTCCACTATTTCGATCCGGCGTTCGTCGGGGTGACCGGACGACGGGATGCGATCGATCGGCTGACCCGCGAACTCGGCATCATCAGCGCCCGGGTATGGAACGAGGAGCGCACCGCCTACACGGTCGACCACAGCGCCTCCGTGCTGCTCATCGACCCCGACGCCCGGCTGCGGGCGGTGTTCGGCACGCCCCACCGGGTCGAACCCATGGCCCGTGACATCGCCGCGATCCTCGAGGGCAGGGCCGTGCCGTCACGCGACGGTGGCATCGGATGAGTCCGCGCCCCCGGCCGGTCGCCGCCGCCCTTGCCGCTGCCACGCTGTGGCTGGCGGCCTGCAGCCCGCCCGCCAGCCTTGTCGCCCGTGATGCCTGGGTCCGTGCCGTGCCGCCGGGCGCCACGGCCACGGCCGGTTATCTGGTGCTCGAGAACGGCAGCGATCGCGAGTACCGCCTCACCAGCGTCGAGGCCGACGGCATAGCCCGGGTGGAAATCCACGAGACCAGCATGCAGGACGGCGTGATGCGCATGCGCCCGGTGGACGCCATCCCGGTGCCGGCCGGGAGCAACGTCGCCCTGTCTCCCGGCGGGCAGCACCTGATGCTGTTTGCCGACTCACTCCCCCGGGAAGGCGATACCGTTACGCTCGCACTGCGTTTCGACGACGGTACGGCGCTGACCGTCGAGGCGCCCGTACGTCGGGGCGGTGAAAACTGACCCGTGGCGGCGAGTTCTCTCGGCATCGCGGATCGGCTGTTCGTTCTCGTCCAGTATCTGTTGCCTCATCATCTGCTGACGGGGATCGTCTACCGGCTCACC
>JARRPZ010000022.1:0-25566 GCA_037382365.1 Gammaproteobacteria bacterium
GACCCGGACCTCGGTGACGTGGATCGGGAGGGCGATCTGCTGGCGGGCACGCCGGTCCTGTCGCCGCTCGCGGAGCTCTGCGGATACCACTTTGCCGTCCACCGCATCGGTGAGAATTTCCAGCCGGAGGCCCCGGACGAACAACCGACCTGGCTGGTCGTCTACCGCCGCCTCGATGACCGGCTCGGCTTCCTGGAACTCAACGCCGCGACAGCGCGGCTGTTCGAAAGGGTGCGCGACAACGTCGAACGTCGGAGCGGGCGCGAACTACTGGAGGCTCTGGCCACGGAGATCGGCCATGCCCATCCCGAGGCGGTGGTGACGGGCGGCCGCGGCACGCTCGACGAGATGCGCCGCCTCGACATCGTGCTGGGCACCCGCCGACCCTGACGGCCCGGCAGGATCAGCGCTAGTCCTTTTTCGGCATGTAGAGGTCGGTGAGCGTGCCGTCCCAGGCTTCCGCCGCCATGCCGACCGTCTCCGAAAGCGTCGGGTGGGGATGGATCGTCAGGCCGATGTCCGCCGCGTCAGCACCCATCTCGATGGCGAGTGCCGCCTCGGAGATCAGGTCGCCCGCATTCGTGCCGACGATGCCGGCTCCCAGCAACCGGTCGTCCTTCTTGTCGAACAGGAGTTTGGTGAATCCCTCGTCCCGGCCCATGGCGAGCGACCGTCCGCTCGCCGACCACGGGAATCGGGCCTTGCCGTAATCGATCCCCTGCTCTTTCGCGGCCTTCTCGGTGAGCCCGACCCACGCCACCTCCGGATCCGTGTAGGCCACCGACGGGATGACACGGGCGTCGAAGGCGCGCTTCTCCCCGGCGGCCACTTCGGCCGCCACCTTCCCCTCGTGGGTCGCCTTGTGCGCGAGCATGGGCTGACCGACGATATCGCCGATGGCGTAGATATGCGGCACGTTGGTCCGCATCTGACCATCCACCGGGATGATGCCGCCGTCGCGGACCGTCACGCCGGCTTTGTCCGCATCGAGCCGGTCCCCGTTGGCCCGCCGACCGACTGCGACCAGCACGCGATCCCAGATGTCGGGCTCCGGAGCGCCCTCGCCCTCGAATTCGACCCGGATGCCGTCGTCGCGGGTCTCCATGCCGGCCACGCTGACACCGAGAAGGATCCGCTCGTAACGGCTCTGCATGCGTTTCTTCAGGGGACGGACCAGGTCCGGGTCCGTCCCGGCCATCAGCTCCTGCAGCAGTTCCACCACACTGACCCGAACGCCCAGCGCGTCGTAGACGCAGGCCATCTCCAGGCCGATGATGCCGCCGCCGACCACCAGCAGACGCTCCGGCAGCGGATCGAGATCGAGGGCACCGGTGGAATCGACGATACGCTCGTCGTCGGGCAGCCCCGGGATACGGCTCGGCTCCGAGCCGGCGGCGATGATGCACTGTTCGAAGGCGACCACCTGCCGGTCGTCGCCGTTCTCTACGAGCAGACGATGCGGCGACAGGAAGCGGCCGACGCCCTGCACCACCTCGACGCGGCGCTGCTTCGCGAGCTGTGCCAGACCGTCCGTCAGCCGTTTGACGACGCCCGACTTCCAGTCCGACAGCCGGCCGGGATCGATCTCGGGTTCCCCGAAACGGATGCCGTGCTCACTCATCTCGGCCGCCTCCGCGATGACCCGCGCCGCGTGCAACAGCGCCTTCGACGGGATGCAACCGACGTTGAGGCAGACACCGCCCAGCACGGGCCAGCGTTCCACCAGGGTCACTTTCAGGCCCAGGTCGGCGGCCCGGAACGCCGCGGCATAACCGCCGGGTCCGGCGCCGAGCACGAGGAGCTGCGTCTCCCGGTCTGCGGCCGCCTCGTCCTCTCGCGCCGACGCGGCCGGCCGCTCCGGGGGCGCCGCGGCAGGCGCGCCCCGATCGCCGGCCGGGGTCTTGTCCTTTTCGCCCGCATCCGATTCGCGGTCGCCCGAATCGCGCTCGTCCGATTCACTCGTACCGGAATCGGGCCCGTCCGACTCTCCCTCGTCCGTCCGTTCTGATTCCTCCGCCCCATCCGCCGGGGAACCCACGGAATCGGCCATGCGCACCAGCTCACTGCCCTCGGACACCTTGTCGCCGACGGCGACCAGCACCTCGTCGATGCGGCCGCTGCGGGGCGCGGGCAGATCCATGCTCGCCTTGTCCGTCTCCAGGGTGACCAGGGGATCCTCCGCCTCGACCTCGTCGCCGGCCGATACGTGGACCTCGATGATGTCCACCTCCTCGAAGTCGCCGATGTCCGGGACCCGGATCAGGCGCTCGTCATCGTGCTCGCTCACCGCAGCACCCTCAGGGGATGGCCTCGAGCAATGCCCCGACGTCGCCCAGGGCATCGGCGAGCCAGCTGGTGAACCGGACCGCATCGGCCCCGTCGATGACTCGATGGTCGTAGGACAGCGACAGCGGCAGCATCAGCCGGGGCTCGAATTCGCTCCCGTTCCAGACCGGCTGCATGGCGGACCGCGACACACCGAGTATCGCGACCTCGGGTGCGTTGATGATCGGCGTGAAGGCGGTACCGCCGATACCCCCGAGACTCGACACGGTGAAAGTCCCGCCCTGCATCTGCTCCGCGGACAGCTTGCCGTCCCGCGCGGCAGCGGACAGCTCTGCCAGATCTTTCGCCAGTTCGTAGACGTCCTTCCGGTCCGCGTCCCGGATGACCGGCACGACCAGACCGTTCTCCGTGTCGGCGGCGAATCCGATGTGGAAGTAGTGCTTCATGACCAGGTGTGCCCCGTCCGGATGGAGCGAACTGTTGAAGCGGGGGAACTCCTTCAGCGCCTGGACGCAGGCCTTGATGATGAAGGCGAGCGGGGTCAGCTTGATACCGCGCTCCGCTGCCGAACCCTTCAGCTCCTGGCGCCGCTCCTCGAGTTCGGTGATGTCGGCCAGGTCGTGCTGGGTCACATGGGGCAGATTGAGCCAGGATGCCTGCAGTCGCCGCGCCGAGATCTTCCTCACGCGACCGAGCGGCTCGATGGCCGTATCGCCGAACTTCGCGAAGTCCACGTCCGGCACCGCCGGCAGCGCCGCCCCGGTCCCGCCCTCGCCGCGACCCTCCAGTCGGCGCTTCACCCATGCCTTCACGTCATCGGCGAGGATGCGGCCTTTCTTGCCGCTGCCCTCCACGCGGATCAGATCCACGCCGAGCTCCCGGGCCAGTTTTCGCACCGAAGGGCTCGCGTGTGCCCGTGAGAATCCTGCCTCGTCGATGGCCGGGAGTTCCCGCCCCGACTCGCGGCCCGCCTCGGCCGACGGGGGAGCCTCTCTTTCACTTTCTGCGGCCGCCTCCGACGATTTGCCACCGGCACGCTGCGGAGCGCGGTCCTCCGTTTCGGCCCGATCCTTCGCCGCCGCCTTCTCGTGGCCCGCCTGCGATTCGTCTCCGTCGTCGTCGGAGGAGGCTTCGTCCCCGGCGGGCAGTTCATTGCCGGCGGCGGCTTCGTCCTCGTCCCCCTTATCGCCGACCGAATCGCCGACCGAATCGCCGTCGCCGCTGTCCCCGGTCTCCAGGACAGCGATCACGTCACCCTCGTTGACGGTATCGCCGACCGCCACCTTCACTTCGCGGACGGTGCCGGCCACGGTGCTGGGAACGTCCATGGAGGCCTTGTCGGTCTCCAGCACGATCAGACCGTCCTCGACCTCGACCGTGTCGCCGGGCGACACCAGAATTTCGATGACGTCGACGTCGGAGAAATCGCCGAGGTCCGGGACTCTGATTTCCTTGGATTCGGCCATCGCCCGCCCCGTTACAGCGTCACCGGGTCCGGCTTGTCAGGATCGATGTCGTACCGGCCGATGGCATCCGTAACGGTCCCCATGTCGAGGGCACCCTCGTCCGCCAGCGCCTTCAGCGCCGTGATCGCTATGTAGCGGCGATCCACCTCGAAGTGCTGCCTGAGAGCCGCCCGGGAATCGCTCCGGCCGTAGCCGTCGGTGCCGAGTGTCACGTACTGGCCCGGCATCCAGCGCTGGATCTGGTCGGGCACGATCTTCATGTAGTCGGTCGCGGCGACGAAGGGCCCGGAGCGCTCGGCGAGGCACTGTTCCAGATGGCTCCGGCGCGGCTCCTCCCCCGGGTGCAGCTGATTCCAGCGCTCGACCTCCAGACACTCACGGCGGAGCTGATTGAAGCTGGTCGCACTCCAGATGTCGGCAGGCACGGAGTAATCGTTCTCCAGCAATTCCGCGGCACCGATCACCTCCCGGAGTATGGTGCCCGAACCCATCAGCTGGACCCGCAACCGGCCCTTGCCGCCGGTCTTCAGCGGGTAGAGGCCCCTCAGGATGCCTTCCTCCACGCCGTCCGGCATCGGCGGATGGACGTAGTTCTCGTTCATGCAGGTCACGTAATAGAAGATATTTTCCTGCTCGTGCAGCATCCTCCTCAGGCCGTCCTGGATGATCACCGCGAGCTCGTAGGCGTAGGAGGGATCGTAGGACAGGCAGTTCGGCACGGTCGAAGCGAGGACATGGCTGTGGCCGTCCTGGTGCTGAAGACCCTCGCCGGCGAGTGTCGTGCGGCCGGCCGTGCCGCCGATCAGGAAGCCGCGCGCCTGCATGTCACCGCCGGCCCAGATGAAGTCGCCGATGCGCTGGAATCCGAACATGGAATAGAAGATGTAGAACGGGATCATCGGCCGATCGTGATTGCTGTAGGCCGTACCCGCGGCCGCCCAGGAGCAGAACGAACCCGCCTCGTTGATACCCTCCTCCAGGATCTGCCCCTTCTTGGCTTCCTTGTAATACATGAGCTGATCGGAGTCCTGCGGCGTGTACAGCTGGCCCTTGGAGGAATAGATGCCCACCTGCCGGAACATGCCTTCCATGCCGAAGGTCCGCGCTTCGTCCGGCACGATCGGCACCACGTACGGACCGATATTCTTGTCCCTCAGGAGAGCGGTCAGCAGGCGGATGAAAGCCATCGTGGTGGACGCCTCGCGCTCCCCGGTACCCTCGAGCTGGGTCGAGAAGGCTTCCAGCTGGGGGACCTGCATCGAGGTCGAGCGGGTCCTGCGCTGGGGGAGATAACCGCCGAGCTTGCGGCGGCGCTCGTGCAGGTATTCGATCTCGTCGCTGTCCTCGGGCGGACGACAGAACGGCACTTCCGGGATGTCCTCGTCCGATACGGGAATATTGAAGCGATCGCGGAATTGCCTGAGGGCCTCGTCGTCGAGCTTCTTTTGCTGGTGCGCCGGGTTCGCGCTCTCGCCACCGGACTGCCCCATGCCGTAACCCTTGACCGTCTTGGCGAGGATGACGGTCGGCCGCCCCTCGTTGCGCACGGCCTTGTGGTAGGCCGCATAGACCTTGATCGGGTCGTGCCCGCCCCGATTCAGTCGCCACACTTCCTCGTCGGACATGTTGGCGACCATCTCCTTCAGCTCCGGATACTTGCCGAAGAAATGCTCCCGGGTGTAGGCGCCGCCCTTGTTCTTGTATGCCTGGTACTCGCCGTCCACGCTTTCCTCCATGGCACGGCGCAGCAGTCCGTTCGTGTCCTTCGCCAGCAGGGGATCCCATCGGGAACCCCAGATCACCTTGATCACGTCCCAGCCGGCCCCGCCGAAGGCGGCCTCCAGCTCCTGGATGATCTTGCCGTTGCCGCGCACCGGCCCGTCCAGGCGCTGCAGGTTGCAGTTGATGACGAAGATGAGATTGTCCAGGCCCTCGCGCACCGCCATGGTGATGGCACCCATGGATTCCGGCTCGTCCATCTCACCGTCGCCGAGGAAGCACCAGACCTTGCGATCACTCTCGGGGATGAGGCCGCGGTGCTCCAGATATCGCATGAAGCGTGCCTGGTACAACGCCATCATCGGGCCGAGGCCCATCGACACCGTCGGGAACTGCCAGAACTCCGGCATCAGCCAGGGATGAGGATAGGACGACAATCCGCCGCCGCCCACCTCCATCCGGAAGCGCTGCAACTGGGCCGCCTTCAGGCGTCCTTCCAGGTAGGCCCGGGCATAGATGCCGGGTGACGAGTGTCCCTGGATGAAGAGCAGATCACCGCCCTGCTCCTCCGTGGGCGCCCGCCAGAAATGATTGAAGCCCACCTCGTACAGGGTGGCCGAGGAAGCATAGGTGGCGATGTGTCCGCCGTACTCGCTGCTCGCCCGATTCGCCAGCACCACCATGGCCATCGCATTCCAGCGGATGTAGGCCTCGATACGCCGTTCGAGGGAACGATCGCCGGGATATTCCGGCTCCTGGCCCGGCGAGATGGTATTGAGATAAGCGGTATTCGGACTGTAGGGCAGGTACGCGCCCGAGCGCCGGGCGAAGTCTATCATCCGGTTCAGTAGGAAGTGAGCCCGTTCGGGGCCATGCACCTTGAGTACGGAATCGATGGACTCGAGCCATTCACGAGTCTCCGTGGGGTCGGAATCGTCGAAGCGACTGTTTGCACTCATGAGTGTTTCACTCTGCGAGGCCGGTCGCGGCCGTGGTGAATCAATGGGGCTCCTGCTAGGATGACGGATCGACGTCGCCCACCTCCCCCGTAAGGCAGGGCGGTAATGTTCAGCCTTTGCCCGAGACAGGTCAAGGCGAGCCGGAGTCTGCATCCATGACCTCACCGCTCCCGCCGGAGCCTTCGATCCGGATCACGCAATCGACGAAGGCGCCGGTGCTGAAGGACTACGAGAGCGTCGATCAGCTGATCGTGCTGCTGCCCGAACGCCCCGGATCCCGGGACTGGAATGCGCTGCCGAAAGGGGCGCGACTGCGCAAACTCGCCGGCCGTCGCGGCAAGGACGCAGCGCCTGCCGTCGTCAGCCGGCTGGACAACAAGGCGCAGACCGGTGTCGTCATGGGCTTCGTGTCTGCCGGTGAGAACGTATTCGCCCTCGCCACGAAGGCTCGCAAACTGGCCGCGGCTGCACTGTCGGAGAAGCCCGCTCGGGTCGCGATTCTCGTTGCGGGCTTCAGGCAGGAGCGGCTGGAACAGCTCGTCCGCAGCCAGCTCCTGGCCGTGCTGCTCGGCAGCTTTCGTCTGCCGGTCTTCCGGCGCGAAGACCCGAAGCCGTCGCGACTGTCGACTGTCCGCCTGCTCGGGCTGCCCGCCCGAATCGACATTGCCCGCGTACAAGCCGAGGCGGAGGGCAACAATCTCGCGCGCTGGCTGACCGGACTGCCGCCCAATGTCGGCGATGCACAGGGCCTGCGCGCAGTGGCCGGAGAACTCGCCGGGCGCCACGGCTGGCGCCACGATTTCCTGGATACGCGCGAACTGGAGGAACGAGGCGCCGGCGCTTTCCTCGCCGTGGCCTCCGGTAACGAGACCGACGATGCGGGGATCATCCGACTGCGCTACGAGCCGGCGGATGCCACCGATCCGCCCCGCATCGCCCTGGTCGGCAAAGGCATCATCTTCGATACCGGTGGAACGAACCTCAAGCCCGCCGGTGGCATGCTCGACATGCACGGTGACATGCAGGGTGCGGCGGTTGCGCTCGGTACGCTCCTCGCGCTCACCCTCCTGGAGGCACCGATCGCCGTGGACTGCTGGCTCGCGGTCACCGAGAACCGGACCGGGCCCCGTGCCTACAAACAACAGGATCTCGTGAGGGCGGCCAACGGCAAGACGATCCAGGTGATGCACACGGATGCCGAAGGCCGGATGGTCCTGGCCGACACACTGACACTCGCCGGCGAAGGTGCACCGGCCCTCATCCTCGACTATGCGACGCTGACCGGCACCTGCATCAGTGCGATCACGACCCGTTACAGCGGCATTTTCACCAACCGTCCGGACCTGCATCCCCTGCTGACCCGCGCGGGGGAAGAGAGCGGAGAACGGGTCTGGCCGTTCCCGGTGACGGACGAGTTCCGGGACGAGCTGAAGAGCGAGGTCGCCGACCTCAAGCAGTGTCTGCCGACCGGCGCCGGCGATCACATCATGGCGGCGGCATTCCTGCGTGAATTCCTGCCGGAGAAGACCGACTGGGTACACATGGACCTCAGCGCCTCGAACCACGACGGGGGCCTGGGATTCGTGGGCACCGGTGTGACCGGCTTCGGCGTCCGCTACACGCTGAATCTGCTGCTGGACCAGTCCGTCCTGCGGCCCGGGACCGACGCCTGAATGGCATGCAGAATTTCCAGCAGACGACGGATGTTCCCCTGATAGCGAACCGTTTCCGCGGCTTCCTGCCCGTCGTTGTCGACGTGGAGACCGGCGGCTTCAATGCCGACACGGATGCGCTGCTCGAGATCGCCGCGGTGCTGCTGCAGATGGACGAGCAGGGCCGGATCGCCCGCGGCGAGACTCACCGTTACCACGTACGACCGTTCGAGGGGGCGAATATCGAGGCGGCGTCACTCGCCGTCAACGGCATCGACCCTTGGCATCCATTGCGCCCTGCCATCGACGAGCGTGATGCGCTGCAGAGGGTCTTCCGGGAGGTCCGTCGCTCGATACGCGAGAGCGGCTGCTCCCGTGCGGTGCTGGTCGGTCACAACGCTTTCTTCGATCTCAGCTTCCTGAATACCGCCGTGGAGCGTACGGGCCTGAAACGCAACCCGTTCCACCCGTTCTCGAGTTTCGACACGGCGACGCTCGGCGGGGTGGTCTTCGGTCAGACGGTTCTGGCGCGGGCCGTGAGCGCGGCGGGCCTGGAATGGGACGAATCCCGCGCGCATTCGGCGGCCTACGATGCGGAACGCACCGCCGACCTGTTCTGCGAGATCGTCAACCGGGTCGATGGCGTGTACAGGGACGCCCTCGGGACCGGCGGCGAATAGGCCGGACCGTGCTCAGGCGGCGATTTCGTCGAGCATCTGTTTCAACTCGCCGGAATGATACATTTCGACCGCGATGTCCGAACCACCGATCAACTCCCCGTTGATGTAGAGCTGCGGGTAGGTGGGCCAGTTCGCGTAGCTCTTCAGGGCTTCGCGAAGCTCCGGATCCTCGAAGATATTCACGTAGGCGAACTCCTTGCCACAGGCTTTCAATGCCGCCACTGCCTGCGCCGAAAAGCCACACTGTGGAAAATCCGGAGTGCCTTTCATGTACAGCAGTATCGGATTCTCACTGATCTGCTGCTTTATCCGCTCTATAACGTCCATTTCCCTATTGCCTCTCTTGCTTCGAATTCGCTTCAGCGACTGCCGCCACTGATGACGACCAGTCGGTTGTCGACGCTGGCCACGTTGCTCACCGAGCCGGCGAGCCGCCCCGCTCTGTCCTTCTCGACATAACTCGCCACTTCCCCCGAGAGCGTCACCCTGCCGCGGTCGCTGCGCACCTGGATAGCGGTCGCTTCCACCGTCGGCTCCGCGGCCAGTCTGGAACGCACGGCCGAGGCGATGGCGCTGTCCGGCGTCTGCGTCGTTCCGCCTGTCTGCGTATTCGACGTGCCGTCGCCGATCAGCATCGCGGTACAGCCGCTCAGCCACATGCCGGTCAGGAGCAACGGCATCAGCAGCCGCACCGTCGAATGTCCGCGGGAGCTCATCAGCACACCGTTTCAGCGTGAGGCCCGGCGGGTAGCCGCCCTCTGGGGCAGCGCGTCGACGATACGCCACTGCGCCTCGGCGCTCAGTGAACCCCACGCGGCGATCTCGTCCAGGGTCCGCAGACACCCGGTACAGACATCGTTCTCGTCGAGGGTACAGATGTTCAGACAGGGCGACAGCGGACGGGGCTGGGTTGGCTCACTGTTCACGGGTCTTTCCATCCTTGCCGGTAGTCCTTTGCCGACAGCGCGTCGTCGCTTCGTTGTAGTGGATTATACGTATGTTGGCGCTTGTGGCCAGCGAGCTTCTGGCGTATCTTGCGCGCCGGCGCGGAGGGTGCAATGGGCGACGAGCAGACACTGGCGGAAGACGTCGCAGCGAGCGTGGAGCGTGCGCTCGCGGAGGACGTCGGCAGCGGCGACGTCACCGCTGCCCTGATTCCGCCTCAGACCCGCGCCCGGGCCTCCGTCGTGTGCCGCGACGAGGCGATCCTCTGCGGGCGGTCCTGGTTCGAGCGCGTGTTCGCGCAGCTGGACGACCACATCGAAATCCGCTGGCAGATTGCCGACGGAGACCGTCTCGCGCCCGGCGACCGGGTCTGCACACTGGACGGTCCGGCACGCCCGATCCTCACCGGTGAACGCACGGCGCTGAATTTTCTGCAGACCCTTTCCGGCACGGCGACCACGGCAGCCCGCTACGCGTCCGCCGTGGCCCACACCCGCTGCCGCATTCTGGATACCCGCAAGACCCTGCCCGGGATGCGCCTCGCACAGAAGTACGCGGTACGCTGCGGCGGTGCCGTCAATCACCGCGTGGGTCTCTTCGACGCCATCCTGGTGAAGGAGAATCACATCATCGCCTGCGGCGGCATCGACGGCGCGGTGCGACGCGCACGGGACCTCAGTCCGGGGCTGGCGGTCGAAGTCGAGGTCGAGACCATCGACGAGTTGCGCGCAGCGCTGGCCGCAGGCGCCGATCGCGTGATGCTCGACAACTTCTCGCCGGACGCGCTGCGCGAGGCAGTGCGCGTCACGCGGGATACCGGGACCGGCGCGACCCTCGAGGCCTCCGGTGGGCTCGAGATGGCGGACATCGTCGCGGTGGCCGAGACCGGCGTGGACTTTATTTCCGTCGGCGCTCTGACGAAGCACGTGCGCGCCGTCGATTTCTCGATGCGCTTCGAATTGCAGGACGGCGTCGCGGACTAGAGGGACTCGGCCGCGAAATTGTGCTGGACGCGCTTCGGTTCGGAGACGCCGTAACCCTGGGCATAGTCGATGCCCATGCCCCGCAGCATCGTGATGATCTCTTCGTTCTCCGCGAATTCGGCGATGGTCTTCTTGTCGGTGAGATGACCGATCTCATTGATGGACCGGACCATCTCCCGGTCGATCGGATCGTGCAGTATCTCCTTCACGAAACTGCCGTCGATCTTCAGGAAGTCCACCGGGAAGTGCTTCAGGTAGCCGAAGGACGACAGACCCGTACCGAAGTCGTCCAGCGCGAACTTGCAGCCGAGTTCCTTCAGCGCGTTGATGAACCGGTTCGCCTGCGAATAACTGGCGATCGCCGCCGTCTCGGTGATCTCGAAGCAGATCTTCGTGGGATCGAGACCGCTCGTCTGGAATTGGTCGATCACGAAAGGCAGGAACTTCTCGTCGGTCAGGCTCTGACCCGACAGATTTATCGAACACAGATCCAGCCGCTCGCGCTCGTCCGCCTCCGAGACCAGCCAGCGGAACGCATTGCTGATCACCCAGCGGTCGATGTTGGGCGTGATCCCGTAGCGCTCCGCCGCGTTGATGAAGAGTTCGGGCGACACCATCGCTCCCGCCTCGTCACGCATGCGCAGCAGCAGTTCGTAGTGCGCGCCCCGGTCTTCCGACTGCAGCGGCAGGATGGTCTGGCGGAACAGCTCGAAGCGCGATTCCTCCAGGGCATTGTTGATGCGGGCGGCCCACTGCATCTCGCGCCGCCGGCGCATGAGATCGATGTCGTTCTCGTGATAGCTGTGGATGCGGTTACGGCCGGCGTCCTTCGCAGCGGCACAGGCACTGTCCGCTGCCGACATGAGGGCGGCCACATCGTCGTTGTCTGCAGTGATCGGCACCACACCGACGCTGGCGCCCAGGCGGAAGCTGCGCTCGTCCCAGACGAACTTGTAGCCGGCAACCACCTCCCGCAGTTCCTCGGCCATGCGCATCGCTTCGTCCAGCGTGCAGCTCTCCAGCAGGACGCCGAATTCGTCGCCACCCAGACGGGCCAGCGTGTCGCGCCAGCGGATCTTGGATTTGAGCAGGGCGCCGAGCTGCGCCAGCAGCGCGTCCCCCGCACTGTGACCGCAGCTGTCGTTGATGATCTTGAACTGGTCGAGGTCGATATAACACAGCGCGTAGGAGGTCTCCCGCGCCTTGGCACTCTTCAGTGCGCGCTCCAGACGGCTCTCGAATTCGCGCCGGTTGACGAGCTGCGTCAGCATGTCGTGGCTTGCATGATAGGCGAGCTTGCGATTCAGCTCCCGCGCTTCACTCACGTCGTGGAAGATCAGCACGCCGCCCGTCACGTTGCCGGACCCGTCGCGGATCGGTGAGGCCGTGGACTCGACGTAGAGTTCATTGCCGTCGCGCGTGATCAGCAGCGTCGGTCGCACCGACTTTATGGACCGGTTACGGCGGATGGCGACGGCCACGGGATTTTCCAGCGGCTCGCAGGTCTCCTCGTGATAGGCCCGGAAGATCTCGTCCACCGCCCGTCCCGTTGCACTATCCACCTTCCAGCCGGTCAGGTCCTCTGCCACCGGGTTCACGTACTCCACATTGCAGTCGGCATCCGTCGTGACCACCCCGTCACCGATCGACTGCAGAGTGATCTGGGCACTCTCTTTCTCACGGAACAGCGCCTCCTCGTAGAGCTTGCGTTCGGTGATATCGACCTCGACACCCACCAGACGCCGCAACCGCCCGTTGTCGTCCTGCAGCGCCTTGGCGCGGCTGATCATCCAGCGCCAGTCGCCGCTCGAATGCCGCATGCGGTGCACACTCTCGAACTGGTCTGCGCGGCCCTCCAGATGCTCGCGCATCTTCGCCTGCACGCGGGACATGTCGTCCGGATGCACCAGTCGGTACCAGTCCGGAGCCAGTTCCTCCTGGTCCTCGTCGTAACCCAGCATGGTCTTCCAGCGGCGCGAGAACCAGACGGCCTTGGCACGGCCGTCGAAATCCCAAATGCCGTCGTTCGCCGTCTCCGAGAGCAACTCGTCGCGTTCGCGCAGATGGGCGAGCTCGGCCTGGGTGCGCAGGCGCTCGATACCGGCACCGAAAGTCGAGCCGAGCAGTTTCAGGAGGAGCTTCAGGTTGGCATCCCAGTCCGCCACCGGCGCCTCGTTGGCCAGCGCGATGAAACCGGCGGGCCCTGCCGTGGTGCCAACCCCGACCACCAGACAAGCCCCGAGTCCGATCTCGCTCATCCGCGCCGCCTCGGTGGCGGCGCCTGCGGACGCGCTGCAGTCGGCGATCTCGAGCAGGCGGCGGTCGGCCATACCCCGCACGATCGAACGCCAGCCGGCGAGATCCTGATCCTGCAGGACCTGGGGGCGGCAGATCGCGTACGGCGAGGTGGCGGCGATAATCGTCTCGATCCGCGTGACGCCCTCGTCGACCAGCCCGACGAAGGCCACATCGACGCCGGCGGCATCGCGCAGATCGTTCACGGCGGAAGCGATGACGGCGTCGGAGGAATCCCGCTCCAGCGTGAGGAGATTTATCGCGAGCTTGGTATAGACCGCATCCAGGGCGATAGCCGGATACTGGCCCCGCCCACGTCGCGTTGCCAGTGTCTCGCCGGCGATCCCGGCTCGCAGATCGCTGTCGCTAATCATCTCGAGGCGTCGCCCCTGCCGTCAGTCGATTGCAGCATTCTAGACACCTCTGCCCGGCCGGTGGATTGACGGCGTTCTCAAATCGTGAAGATCCGAATAGGCGCTCAGTTAGCGCTGCATTTTGACAGCTTATCGGAGGAATACAAGATAACCGTCTGTTCTGTTGGCAATTGACGACAGTCGCGCCGGAGACGCTGCCGGGGCGAGGACGCAAAGATCGGCGGGAAAGCGGTGAGGCGGTTCGGAAACTGGTGGTGCCGAAGGTCAGACTCGAACTGACGACCTACGCATTACGAATGCGTTGCTCTACCGACTGAGCTACTTCGGCGCCGAGATGAGGGCGGCGAGTATAGAGAAACCGCCGGGGGCAGGCAATTCCGGCGAGGGATGCCGTCAGCGCTTGTCGCGCACACGGATAAGCAGTTCGACGCTCTCCTGCTCGGTGCCCGAGGGCAGGGCCGGCAGATCCATGATGGCGACCTGGTCGGGCGGGATGTCGGAGAGTTCGCCCGTATCCACATTGTAGAAGTGGTGATGGGGATGCGTGGTCGAGTCGTAGAACAGGCGACTCGGATCCACGTTCACTTCCCGTGCCAGACCCTTCGCGCTGAACAACTTCAGCGTGTTGTAGATCGTCGCCTTGGACACGCGGCTGCCGCGTGCCCTGAGCCTCTCCAGTATCTGCTCGGCAGAGAGATGCTGGGCCCGCTCGAGCAGGATGCTCGCGACGTCGATCCGCTGAGGCGTCGGCATGACGCCGTGCGCTTCCAGGCGCTGCTCGACTTCCTGTCTGTCCACGTTGATAGGCCCGCCTGTCGATTTAGACCAAGTACAAGCTTGGTCCGAGTCCAAACCACTAGCGGGATGATAATGATTCTCAAAATGCCGCACAAGTCCGATTTTTCGGCAGGCGTCCGCATTTCCGGCGTGGCTGGACGGGCCCGCTGCAGACGATGATTGCGGCCAGGCTGACAGCGACACCGGAGGGACCTGGTGGATGTCACAGGATCACGGCCATACGCTCACTGAACTACTGATCACACTCGCCGTCGCCGGCACGGTGGCGGTCCTCGGTGCACCCGCGTTCGCTGCCCTCATCGCAAGCAGCCGCCTCACCGCCGAACTGAATGCCCTGCACCATGTGCTGCATTCGGGACGCCGGGAGGCGATCAAGCGACGGCTCAACCTCGTCCTCTGCCAGTCGACGGACGGCGCCCGATGCACCGGCGAAGCGGACTGGTCCGAAGGCTGGATTCTGTTCGTGGATAGCGACGACGACGGCATGCCGGACGCGACGCCGTCCGAGCCGGTACTGCACCGTCACGACTCACCGGGTGCGGTAACGATCCGGACGAACCGGCAGCGCTACACACTGCGGGGCCTCCGCCGGCGCGGGACGAACGGGACCTTCCTGGTCTGCGATCCCGCGGGGCGGGTCCCGCCCCGTGCACTCATCGTCAGCTATACCGGTCGGCCGCGGAGCGCACCCGGATCCGACGCGCCGGCGGCCCTCGACTGTGCGGAAGATGCATGAGACCGGCAGACGACTCCCGCTCGTCGCCCCACACCGACCGCTCGTCGGGAAAATTGTGCTCCGGGCGACCCGGGCATTACAGTTTCACCCATGGACGAGAGCTTGCAGCGGGGATTTACGCTCTACGAACTCCTGGTCACGGTCGTCGTGATGGGCGTCATCCTGTCCATCGGCGTACCGAATTTTCTCGAGATCACACGCAACAACCGGATGGCCGCTGCGTCGAACGACTTGCTGACGGCCTTCACGCTGGCGCGCAGCGAGGCGGTGAAGCGCAAACTGCCGGTAACGGTCTGCGCCAGCGCGGATCCCGCGGCCGAAGCCCCGCTATGTGGCGGTACCTTCGCAGAGGGTTGGGTGATCTTCGCCGATGCGAACGGCGACATCCGCATCGACCCCGGCGAGGAGATCATTCGCAGCGGCGGTCCGATTCCGGGAGGGATCACGCTGCAGACGAACGCAGGGGCGAATTATTTCTCCTACGCCGGCACCGGCGCCGGGCGGGGCGACATCGGGGGCTCGCCCTCGTTGCGCGGCGCGCTGCTCTGCGACGTCCGCGGCAATGTGCCCTCGGCAGGGGGGCGGGTGTCGGCGGCGCGCGCGCTGCGTATCGAGGCTCCGGGCCGGCCGATCGTCGTCCGCGAAATTGCCCTCGTCAACAATGTGGCGATCACGCTGGTCGGGGCGGATTGCCCATGAACCGGGCAGGATCGGTGGTGGCGAGCATGACGGCGGGAAGAGCCCGCATGGCGAGGACGCGACGCTGGCGGGGCTTCACGCTGATCGAAGCGCTGATCGCGATGGTCGTGATGTCGGTCGGCATGCTCGGTATCGCCGGATTGTATCTGCAGACCCTGCAGGCCGGGCGCACCTCCCAGTTCCGCACCCAGGCGGTGACGCTCGCCGGCGATATCGCCGACCGCATCCGCTCGAACCGGACGGCGGGACCCAGCTACACCGGCGCCGGCGCGGACAACGGCTGCGACAGCGGCGTCCTCGACTGCGATACACACCAGATGGCGGCGCACGACATATTCCTCTGGGACCGGCAGGCCACACGAACGCTGCCGGGCGGCGCCGTACAGGTGGCACTGGACCAGGCCACGATACCGTGGACCTATACGATCACCGTGAGCTGGGACGAGGCGGGTCAGCCGGCGCCGCCATCCTACTCCATTCAGGTACGGACGATGAACTGATGGGCGGAACGGACGTGATGGCCAATCGTAGAGAGAGGGGTGTGACCCTGGTGGAACTCATGGTCGCTCTGGTCATCGGCTCGTTCCTCATCATCGGAGCGGTGCAGGTCTACACCCAGAGCCGCAGCGCCTACATCGTGAACGAGAACGTGGCGCGAGTGCAGGAGAACGGTGAATTCGCCCTCGACGTGCTCGAACCGGACCTGCGCATGGCGAGCTACTGGGGACTTCTCAGCCGTCCGGACCTGATCGAGGGTCGTGCGCGCGCCGGGGACGCTGACCCACTCGCGATCGGTGCGCCTGCGGTGTGCGGGGCCGATTTCGTGACCGACCTCGCGCGGCCCATCGAAGGGACGAATAACGGCGTCGACTGGCCCTGCATCCCTGCCGACGGATTCATGCCGAATTCGGATACGCTGATCATCCGGCGGGCGCGCATCAGCCCCACGCCACCACAGGCGGGTACCATCCAGATTCACAGCACGCGCCTGCAGGGGCGGTTGTTTTCCGACGGAGTCGCTCCGGGAGGTCTCGCAGGCGGTGGATCCCAGAGCAACGACCTGGTCGTCAACGGCTACTACGTGTCACCGAACTCCGACATATTCCCCGACGTGCCGTCGTTGCGCCGACGCTCGCTGGAAAGCGTGGGCGGAGTCCCCGTGATACAAGACCAGGAGGTCGTGCCGGGCATCGAGAACATGCAGGTCCAGTTCGGCCTAGACATGGACGGGAACGAGACGGTTGACCGCTACGTCAACCCGGACAGCCCGCTGATCGATCCGGCGGACCCCGCATTCGATCCGGACGCAAGGGTGCTGGCGGTCCGCCTGTGGTTGCTGGTGCGCTCCGTGGATCGCGAGCCCGGCATCGGCGACGACACCGAGTATGTGCTGGCGGACACCGACATCGGCGCATTCGATGACGGCCACCGTCGCATGGTCAAGACCAAGACGATACTGCTCAGGAACGTCCGCACATGAACGACGGCATCGACGAAAAAACGGTTTCCGGGTGGCGTCCAGAGCGCGGCGCCGCATTGGTGGTCGCGCTGGTTCTGCTGATGATACTGACCCTGCTCGGCATATCGGGTATGAACACGGCGACGACGGAACTCACTATGGCGGGCAATAATCAGTACCTGGAGAGCGCCTTCCAGGCGGCCGAATCGGGAGTGGAGGAAGCACTCGCGCAGGGCCAGTTCCGGACGTCGGGGGTGAATGCCATCGCGGCGCACGATATCAACGGCAGCGACCTCGTCTCATCCACCACCGAATACCAGTGCAGCACGCCGGTACCGGATGTCGCGTTCAGTATCGGATCCGGCAAAGGTATCGCCGCCTTCCATTTCCGGACCGTGGCGACAGCAGAAGCGACACGCGGCGCGCGCGCCGAACACCAGCAGAACTTCTACATCGTGGGCCCGGCCGGCGCCACAGACGTCTGCCCCTGAAGGACGCAGGCCAGGCCCAGGAAAGCGGAGAAGATCATGACCGTCCGACGCCTCCTCATCACCGCGACCTCGCTGATGATCTCAAGTGCCGCGGCACTCGCGGCAGTACCCGTCGCCGAGGAGGCCTACGAGGTGCGCGCGGACGCGGTCACGCTGCCGGCCAGCGAGTTCGGCAGCATCATCCTCCGCCTGTGCGAATCCTGCGAGCCCATCACCCTGCGGGTCGACGGTGATACCGGATATTTCTACGCGCGCAGCGCCCTGCCCCTCCCGGAGTTCCGCAAGCTGATGCAGGACCTCCCCCGTGCCCATGACACCGCGGTGACCGTGCTCGTCAGGCGCGGCGACAGACGGGTGACCCGGGTGCTGGTCCCAAACTCCTCGGCCCACAGCCGGGACTATGGCCAGGGCCGGTAGTCGGAAAGACAGGGAAGACTAATGACACCGAACAACCGACGATCCCTCTGCCTCTTTGGCGCGCTGCTGACGACGCTGGCAGGCGGCACCGCAGCGATCGCCGACGACACCGAGTTGCTGGTCCTGCGGCCCGGTCTGCTGGCCGACGACCGGCCGAACATCCTGTTCATCGTCGACACGTCCGGCAGCATGGACGCGCACGAGGCAATCCAGCAGGACTATGATCCGGATATCGGCTATGCCGGTCTGTGCGACGGGGACTCGCTGTACTGGACGACGGATCCCGATGCGACGCCGGATTGCTCCATCGGCACGGCCGAGATTCGGAAAGCGGCGTTCTTCTGTGACCGTGCGACGGCCGATCTGCTCGCGACGGGTGCCTACGTCGATCGGTTCGTTCAGTATCGGGAGTTTCCCGAGGCGGGTGGCGACACTCAGTGGGCGCGGCTCGACCCGAACGATCCGCTCGGAGCGGTCGAATGCCAACGGGATGCCGGGGTCCATGGCCAAAACGTCGGTGGCCGCGATCCCTTTCCCCGTCGCGGCCTGAATGCCCCCGAGTGGACGGCCGACGCAGCCGAGTCCCTGGTCTGGGGCGCCGGGCTGGCCGACACGACATACAAGGTCGTCGACGGCAATTATCTCAACTGGGCGGCGAATCCCCCGGAGATTTTCCGGACCCGGCTGGAAATCGTACAGGGCGTCACAAAGGACCTCGTTGCCACCATCGGGAACGCCAATGTGGGGCTCATGCGCTTCAACAACGACAATGGCGGCCGGGTCGTCAAGGCGATAGAAGACGTCGCCACCGGCAGGGCCGGTGTGCTCGCAGCCATCGACTCACTGACCGCGGACGGGTTCACTCCCCTGGCCGAGACGCTGTATGAGGCGGCGCGTTACTACCGCGGGCTGGCCGTCGGTTTCGGTGATGATGGACCGGGCTACGACCCTGCCGCAGTGGACGAATCGACGGCCCCGCCCCTGTATCAGGGACCCGCGATCGGCGCCTGTTCCCGCAACTTCGCCGTCGTGCTGACTGACGGAGAGCCGCAGGAAGATCGTGACGTCGAGGCGCTCTGGAGTACGCTTCCCGATTGGGCCGTCGCGACGGGCCGAAACGGTTGCACGAGCGCCGGAGAAGGTGCCTGCCTGCCGGACGTCGCCACCTACCTCGCTAATGCCGATCTGAATGGCGCCGAACCGGGCGCGCCGCGGGTCAACACCTACACGGTCGGATTCCTTACCGATTACCCGCTGCTGCGCCGGACCGCCGACAATGGAGACGGTTCCTACTACACCGCTGACGACATCCAGGGACTGACCAACGCGTTGGGCCGCGTCGTCAATACCATCAGTCGGCAGGACGTGAGTTTCACGGCGCCCGTGGTCCCCGTTAACGCCTTCAATCGAGCGCAGAATCTGAACGAGGTATATATCGGTGTGTTCCGACCGGACAACCGGTTGCGCTGGCCCGGCAATCTGAAGAAGTACCGACTCGCAGACGGCAGGATCGTCGACGCCAACGGCAACGAGGCTGTGGATCCGGAGACCGGGTTCTTCAAGCAGGCGGACCCGGCCGCGCGCAGCCTGTGGTCCGACGTGGCCGACGGCAGTGTCGTGGAACTCGGTGGAGCGGCGAACGAATTGCCGGCCCCGGGCGCTCGCAAGCTCTACACGAATCTCACGGGCGACGCCAATGTCGACCTCACCGCCCCGGCCAATTACGTCTCGCCCGTCAATGCGGCCTCGTTCCGCCCCGTGGACCTCGGGCTGACCGGCGCCGCGGGTGAGCCCGCGAAGGCGGATTTGCTGGCCTGGGCACTGGGCGAGGACGTCCGGGACGAGGATGGCAACCCGCTCACGACCCAGCGCAACCAGATGGGCGATCCGCTGCATTCCCGACCGGCGGTCGTCGTCTACGGCGCCGATGCAGACGCGGCACGTACAGTGGCCTTCATCGGGACCAATGAGGGCTACGTGCACGCCATCGACGGCGCAGACGGTGGCGAACTCTGGGCCTTCCTGCCGCGCGAGAAGCTCACCGATCTCGCACGACTCTACGGAAACGCGAAGGCGGCTGACAAACACTATGGCGTGGACGGCAATATGCAGACCGTCGTCATCGACGAGAACGGCAACGGCGTCGTCGACGCGGCGACCGACCGGATCTACCTGGTCTTCGGCATGCGCCGCGGTGGCGGCACGTATTACGCCATCGACGTCACTGATCCGGACGCGCCGAAACTCGCCTGGCGGTTTGCGGATCCCCGCATCGCGCAGAGCTGGTCGACGCCGACGGTCGCGCGGGTCTCGGTGGACGGATCCGGCCAGGCGGAGCACGGGACCGTACTGATCCTCGGCGGCGGCTACGACGTGGCGCACGACGCACCCGGGGCCTTCGGTAACGCCACCGACGCGTTCGGTAATGCGCTGTTCATGCTCGATGCCGACGACGGATCGATCCTGTGGTCGGCCGGAAACGATGTGTCCCACGACCTCGTGCTCCCCGCGATGACCCGGGCGATCCCGTCCGACGTGACGGTGGCGGACCTGAACGGGGATGGCCGCGCAGATCGCATGTATGTGGGCGACATGGGCGGCCAGCTCTGGCGTTTCGACGTCTTCGACGGCAGGGCTCCGGCCGAACTCGTGGCTGGCGGCGTGATCGCCACCTTCGGCGCGGAAAGCGGCGCGGAGGGACCTGCCGCCGAACGTCGGTTCTTTGTCGCGCCCGATATCGCCATCTTCCGGGACCCCGTGCAGGACAGGCGCTTCCTGTCGATCAGTCTGGGTTCGGGCTACCGCTCCCACCCACTGGATGCGCAGACCGAGGATCGGTTCTATTCCGTCCGCGATCCCAATGTTTTCACCCGTTTCGAGCAGGCCTGGTACGACGGTCTCGACGATACGCGGATCGTCACGGAATCCACCCTCGCAGACATCACGGGCGAACCGGCAGGCACGATCCTGGATCCGACAGAGGACGGATGGATGATACGCATGCGGCCCGGGGAGAAGGTGCTGGCCGAGTCCCGCACTTTCGATAACCGGGTTTTCTTCACGAGCTTCCAGCCGCGACTCGCGGACTTTGCCGAATGCAATCCCGGTGGTGGCATCAATCGTCTCTACGAAGTGAGCGTCGTGAACGGTGACCCGCCTCCGCCACAAGACGCCGAGGTCGGAGATCCCGACCTGGAGCCGGGAGGGCCGGATGCCGTGCCGGAAGCCGAGGCGCGCTCGCGTGAGCTGCAACAGGAAGGTATCGCTCCCGAACTGCTGTTCGTGTTCCCTTCGCCCGAGGATCCGGAGAATTGCGTCGGCCGTGAATGCTCACCCGAGCCGGTCGGCTGCGTGGGCCTCGAGTGCTTCCGTCCCGGTTTCGAGAATGTCCCCGTCAGGACTTTCTGGACCGAGGACGGCGTGGACTGAGCGATGACCCGCCGGCGCGAGGGACCGCGCACGCCCGGCGCGATGCGAGGCGTGACGCTTCTGGAGTTGATGATCGTCGTGGTCATCATCGGCACGCTGGCGATACTGGCCTATCCGAACTATCGCGAGTACGCTGCGCGGGCACAGCGTACCGAGGCACGGGCCATGCTGCTGCGGGTGGCGGCGAATCAGGAAAAGTACTACCTGCAGAACGCGACCTACGCCAGCACGATGACGGAGTTCGGTTACGCCAGCAATGCCGTTCCCACGGAGACCGGCAAATACGAGATCTCGATAACCGCCGGCGACACCGATGGGTTCGTCGCGCGCGCAGACTATCAGATGGGCGGCAGCGAGGGAGCCAAGTGTATGTGGTTCGAAATCGACGAGCGCGGCACGCGGCGCTCCGGTCCGATGACGCCGTCCGAATGCTGGGCTCGCTAGCGGCTTCCCCGGCCCGCGAGAAAAGGCTACGCGGCCTCGTCGCCGGTCTCGCTCTCCCCCGGCTTCGCCTCGGTCTCCTTTTTCGACGGACCGCGCCCCGAAAAGAACAGCGCGTCGATTATCAGACAGGCGGCGCCCACGGTGATGGCGGAATCCGCGACATTGAAGGCGGGAAAGTAGGCGTCGCCGTAATGGACGTGAATGAAGTCGATGACGTAGCCGTAGTGCACCCGGTCGATGACGTTGCCGAGTGCCCCGCCGACGACCAGCGCCAGACCGATGGCGAGCCACGACTGGCCCCGGGCCGGCAGACGACGGAGCCAGACCAGGACGATCAGGCTCACACTGATACCGAGGCCGACGAACAGCCATCGTTGCCATCCGCCCGCGTCGGCCAGGAAACTGAAGGCCGCACCCGTATTATGCAGCAGCGTCAGATCCAGATAGGGATTGATCTCCACTGACTCGAAGAGTTCGAATCGGCGCGTGATCAGCCACTTGGTGGCCTGGTCCGCCACCATCACGACGAGACTGAGCCAGAGCCAGTAGCTGGCCGTGCCCGTTGAGACCGCCGCAGTTTCCGTCGTGTTCGCCGTCTTTTCGATATCCGCCAATGCTGAGCCTCCTCTCAGGCAGCCAGGATCTGTCGGGCGCGGGCCGCATCGCGGTGCATCTGCTCGGTCAGCGCGTCGAGATCCGGGAAACGGGCCTCGTCGCGCAGCTTGGCGATGAACTCCACGCTGATGTAGCGTCCGTATATCTGTTCATCGAAGTCGAATATGTGGACTTCCAGTAGCGGCTCCGTCCCGTCGATGGTTGGCCGCGTGCCGACGCTCGCCACGCCGTCGCGTAGACACCTGCCCAGTCCGTCCACCCGCACGGCGAAGATGCCCAGTACTGGACTTTGACGCCGACCCAGATTCACGTTGGCGGTCGGATAGCCGAGTGACCGGCCGAGACGCCGACCCGGGACGACGCGTCCCGACATCCGGTAGTCACGACCCAGCAGCCGCCTCGCCCGGGACATGTCCCCCGCGGCCAGGGCTTCACGCACGGCGCTGCTGCTGACCCGGATACCATCGACGATGACGCTCGGTACCTGCTCGACGTTGAAGCCGGCCCGCTCACCGGCAACGACCAGATCGTCGACGCTGCCGCTGCGCTTCTTCGCGAATCGGAAATCGTCGCCCACGACGAGGTGACGCACGCGCAGTCCTCGTATGAGGAGATCGTCGACGAACTCCCGCACCCCGATCCCGGCCATGCGATGATCGAAGCGAGGACAGAAGAAACCGCTGATGCCGTAGTCCCGCAGCGCATCGAACTTCTCCCGGAAACGCATCAGGCGCGCGGGCGGCCGCTCTCCCGAGAAGAACTCCTTCG
This sequence comes from Gammaproteobacteria bacterium, assembly GCA_037382365.1. Lineage (GTDB taxonomy): Bacteria > Pseudomonadota > Gammaproteobacteria > Steroidobacterales > Woeseiaceae > Lentisalinibacter. Next base: position 23,216 of record JARRPZ010000022.1, read on the forward strand.
GCGTCGGCTCGAAACTCATGACCGTCGGATCCGCGCCCAGGGCGGCGGCCTCCGCCAGTACCCGATCGAGGATACGCCGGTGGCCGAGATGCAGACCGTCGTATGCCCCGATGGTGAGTACGCTGCCCGCCGGCCCGACGAGGCGCGGCAGGGATTCTCTCGTACGGCAGAGCTTCATCGACAGGGCTTACCTCAAATTGATCGCCGGATGAGTCTTCCGCGGTCGGGTCGCCGGCACCGGAAGGGTAGCACGACGGGCCGTCGCGACCACGCCGGACACACTCATTCGACGACCCCGAGTCGGAACTGACGCGGTCGCAGACCGGCCGCCAGCAGCACCGCCGCGTAGACGCCCATGCCAGCGCCGACGCACAGTGCGAGCCAGCCTACCCGCGCGGTGAGATCGACGGTCAGCCACCAGTCCAGCGATCGGTCGAGCCAGAGCAGAACGGCCACCATGGCGCTGCTCGCGAGCCCGATGCGCGCCAGCAGCACCCCCCATCCGCTGGCGTGCCGGAGGATCCCGTCGCGTCTCAGGCCCCGGTACAGCAGACCGGCATTGACGAATGCGGCCAGGGACGTCGCGAGTGCGAGTCCCGCATGGGTCCCGTCGGCGCCCAGCCTCACCAGCGTCAGTACGAAGACGAGGTTCAGAAACAGGTTGCAGAGGAGCGCCACCACAGCGATGCGCACCGGCGTGCGGGTGTCCTGCCGCGAGAAATAGGCCGGCGCCAGGACCTTCACCAGGATGAACCCCAGCAGACCGAACGAGAACGCGACCAGACTGAGTCGCGCCATGCGCACATCGAAGGCGGTGAATTCACCGCCAAAGAAGATGGTGACGATCAGCGGACCGGCGAGCACCGCGAGTCCGAGCGCGGCCGGGATGCCGATCAGGAGCACGAGCCTGAGCGCCCAGTCAACGGTCCGTGCGAAGGCTTCCTGCTCCCGGCGCGCGTGGTGCACGGACAGCCCCGGCAGGATCACGGTCGCGAGCGCGATACCGAACACGCCCAGCGGGAACTCCATCAGCCGATCCGAATAATAGAGCCAGCTGATCTTGCCCGCACCGAGGAAGGAAGCGATCTGGTTGTCGATCAGTATGTTGATCTGGGCGACGGAGGAACCGAAGAGGGCGGGCAGCATGAGGCGACCCACCCGACGCACGCCATCGTCGGTCCGGCCCCAGGTCGGTCGCGGCAGCGCCCGGATGCGGGCGAGGAATGGTAGTTGGAACAACAACTGGACGACGCCCGCCACGAACACGCCCGCGGCCAGTGCGAGACCGGGTTGCGACACCCTCGGCGCGACCAGCACCGCGAATGCGATCAGCACCACGTTCAACAGCACCGGGGTGAACGCGGGCACACCGAAACGCCCGTAGGTGTTCAGGATGCCACCGGCGAGCGCCGTCAGAGAGATAAACAGCAGATACGGAAAGGTCAGCCGCAGCATCGCGGCCGTCAGATCGAATCGCCCATCGTCCCCCAGGAAACCCGGCGCGAATACGATCACCAGCACGGGCGAGGCGACGACACCGATCGCCGTGATGGCGAACAGCAATGCACCGAGCGTCCCCGCGACCCGGTCGACCAGCGCTTGCACGTCCTCGTGGCTGCGCGTGGACCGGTATTCCGAGATCACCGGTACGAAGGCCTGGGAGAACGCCCCTTCCGCGAAGAATCGCCGCAGCATGTTCGGGATCTTGTTGGCGACGAAGAATGCGTCCATCGTCACGCCCGCGCCGAAATAGCGCGCGAACACGATGTCCCGCACGAGTCCGAGGATGCGGGAAAGGAGCGTCATCGAACTCACCGTCGAGGTCGACCGGAGCAGACCTCGCGCGCCACCGGACGACCGCCGCTCCGGCGCCCCGTCGCCCTTGCCCTTTCTTTCCTCCAAGCTGACTCCCGTCGTGGTCCCGCGGACGCGGGGCAAGTGTATCCCGAAGCGTGGCGGGATTCCGTGCGCCGCCGATCGCTGCGGTCGCGGCCCTCGACATCTTGACAAATATCCCTCGGATGCCAGAATAGCCGGCTTCGCGCAACACTCTGCAGAGAGAACTCGAGTGGCTAACCTCAAATCAGCTCAGAAGCGGGCCCGTCAGTCCGAGAAGCGCCGTCAGCACAACATGGCGCTCCGCTCCCGCATGCGGACCCACATCAAGAGGGTCCTCAAGGCCGTCGAAGCCGGCGACAAGGAAGCAGCCGAGGCAAGTTACAAGGCGGCGGTGCCGGTCATCGACACCATGACCACGAAAGGTATCATTCACCGCAACAAGGCCGCCCGTCACAAGAGCCGCCTGCATGGCCGCATCCGGGCCCTGGACTGAGCCCGACGCACGGACGACC
>JARRPZ010000023.1:0-24874 GCA_037382365.1 Gammaproteobacteria bacterium
CCGTCATCGGTGGATGACGCCGTCCCGGGCCCGGCGGAGCACTGCGAAGTGCAGGTGTCCGAGCCGGCGCCTCCGGTCGCCGTCCGTGCGCAGACCGACGGGACGTCTTACTACGCGCTGCTGAAAGTCGACGAGAGTGCGATGCCCGGCTCCAGTCAGCTGTTCAACAACCATATCCCCGTGGACCCGATACTCACGGGCGCCGTCTCGGTTACGAAGACGACGCCGATGGTGAATGTGAACCGGGGCCAGCTGGTGCCGTACCTGATCACGGTCAGCAACACCATCGAGATCGAACTCACCGACGTGATTGTGGTCGACCGCTACCCGGCCGGCTTCCGCTACGTCGAGGGCTCGGCCCGCATCGACGGCGTGGCCGTAGAGCCGGTGGTACAGAGCGGCGAACTCCGGTGGGAAGGCCTCACGCTGGACGCGTCCGGCCGCCACGAGATCCAGCTCCTGCTGGCCGTCGGCGCGGGCGTGAGCGAGGGCGAATTCGTCAACCGGGCGCAGGTGATGAACGGCTTCACCGGTGATGCCCTGTCCGGCGTCGCGACCGCGACGGTCCGTCTCGTCCCGGACCCGACCTTCGACTGTACGGACGTCACCGGCAAGGTCTTCGATGACGGTAACCGGAACGGTTTCCAGGACGAGCAGGAGCACGGCCTCGCCGGCGTGCGTCTGGTGACTCCGCGCGGCCTCGCCGCGACCACGGACGCCCACGGGCGATTCCACATCACCTGCGCTATTACGCCGAACGAGACCCGTGGCAGCAATTTCGTGCTGAAGCTGGACGATCGGACGCTGCCGACCGGCTACCGCACGTCGACCCGCCCGGTGCAGATCAAGCGGGCTACGCGGGGCAAAGCACTGGACTTCACATTCGGTGCGTCGATCCATCGCGTGGTCGGCATCGATCTGGCAGACGCCGCTTTCGAGCCGGACTCGGTGAAGCTGCGCCGCCTGTGGGAGCCGCGGCTGACACTGCTCCTCGAGGAGCTGCGCAAAGCGCCGGCGGTGCTGCGTCTTTCCTATCTTGCGGACGTCGAGTCTCCGGGCCTCGTCGATCGACGCGTCGAGGCGATCAAGGATCGCATCCTGGAGGACTGGCAGGCGCTCGACTGCTGCTACGAGCTGGCCGTGGAGCCCGAAGTGCACTGGCGTCTCGGTGAGCCGCCCGCGCGGCCGAGAAGCCGGGGGGAGGAGCCGAGGTGAGAGTGATGACGGGACGACACGGGCTAATCGCACTCGGCCTCGTGCTGGCATCCTCGTTGGCATCGGCCCAGGAGGAGCGGCCGCTCGGTGAAGCGGTAGAGCGTCATCTGCCGCTGGACAGCCCGTTCCAGGAGTGGGTATACGATCCGGATCGACTCGCGGAGGAAGCCGGTGACCGGCTCGAGACCCGGGAAGTGCTGGCCGATCGCCCCGAGACGGTGAAGCTCACGGGTGTCGTCCCGCCGATCCGCTTCGAATCCGGCGTTGCCGATATACCGGACAGCACGGTCGACGAACTCGCGCGGATACTCGAGAGCATGCGGCATCGCCAGAATGTGCGCCTGCACCTGGTCGGTCACGCGGACACGCAGCCGCTCTCCCCGCGTCTGGCAGCCGTCTACGGTGATAACGCCGGACTGTCCAGGGCCCGCGCGGGACAGGTCGCCGAACACTTCCAGACGGCGCTGGCCCTGCCCCCCGAATCGATCTCCTTCGAGTGGGCCGGCGACACGGAGCCGGTGGCGAGTAACGAGACGGAGGCCGGACGGGCGCTCAATCGCCGCGTCGAGGTCGAGGTCTGGTACGACGAGATGCGGGAAGCGGTCGTGGAACAGGAGGTGCTGGTCCCCCACGAGATCCGCCGCGTCAAGGTCTGTCGCATGGAGACGCTCTGCAAGCTGCGTTACGTCGACGGACATGCCCACCGTGCCCGTCTGCGGAATCTGATCGCGCCGCTCACCTATACCGACGAGAGTATCGACGTCAGCGATCGCTTCGTGGCGCAGATACGTCAGTCGCTCGCCAATCTCGCCGACAAGGAGAACGTGGTCGTCAAGTTCGTTGGCCACACGGACGATGCCGCTCTCAGCGGGCCCGCGGAGCGCATCTACGGCACGCACCTCGGTCTCTCCAAGGCGCGGGCACGACGGGTCGCGCTGGCGGTCCAGGAGCGCCTGGCGCTACCGACGGCCGCGGTCACGAGCGACGGCAAGGGCTCGGCCGAGCCGGTCGCGGATGGCAGCAGCGCGCGTGGCCGCGCGCTGAATCGCCGTGTGGAAGTGGAGTTCTGGTACGACGATCCGTTGCAGGAGCTGCCCGACGAGCCCCAGCTGTGTCCGGAGTCCCCGGGGGCGGAACTGGTCACGCGCGTGCATGAGCCCTCTTTCGGCAGCATCCCGCCGGTCGAGTTCGTGGACGGTCAGGCGGTAATGCCGGGCGGATTTGCCGACGACCTCGGGCGCGCGATGCAGGAGGTCGCGGACAAGCGCAACGTGCGCCTGCGATTCGTCGGCTATACCCGCAACGAACGACTGGAACGTCGTACGGCGATGGTCTACGGCGACGACATCGGATTGTCCGCAGCGAGGGCGCGGCGTGTCATGGAGACGATCGCCGGGGAACTGCCGGATGCGGGCATGGAATTCGAGGGACGGGGTTACGTGCACGCGGATGACGTCGTCAATTCCGGATTCGTGCAGGGTGAGACCTCCTACGTCGCCGCACAGGTGGTCTACGACGAACTCGCCGTCCTCGACGATTACGAGGGCGTGGAGATCACCCGACTCAGCCGGGAACTCACGCCGAAGAACCCGCTGGGACTGAACCTGATGCGTATCACGGTGGACGGTGAGCCCATCGACGATCCCGAGCGCAGTTCTGCCGACATACAACGGTGTACCGACGTGGCACTCGACGACGCGGATATCCGCTTCGGTTTCGACAACCTGCGTTCGGCACCGCGCCTCGCCGTGACCGCGAGTCCGTCCACCGTGACGATCCCGGAGGATCTCGGCGATATCTTCATGCCAGCCGACATCGGCAGCGTCCGATTCCGGATGTACGCCAACTATTCCCATTTCATCGATCGCGCCGAGGTGCGAATCTTCGCGAACGGCCAGTCCCTCGAGTCCCGGCCGATCGCCGTCGTGGAGCTCGATGACGTGGACGGCGTCGCCGAATGGCAGCCGCCCCGGGAGCACTTCCGCGCACCCATGCGGAAACTGGCCTACGTGGTCCGCGCCTACGGGACCGATGGCAATTTCGACGAGACCGACCCGCAGCCGCTCTGGCTGGTCTATGGGGAACCGCCGGAAGACCCGACGGCCCCTGACGAAGCGCAGGACGCCGCGCTGCTCGCCGCATTCGGTGAGAACGAGCTCGCCACACAGAACATTCAGCTCGCCAGCGGCACGGTGGACGTGCGCGGCAGCGGTATCCCCGCGGGCCACACCGTGTGGGTGGCGGGCCGCGAAGTGCCGGTCGACGATCAGGGCAACTTCGTCGCCGAGGAGATCCTGCCCCAGGGCACGCATACCGTCGAAGTCGCCGTCCTGGACGAACAGGGCAACGGGGAGCTGTTCCTGCGCGACCTCGAACTGAAGAAGAGCGACTGGTTCTATGTCGGCATGGCCGATCTCACGCTCTCTCAGAACGATACGAGCGGCCCGATCGACCTGATGAGCGGCGACGAGCCTCTCCGCGATCCGACGTCCTCTGCCGACGGTCGGCTGGCATTCTTCGTCGACGGCAAGTTCGGCGATCACTGGCGTCTCGTGGCGAGTGCGGACACCCGTGAAGAGCCGCTGGGCGACCTGTTCAGCAACTTCATGAGCAAGTCACCGGACTCTCTGCTGCGGCGTATCGATCCCGATTACTACTACCCGACCTTCGGCGACGACAGCACGGTGGAGGAACTCGCGCCGACGATGGGCAAGTTCTACGTCAGGCTGAGTGAGGACGAAAACCACGCGATGTGGGGCAACTTCAAGATCGGCTACATGCAGAACGAACTGGCCCAGGTGGACCGCGGGCTCTACGGCGCGAACCTGCGCTTTCAGTCCGATGCCGCGACGGACTTCGGCGAGCGCCGATTCGCGGCCGACGCATTCGTGGCCGAACCCGGCACCGTGGCCAGCCGCGAGGAATTCCGTGGCACCGGCGGTTCTCTCTATTACCTCCGTCGCCAGGACATCCTGACCGGCTCCGAGCGGGTCCGAGTCGAGATCCGGGACAAGGCCTCGGGGCTCGTCACCGGTGTCGTGAACCTCACACCGTCTCTCGACTACGACATCGATTATCTGCAGGGCCGTATCCTGCTCACCGAACCGCTGTCGGCGACCGCGGACGACCAGCTGCTGGTGCGCTCCAACGCGGCAGGCGGCAACGACGTGTACCTCGTCGTCCGCTACGAGTACACGCCGGGTTTCGACGAGCTGGATGCGCTGGCGACCGGTGGTCAGGCCCATTACTGGTTCGGCGATTACCTGAGGATGGGCCTCACCTCCAGCAGCAGCGAACAGGACGAGGACGACTCGAGCCTGCACGCGGCGGATGTGACGCTGCGGATGAGTGCGGCCACCTGGCTGAAACTGCAGGGGGCCCGGAGCGAGGGGATCGTATCGACGACGCTGCGCTCGGATGACGGCGGCTACGAGTTCTACGGTCAGGACCCGCTCGCATTCGCGAACGCAGAGGCCGGCGCGTGGCGCGCCGATCTCAGCATCGATTCCGACGAGGTGCTCAACCGGGGCGACGCCCGCATCACCCTCTACATGCAGGAGCTGGAAGCGGGCTACTCGGCACCCGGTCTCAATGCGCTGACGGATACCCGCCACTACGGCGGGACCTTCAGCATGCCGGTATTCAGGGACTGGGAAGTCTCGGCGAAGATGGACAACCGGATACAGGAGCAGGGCCTCGAAACCCGTGCGATGGAGTACAACCTGACCTACCGGCTGGGCGAGCGCTGGGATGTCAGCACGGGTTATCGCCAGGACGAACGCATCGACGCCGCCGGCGTCCCGCTGCTCACACAGCAGATCGGCGAGCGCAGCGACGCGGTGGTGGAGATCGGCTACAGCTCCCGATCGGACTGGAGTGCCTACGCATTCGCCCAGGAGACCCTCTCTACCACGGGCAACCGGGAAGAGAACGGCCGCGTCGGCGTTGGCGGGGCCTACCAGGTCTTCGACAATCTGCGGGTGAATGGCGAGATTTCGAGCGGCGATCTGGGACCCGGCGGTCGGGTCGGTACAAACTACCTGCACTCGGACCGCACCAGCCTGTACCTCAACTACACCCTGGAGAACGAGCGCACCGACAACGGGTTGCGCAGCTACCGGGGCGAGGAGGGCAATCTCGTCGCCGGCGTGAAGACGCGGCTCTCCGACAGCACCAGCGTCTTCCTGGAAGAGCGCTATCAGCACAGCACGGTGATGACCGGCCTGACCCACTCCACCGGCATCAGTCTGGCGCCCACCGAGAGACTCAATCTGGGCATGCACACGGACATCGGCACGCTGGAGGACATCGACACCGGTGCCGAGACCGACCGTCGTGCCGCCAGCATCCAGATCGGCTACGGCTTCGAGAAGCTGCAGCTCTCGAGCGGCATCGAATATCGGGACGACGAGGTGCAGCAACTCGATCTCGGCATCTCCGAACGGACGACCTGGCTGTTCCGCAACAGTTTCCGTTACCAGCACTCGCCGGGTGCCCGCGTGCTCGGCAAGTTCAATCACTCGACCAGCGACAGCTCGCTGGGCAACTTCTACGACGGCGGTTTCACCGAGGCGGTGCTGGGTTATGCGCTCCGGCCGGTAACCCACGACCGGGTCAATGCACTGGTGAAGTACACGTACTTCTACAACGTGCCGACCACGGATCAGGTGACCCTGAACAACACTGCCGCCGAATATATCCAGAAGAGTCACGTCGCCGCCGTGGATGTCACCTACGATCTCACGCCCGACATCTCGCTCGGCGGCAAGTACGCCTACCGCCTCGGCGAGATCAGTCTCGACCGCGTCGACCGTCAGTTCTTCGACAACAGCGCGTCACTCTACGTGCTGCGCCTGGACTGGCAGTTCCGCGAGGACTGGGAAGCGATGGCCGAATCACGTCTGCTCGACATGGCGGATCTGGACCAGCGACGCAGCGGCGCTCTGGTCGGCGTATCCCGGTACTTCGGTGACAACGTGAAGATCGGTGTCGGCTACAGCTTCGCGGATTTCTCGGACGATCTCACCGATCTGGATTACGACCATCAGGGATTCTTCCTGAACCTCACCGGCGCAATGTAGCCATATCGGGTCGATCTCCCGGCCGTACCCGGCCGGGAAGCGTTCCGTCGTGGCGGACGCATCGCCGGGGACGGCGGAATGACGTACCCTTGGGCGCGATGAATGCGCAGCTTCGCAACAGCCCGACTTCCTACGGTCTGGTCGCCCAGTGCCTGCACTGGCTGGTCGTGGCGGGTGTCCTCGTTCAATTCACCTGGGCATGGCGCATCGATGAGGCGGACTCCGTCCGGCAGGAGTTCGCCCTGGTGAACCAGCACAAGTCCGTCGGCATGACGGTGCTCGTGCTCGTCGTGCTCCGGCTCGCGTGGCGAGCATTCGATCGGCCGCCCGCTCCGGTGGCAGGGCGGCCTCGCTTCGAGCGCGTGGCGGCGTCCGTCACACACTGGGCCCTTTACGCACTGGTCCTCGCGATGCCGCTGAGCGGCTGGGTCTATACGTCCGCTGCCGGGTACGGCGCCGAGTTCTTCGGCCTGCTCGACATCCCCGACCTGGTAGGCAGCGACGAGCGGCTCGAGGAGATCTTCGGAGAGTTGCACGAACTGCTGGCCGGACTCCTGGGAGGTGTCGCCCTGCTGCATGCGGCGGCGGCGCTCCGTCACCACTTCCTGCTCCGCGACGAGGTGCTGCGGCGGATGGTGCCGTTCTGGCGATGAAGGCAGGGCGGCCACTCTTCCCGATCGTGATGGCTCTCGCCACGGCCGTGTCGGCGCACGGCGCCGAAGAATGTTGCTACGCCGGAGATGCCATGTCGGGCACCCTGACTTTCACCGGGGCCGTCGAGGGCGAGCGGTTCACCGGCCGCTTCGGCGATTTCTCGGTGCACTACTGTACCCGCGGTGAGGATCCGGCCTCTCACGGCATTGAAGTGCGCGTCGTGCTCGCGTCGGCTGACAGCGACAATCGGGACCGGGACTCGGCGCTCATGGGGCCGGAGTTCTTCGCCGTGGACCGGTTTCCCGTCTCCGTCTGGCGGAGCACGGCCGTACGGCGCGAAGACGAGGGATATCTTGCGGAAGGCGAACTGACCTTGAAGGGAATCAGCGCGTCCCAGCGCGTGCGTTACACGCTGGAATCCGGTGGGGGGAGCCTGCTGGCCGAGGGAAGATTCGTGCTGGCCGGTGAGGCGGCCGTGGATCGTCGACGCCACGATGTCGGCACCGGCGAATTCGCCGATCCCGGGTTCATCCGCGATCAGGTGTCAGTGGACTTCCGCATCGAGCTTGCCCGCGACGTCACGACCGCCGGCCCTTCTTCGCCGCTGTCTTGCGGCGTGCCTTCTTCCTGACCGGCTTCTTCCCGCTGGTGCGGGCCTTCTTCTTTGCGACCTTCTTCGCACTGCCACGGGTCTTCTTTTTTGCGACCTTCTTCCCACTGCTACGAGCCTTCTTCTTTGCGACCTTCCTGGCACTGCTACGGGTCTTCTTCTTCGCCGCTTTCTTGGTACTGCTGCGGCCTCTCTTCTTCGTAGACTTCCCGGCGCCTGAGCGAGTCTTCTTCTTCGTCGACTTCCTGCTGCTGGCGGAGGTCTTCTTCTTCTTCTTCGCCGGCTTGCCGGCTGCGGATCGGGACTTCCTGGTGGCCGGACGGTCTGTGGCGCCGGTCAGGCCGGTCGCTTCCTCGAGCTCCACCAAGGCGTCTTCCAGATGGTCGATGAAGCGCTGGATCTGCGGCAGGGTGCGGCGGCAGGCGGTGATCCCGAAGTCGACATGGTCGGCTACGCTCACCAGCGTGATATTCAGCGCGAAGCCGTCGAGGACGATGGAGGCCGGGTAAATCCCTTCCAGTTTCGCGCCGTTCCAGTAGAGTTGCTGCCGCGGCCCCGGCACATTCGATATGACCGTACTGTAAGGCGGGAAGCGTGCGGTGAGGCCGAGACTGTCCAGGAACAGCAGTGGCATCTGGAATACCTGCATCACCAGCTGGGCTTCCACCGGCGAAAGTTCCTGGAACATCTGTTTGCCGGCCTGCATCGAGGCCTGGATGGAGCTGAAACGCCGGATCGGGTCGCGCAGGTTCGTCGCCAGGTCCGCACTGATGGCGCCGACCGCGTTGGACGACTCCAGGTCGTCCGGCCGGCGCAGCGATATCGGCACCATGGCCTTCAGTGATTCCGTCGGCAGCCCGCCCGCGTCCGTGAGGTAGCGTCGAAGCGCCCCGGAGCACATCGCGAGCACCGCATCGTTGAACGTCCCGTCGAGGGCCTTGCCCACCGCCCGTATGCGGGCGAACGGCCAGGACTGGGCGACGAATCGGCGGGCGCCGTCGACCTTCGTGTTGATCGGCGAGTGGGGGACGCGGCGCCAGGGCACCATCAGCGGACTCGCGGGATCGGTCCACGCGCCGGCCACCCGCCGTAGTGCGCCGAGGATGTGGACGCTGCTGTCGAAACCGGCCTTGACCACCTCGGCCACATTGGCGAGTTGGCGCTCGGTCGGTGGTTCCTCGCTCGTGGCCAGACCCAGCCCGAGCCCCTTCTGGTAGGTCTCGGCAGCCTGCACCGACAGGGGAGAGTAGCGCATACGCTCTTCCGGGTCTGCCGAGTACATGCTCTGGGTGAGATGAATACCGCGGACGCCGTCGATGGCCGCATGGTGGAACTTCATGTAGATGGCGAACTGCCGGTTCTGGAGCCCCTCTATCAGGTGGATCGTCCACAGCGGCCGGTCTCTGTCCATCAGCTGACTGTGCAGGCGGGAGACGAGTGCGAACAGCTCCCGGTATCGGCCCGGTTGCGGCAGGGCCGCGTGGCGTACGTGATAGTCGATATCGAGGGACTTGTCCGCCTCCCAGTGGACCGGGCCCAGCAGACCGAGCGGACCGACCTTCAGGCGGTCGCCGAAAGGCGGCTGGAACTCGTCCGTTGCCCGCAGCGAGTCGGCCAGCGAATGCAGGAACTCGTGTTCGTCCGCGTCCTCGGGCAGCGTGAAGAGATGCAGCCCGGCGACGTGCATCGGCGTCTCCCGCTTCTCCGTCAGAAGGAATCCGGTATCGGTGAGGCTCAGTCGTCGCATGCTTCCCCCCGTAAGCTGCGTCAGCAGGAACGTGGATCCAGTCTATCTCATCGACGCGAGTCGGTGGTCGTTCGTTCGACGAAGCCCTTCCAGCGCGACATATACTCGATGAATGACTCGCCGAGTCCCTCGGACTTCAGGTATTCGACGCTGACCGGCGGGCGGATCGGCTCGAAACTGCCGTCGGCATGCATCCGGTCGGGGAAATCGTGATGGAGTATTGCGGCCCGCCCGAGCACGACGAAGTCCGTGCCCGAATCGAGACAGCGCAGCACGTCACGCGGACGCCGCAGCTTGCCCGCGGCACCGAGCCGTACGTGGCCCCGCTCGAGTTCGGTGAAGTAGGAGAGCAGGGTGCGGCCCTGGTATTCGGGTTCTTCCGGTTCCTTGAAGACGTCCCAGAGAGACAGATCGAGGAAATCGATCTTGCCCTCGCGCAGCAGCCGGGCCGCGAGTTCCCGGATCTCCGCCAGGCGCACGTCGAATCGCTCCGGCGACAGGCGGACACCGAGCAGGAAATCGGGCCGGCAGCGTTCCCGGACACCGTCGACGATATCGGTCACGATGCGTGCACGATTTGCCGGTGAGCCGCCGTAGCGGTCGGTGCGCCGGTTAATGGTGGGGGAGAGGAACTGGCACAGGACATAGCCGTGCGCGCCGTGGATTTCCACACCGTCAAATCCGGCCTCCTGTGCCCGCTCGGCTGCGGTGACGAAATCCTCGGTGAGCTGCTCGACCTCGGCGGTCGTCAGCGCTCTCGCGCCGGTCTCCTCGTGGTCCGAGGGACACACCGGCTTCTCGCCGATCAGTTCGGCGGGCGAGCGCATGCCCGCGTGGTGCAATTGTACGGCCGAGAGGCTGTCGTGCCGTCGGATGCCGGCGGCCAGTCGAGCGAGTCCTTCGAGATGGTAGTCCGCGAAGCAGCCGAGCTGCCCGGGGAACCCCTGACCGATCGCCTGTACGTGGGCCGCGCAGGTCATGGTCAGACCGAATCCGCCCGCCGCCCGCATCGTCAGCCATCGGTATTCTTCGTCGGACAGTCGTCCGTCGGCGTGACTCTGGGTATTCGTCAGTGGCGCCAGCATGAATCGGTTCTTCATGCGCGCGCCGCTCCTGAAACTAAGGGGTGCGAAGGCATCGTTCATCGGTTTCGGGCACTCCATGTCAGTTGCGACCGCGTCGCGCGATGCCGGTAGTGGGGGGTGCCCGATCGATCAGGCCCGGGCGACTGCCGTCTCAGCCTCCGATGTAGTACATCTCCATCTTCCGGACCTGGCGGCCCCGCCGGAGCAGGGCGGCGCGCTGTTCGCTGTAACGGTCCGTGCGCTGAGACCACGTGCCGCGGATGATCTCCAGCAGCTCTTCATCGCTGGCGCCAGCGCGTAATGGCTGCCGCAGATCATTGCCCTGGGCGGCGAACAGGCAGGTGAACAGCTGCCCGTCGGAGGAGAGTCGCGCACGATGGCAGGTACCGCAGAAGGGTTCGGTCACCGACGAGATGAAGCCGACTTCTCCGGCCCCGTCTGCATAGCGATACCGGTTGGCGACCTCGCCTTCGTAATTGCCGCGCTCCTCTTTGAGCGGCCACCGCTCGCCGATGCGTGCGCGCAGTTCCGCGGAGGGCACCGTCTCCGACTCGTGCCAGTGATTCACGGTACCGACGTCCATGTACTCGATGAGCCGAACGATCACGTCGGTGCCGCGGAAGCGCTCGAGCAGATCCGGCACCGTGTGATCGTTGACGTTGCGCTGTACGACCGCGTTGATCTTGACCGGGGTGAGCTTCGCCTCACGCGCCGCCTCGATGCCGTCGAGGACGCGGCCGAGACCGCTGCGGCCGCCGCTCATGCGCCTGAAGATATCCTCGTCCAGTGTATCGAGACTGACCGTCACGCGGTCGAGGCCGGCGGCTTTGAGCGCCGCTGCATGCTGCCCCAGCAGGATGCCGTTGGTCGTGAGTGCGATCTCCTCGATCCCCGGCAGGGCGCGAAGATCCCCGATCAGGTCGGGGAGGGCGGGCCTCAGCAAGGGCTCGCCACCCGTGATACGCAATTTACGTACGCCGACGCTCGTGAACAGTCGCGCCAGCCGCACTATCTCCCCGAAATCCAGCCGCTGCTCGGTGGTCAGGAACTTGAAGTCGCGATGGAACTTCTCCTCCGGCATGCAGTACGTGCAGCGGAAGTTGCATCGGTCCGTCACCGAGATACGGAGATCCCTGAGGCCGCGGTTCAGTCGGTCGACGACGGGAGGATCTGCCGCGCCGGCTTTCGGATCGGTATTGCCCGGCACGGCGTGCAGCGTACTCCGGGACGATCGAGGATATCGGTCGTTCATGCTTCAGCCTCCGGCCACGGCGGGGATGATGCTGATGACGTCGCCGTCGGTCAGCGGTGTATCGAGTCCGGAAACCGCACGCACGTTCTCCGCCCCGACGAACACGTTGACGTAGGGACGCAATTCGCCTGGTCCGAGGAGGACGCGCTGCAGGAATCCGGGATGGCGAGAGCCGATCTGTTCCAGCGCCGCGCCGACGGTCTCGGCGTCGGCGTCGACGACGGCCACATCGCCGACGAACGGGCGGAGCGGGGTGGGTATGCGTACGGTAATATCACTCATCTCGTCACTACGGCGACCACGGGTTCGGCGGTCCGTTTCAGGCAACAGAGTACAACGCGATCGAACCGTGTCGTCATCGAGAGCGCCGCGACGGCGGCAGCTCGAGCCAATTCTTCCCGCCGGTCATTGTCCACCATGTTGATAACCGGGGCAACGTCGGCACCGGCCGCTCCGCGCAGTCCGCCCTGCTCGCTCGCGAGGAGGCGGCCTAGAGCTTCCGGCGTCACTGTCGCACCCCGGACCAGTCCGGTGATCGCTTCGATCCGCTCCGGACGATGGGCGATTCGATCGGTCAGCGCCTCGCCGACCGACCCGACGGACAGGACCGGGACGACGGTGGTGACGCCGGGGACGAGCACCGGTTCGTCCTCCGACGGCGCCTTTATGCCGCGCATGCGCGCCCCGTCGGCTTTCACGAAGGTCGCAACGAATCTCTCGTCGTCATGGATCGCCCGGATCGTTGCCGGATCCACACCGGCATGCCGGCCCGGTTTGCCGGAGGGACATGCGTAGGCAACGGAACGGGACCGGTCCGCGGCGGCGACGAGGCCGGACAGATTCCCGACGTCGTCGACCACCCTTGCCACCGGCAGATCGGCCGGGAATCGGGTGGTGTGGACCGTCGCCGTCAGCGCAACACGGGCGGGGTGTTCCCGAACGAGTCGATACAGCAGGGATTTCTTGCCGCCCGCCCCGACGACGCAGGTGATCCCGTCCCGTACGCCGAGCAGATCGATCAACAGCGGCGAGGATCCTGCCACGATTCGTCACCCCCGGACGACTTTCACGCTCAGTATGCGCGGCAGGTAGCTCGCGATCTCGCGCCATCGGTCGCCGGCGTCGTTGCTGACGAAGAGCTGTCCGCCGGAGGTCCCGAAGTAGACGCCGCAGGGCGTTCGGTCATCGGTGTCCATCGCTTCCCGCAGTACGGTGACGTAGACGTGGTGGTCGGGCAGGCCGCTGCTGACCGACTCCCAGTGCTTCCCGCCGTCGCGGCTACGGTAGACGCGGAGCATCCCGTCCACGGGCGCCCGCAGGTGCGAACTGGACTCCGGAATCTGGAAGACGGTATCCGGGTCGTTCGGATCGACGGCGATGCCGTAGCCGAAATCGCTCGGCAGACCCGCCGTGATCTCGGTCCAGCTGCGGCCGCAGTCGTCACTCCGATAGGTGCCGTTGTAGCACTGTCGGTAGAGCCGTGCCGGATCCTTCGGGTGCATGACGACCCGGTGGACGTTGTGTCCGGTCTCGGGGTAGCGCTCGCCGAGATTCTCGGCGCGCACGCCCGCATTCGCCGGCTCCCAGGTCTCGCCGCCGTCCGTGCTGCGGTAGACCCCGCCGGCGGATACGGCCGCCACCATCGTGTCCTGACGGGTCGGGTCGATGCAGACGGAATGCACCGCGAAACAGCCCCGGGAAGGCTCCCAGGTCGCCCGCGTCGGATGTTCGTTGAGACCGTCGACGGGCTGCCAGCTCTTGCCCCGGTCATCGCTGCAGAAGAGTCCCGCGGGATCGATGCCCGCATACAGCCGATCCGCCGACGGGGCGATGCACCAGATGGACTTGGTCGGCCCTCGTCCGGTCGCTTCGGGATGCCCCGGGGCGGCGTCCAGCGCCTCCCAGCTGGCGCCCCGGTCGGTGCTGAAGTAAACGTGCGAACCCCAGATCTTGTGCGCCGTCGCCGCGTAGAGTCTGTCGTCGGACCCCACCGCGCTGTGCAGTACCGGGTAGCCGGCCAGGTGCGGACCGTCGAGGCGCCATCCATCGGTCGCCTCCTCGGGTCTCGCCCGGAACAGACCCTTCTCGGTGCCGACCAGGAGCATCATCTCAGCCATGCCGGAAATGGCCACGATGTTCTCGCGGGCCGTGTGCAGCCGTCCGTTTGCTGCCGCCTGTGCAACTCAACGTTCGAGCAGCCGCGGCATCAATTCGGCGAGGTTGCAGGGGCGGGTGCGAATGTCCAGCTGGGCACCGATCAACTCGTCCCAGGCGGTGGCGCAGGCACCGGAGGATCCCGGCACGCAGAACACGTAAGTGCCGTTCGCGACGCCGGCGAGGGCGCGGGACTGCATCGTCGAGGTGCGGATCTGTTGATAGGAGATCGCCCGGAACGTCTCGCCGAATCCGTCGATGGTCTTGTCGAGCAGAGGGCTGACGGCTTCGGGCGTGCCATCGCGCCCCGTCACACCCGTCCCCCCGGTCGTGATGACGACGTCCACTTCGTCGTCGGCGATCCAGTCGGCCACGACGGCACGGATGCGATACACGTCGTCGGGCACGATCCGCTTCGCCGCGAGTCGGTGACCCGCGCGCTGCAGCCGGTCGGCCAGCAGCCGCCCTGACTTGTCGGTCTCCTCCGTACGGCTGTCGGAGACCGTCAGAACCGAGATGTTCAGCGCGACGAACTCGCGCTCCTGTGTCGAATGATTCATACGAATGCCGCGAACGGTTGCACCCAGACCTCGTCGCCCGCCTCGACGGGACCCGACTCCTCCGGCAACACGATAAAGCAATTCGCCCGGCTCATGGAACTGAGGATCCCGGATCCCCGCTGACCGGCTTCACGGACCACCAGGCGTCCGTCGGCGTCGGACGCCAGGATGCCGCGCTGGAATTCCCGCCGGCCCGGCTTCTTCGGCAACGGGGCGGCGGACACGGCCGGCAGCGTCGGCGGCGGACCCGGATCGGGGAGGCCGGCGAGCGCCTGAATGGCCGGCTGCACGAGTTGATAAAAGGTCGCCATCGCGGATACCGGGTTACCCGGCAGACCGAAGAACAGGGCCTCGCCGATGCGGCCGAACGCCAGCGGACGACCGGGTTTCATGGCCACCTTCCAGAACCCGACCGTGCCCATGCTCTCCAGCGTCCGGGTCACGTAGTCCGCGTCGCCGACCGACACGCCACCCGAAGTCACGATGGCGTCCGCCTGACGCGCGGCCTCACGGAATGCGCGTTCGACCGCCCGCGGTTCGTCGCGCACGATACCCATGTCGAGCGTCTCGACGCCGAGGCGCGTCAGCATGCCGTACAGGGTGTAGCGGTTGCTGTCGTAGATCTGGCCCGCACCCAGCGACTCGCCGATCATCCTGAGCTCGTCGCCCGTCGAGAAGAACGCCACGCGTGGACGACGCCGGACGCTCACCTCGCCCACACCGAGGGAGGCGAGCATGCCGAGTTCGGCCGGCATCACGCGCGCGCCGGCAGGAAGCACGACGTCGCCCGCACCCAGGTCCTCGCCCGCCTGACGCACGTGCTGCCCCGGTTTCTGGCCGCCGGCGATTACGGCCGCATCGCCCTCCGCCCGGACATTCTCCTGCATCACGACGGTGTCGGTGCCGGCGGGCATGGTGGCGCCGGTCATGATGCGCACGCACTGGCCGTTGCCGACTTCACCGGAGAAGGGTTTCCCGGCGGCGGCTCTGCCGATGACCCGCAGACGGGTTTCCCCGTCGGCGGCGAGGTCGGCGCCGCGCAGCGCATACCCGTCCATCGCCGAGTTCGTGTGCGAAGGGACGTCGATTCGCGCGACGACGTCCTCGGAGAGTACCCGGCCGAGCGCGGCCCGTACCGACAGTGTCTCCGCGGCACCGACGGGCTGTGCTTCGGCCAGGATGCGTTCCAGCGCGACGTCGAGTCTCAGTGCCGGACCCGCGTGGCCGTCCGCGCAACAATCCGCCTCTCTGTTCATCCTGACGTCATTCGCTGTCATCCGCTTTGTCACCGATGCGCTGATCGAGTTCGGCTTCAAGTGCCCGCCTGTCGGCGGGAGAATTGATATTCAGGAACGCCTCCGGCCGATCACTGAAGTCCGCGGTGGCGTAACCGTGCGTAGCGTACCACTGATCGATCTTGCGTCCGCCGCCCTCCAGGTACCGCTCCAGGTCCTCCAGCAGCCCGCGTTCCAGCAGCGCGAACACGGGTTGCAGACGTTCCCCGTCGTGGGCGACCGCGATCCGTGTCCCCTCCGCCGAGAGGGCCGCGTGCAGACGAGGAACCAGATCGGGACAGAGCAGCGGCGAATCGCAGGGCGCAAAGGCCACGTAGGGTTTCCGTGTGGCGCGCATCCCGCTGGCGATGCCCGACAGCGGCCCCCTGAATTCGCGGTCGGCGTCCGCGATCACGCGGCAGCCGAATTCACGATACCTGTCCCGATTGCGATTCGCGTTGATCAGCACCTCGGCCACCTGCGGTCGCAGGGAGTCGATGACGTAGGTGATCATCGGGCGCTCGTTCACCGGGACGAGGCCCTTGTCCACGCCGCCCATCCGCCGCGCCTTCCCGCCTGCGAGGATTACCCCGATGACCTCCTGCCGCGTCTTCGCGTGCGCCCCGCCCATGCCACTGCTCCGATGTCGCTGCAAACTCTCGATGAATTCGAATTGCCCTTGCCGACTTTCCCTTGCCGGCTTTTCCTTGCCGCCCGCGTCTTCGCCGCCCCGACGCATCCGGGGGAGGCGTCCGGGAGAGTGTGCCGATCCGCGAAAGCAGCAACAATCCGACTATTCTAGCGCGGTCATCACGACAAATTGTCGGCGAATCACTGTCGGCTTGCGTCATTTTGACCCAGGACATAGGCTTTGGTCCTGAACGCTGCACGTGAGCCCGTGACGACGACGGAGGGTCTGTGTCCCGAAATACCTCGATACTCCTGCTGGGCGGCGCGCCTTCCGAATCGTCACGCCTGAAGCGCTCCCTGTCGCGGCATTTTCTGCTCGTGGAGACCGCGAGTGAGTTGGCCGAGGCGAGCGATCTGGCGGCACGTTGCCGGTTTCACGTGCTGGTCTTACTGGATCCCGGCGAAAGCTGGGATGCCGTGAACCGCCGACTCGGCAACGCCGACGGACTCCCGGCCCGTACCGTACTGATCACCGACCGGAGCGAGGCGGAACGAGGGATCGAGGCCCTGCGCAGCGGCGTCGCGGACGTATTGCTGCGCCCTTTCTCGACCGACGAACTCGTGGCGACGATCACCTCGTTGAGCGCCGAGGCCCCTGAGCAGCCTGCCGGACGCGCCATGCCCGCAGGAGCCACGCTGGTGGGCGAGGCGCCTTCGATGCAGGCGGTCCGCTCGCTGGTGGAGAGGATCGCTCCGACTCCGGCGACTGTCCTCATCGAGGGTGAGACCGGTACCGGCAAGGAACTGGTCGCCCGGCTGGTGCACGAGTGCAGTGGCCGACGGGGCCCTTTCGTGCCGATCAACTGCGGCGCGATTGCCCCGGAGCTGCTGGAGAGCGAACTGTTCGGGCATACGCGCGGCGCTTTCACCAGCGCGAATCGGAGTCGGGAAGGGCTGTTCGTGGCCGCGCGCGGCGGGACGCTGTTTCTGGACGAGGTGCACGAGATGCGCCTGGACATGGAGGTCAAGCTGCTGCGTACGCTCGAGGAGAACCGGATTCGTCCGGTCGGTTCGGACCGCGAAATCCCGATCGACTGCCGGATCGTGGCGTCCACTCAGTCGGATCTCGGCGAACTCGTCGCCGAGCATCGTTTCCGCGAAGACCTTTACTATCGTCTGAATGTCATCCACATCAAGGTCCCTCCGCTGCGCGAACGGCGCGAGGACATCCCGTTGCTGGTCGGGCATTTCCTGGCGAGGCTGTCGACGGAGATGAATCTGACGCCGGTGGATTTCGACGACGACCAACTCGCGGAGTTGCAGGCACACGACTGGCCCGGCAACGTGCGGGAACTGCGCAATATCGTGGAGCGAGGCCTCCTGCTGGGACGCCTGCCTGCGGACCTGCTGACTGCGAAGGCCGGTGAGTCCGCCCCGCCGGAATATCCGCTCGACTGGACGCTCGAAGAGGTCAAGCGCCACCACATGAGCCGGGTCCTGGAGGACAGCGGTGGTAACAAGTCGGCGGCGGCGCGGCGTCTGGATATTTCGCGCAAGACACTGGAACGTAAACTCGGCGTCAATAGCCGGAAGTGAGGTAATCGTGAGTACCAGGAGCATCGACGAGGAACGTCTGAATGTCGAAATTCGTAAATTCCTGAAGGTCGTCGGCATCACGTCGCAGCGCGAAATCGAGAAGGCCGTGCGCGACGGGATCGCGTCAGGGAGTTTCCCCGATACCGACCGGCTGCAGGCGACCGTGACGCTGCGCGTACCGGCACTCGATCTCGAACACGAGATCGATCACGAGATCTTCATCGACGAGACGGGCGATTAGGCTTGCCGGTGCCGCCGGTTCAGTCGTTGCCGGTCCACACCAGCGTGCCGGTCTCGGCGAGGTCGTAGCCGCCCAGCATCTCCGCCTCCCGCCTGCAGTCGCTGCCGCGCAGTGATTCGAGCAGTTGCTGGAACAGATTGCGGAAATAGATGCTGCGATGCAGGGCAAGGTCGAAGGCTTCCCAACCGATGGAGACGAAATCGAGACCGAATTCGGCGGCTGCCGCGCGCACGCCGGCACCGACATCGGCCTGTCCCATGGCGATCAGGGAAGCCGCCTCCCGCTCGGTGCCGGCTCTGCCCGTGATCCGGCGATCCGAGGGGTCCAGATCATGGCGTGCGATCATCTCCTGAAGGAATCGCTGGGAACCGGCTCCTTCCTGGCGTTCCACCCATCGTACGTCGCGCCGGAAAAACGCTTCGATGCCGCCCCGGGCAGACCAGACACCCGGAGAAACGACAAGGCCCTGTTCGCGGCGGAACAGTCGTACGAGTGCCCAGTCGCCTCTCCGGTCGAATTGCCTGATCAGGGCGGGGTGGCGTCGCTGGCTCTCAGCCGCGGGACCCCAGTGGATGGCGCACAGGTCGGCCCGGCGGCGGGCGAGCAGAGCGAGTCCGAGCTGGGTCCCGGTGGCGACGTAGCTGATCAGCGCTTGCGATTGCAGCGTGTTGGCGATCCGGCCGATGACGCGGGAGAGCAGGGGATCGTCGCTGCCGGCGATGACGATGCGATCGGTGAGCAGACCGCCGTGACTCGACTCGAGCAGCCACTGATCGACGAGGTCTCGCGGGAAGAGCCACTTGCCGGTGAGCTTGGTCGCCGGAATCTTGTTGTCGCGTACCAGTGCATAGACCTTCTTTTCATTGACATGGAGATACGCGGCCACCTGTTTGACCGTCATGAAGCGCGGCAGCGGGGCGCCTTCCGCCGTGCGATTCCATTCGCCCGAGTCGCCCGCCGCCGTCCTGGTCGCTGCGGGTTTCGCCGCACCGGTTTCGTTTTCGTCTGCCGTTTTCTGCGTCACCGCCATGGTCCCGTCTCCGCCAACGATCCGTCGTGCTCACCGTCAACCGATGCAAGAAACGTGCACAGCGTGGATTCGACACGGAATCGTCGCGGTGACGCGGGACGGCTCCGCAACAAGGCCGCGGCGGGCAGTGCATCGGGACAAAATGTCGCCGCCGCGACGAGACAACATCTCGGCATGTGATTGGGATACCATTGGGCAAAATGAAGCCAGCGGAGCAACACACCGTAGCGGTGATCATGCAGCGCAGCGAAGTGCGGCGCGGGCAGTGGTCCGTGCCCAGCTGGAGCGCCGTCTCCGTCGTCGCCGGCGATCACCTCGTGGGCAAGGGTGCGGGGCGAACGCCGATATACGAGCGCGACGCGGAGGCTCAGTTTCTCTGGACGGGTTTCCCCCTTGCTCTCTACCGTGATCTGGCCGAGGAATACTGGTACAACCTGACGGGGGACAGCCCGTCCCTGTTCGTGATCTGCCACGAATCGCCGGAGGGTGAGCTGGCACCGTTCAGGGTGACCGCGGACCATGATTCGGCGGCGGTCTGTCTCGAGAGCGACGATCAGGTGTTTGCCGTTCCCATTCCTCCGGAAATCTACCGACAGATCGAACAGTTCGTCGTCGCCAATTACGTGCCGCGCGCACCGAAGAAACGCAAGCGCAAGAATTGGTCGGAGACACCGCAATGAGCACAGAGCAGGACAGGCAGCCGTCGGCGGACGATGTTGCCGGGCATGAAGCGAGTGAGCCGGAGAACGTGCTGAGCCGGTGGTCCCGGCGAAAGGCGGAGGCACGTCGTGGCATCGAACCCCCTGAAGGAGAGCCGGCGCAGGAGGTCGGGGGCCCGGACGAGCGGCCGCCCGCTGTCGTGGATGACACGGTGGCAGACGCCGTGCAGGCAGCGGAGGAGACCACGGAACAGGCGCCTGATCCGGCGCCCGAGCTGCCGCCCATCGATACGCTGGGCGAGGACTCCGACTACAGTCCGTTCCTCTCCGCCGGCGTGTCGGAGGATATGCAGCGCGAGGCGCTTCGCAAGCTCTTCCACAGCCCGAAGTTCAATGTGCGCGACGGTCTCGACGACTACGATCTCGATTTCTCGAATCCCCGGCCTCTGGGCAACGTGATAACCGCGGAGATGCGCCACCGCGTGCTGAAGGAGCTCGAACGCCTGGCCCGCTCCGAAGTGCCTGACGAGGAGCGCGAGCGTGCCGCACTGACGGCGGCCGCTGCCCCGCCCGACGAGCACGCGGAGGACAACGATACGCCGGACTCGACGCGGCCGGACGAGGACCTCGGTGAGAACCCCGGAGAAGATGATGGGCGAACCGAGATTACCTGAGACGTCGCCCGACGGGCGCGCGCGCGCCCAGGCCCTCGACCGCAGTCTGCGGCCCGATGTGTCGCCGACCTCGCTCGTCAGCTTCCTGTCTCACGGACGCGTGTTGATCGTCGGCGAAGAATCGGCCGCCCTGGCGGCGGCCCGTCGGCTGGACGATCGGCTCGTGCCGACCGTTTTCACGTCGGTGGCGTCGCACCCGGTTGCAACGGCGACGGTGGAGGGCGTCGCGTGCCTGCGCGGCGACGCGCGACTGTCGGGCAGTCTGGGTAGCTATCAGCTGACACCCGCCGGTTCGGACGGGAAGCAAAACGAGGACGAAGACGAAGAAGGTGAGGACTCCGCCGCGGCCGCCATGGGTCGGGCACGTTTCGATCTGGTGCTCGATCTCGGGCAGACGCCGCTGCTCGGCCAGGAAGTGCTGCCACCCGGCTACTTCGCGCCGCGCGGAGACGACGATGAACTGGAGCGCGCCATCGCTGAACTGCCGGAGATGCGGGGGGAATTCGAGAAGCCGAAGTTCTTCAACTACGACCCGGAGATCTGCGCACACGGGAACCGGGGTGTCCGCGGTTGCACCAGATGCCTCGAGGTTTGTCCGGCCTGGGCGATCACCTCGATCGGCGAACGGGTGGCGGTGGACCCGAACCTTTGTCAGGGGTTCGGTACCTGTGCGTCCGTGTGCCCGACCGGTGCGATCACTTATGCATTCCCGACCACGGGTGACCTGCTCGGTTATCTTCGTACCGTGCTGACGAGCTACCGGGACGGCGGTGGCACCGATCCGCAGTTGATGTTCTTCGACAGTGCCTCGGCCGACTACCTCGAGGACGACGCGTACGTATCCGCGTTGCCCGAGAACATCCTGCCCGTCAACCTGGAGGAAGTCGGGACGGCGGGAATGGATTCGTGGCTTACCTGTCTCGCGTACGGAGCCGGGCGCATCCTCATCATGACGGGAGAAGAGACGCCCAGCACGATCCTGGACGTCTTGCAGAGGGAGATCGGCGTTACGGCGGCCCTGCTCGAAGGTATGGGCTTCCCGGGCAACGCCGTGCAGATCGTCGCTTCGAACGACCTGGAAGGGGTCCGGGCTGCGGCATCTGCGGACGGAACGATCCGCCTCAAGCGGCCGGCGCGATTCACGCCGCCGCCCGAGAAGCGGCTGTTGTTGCGTGTGGCAATCAATCACCTGCTGGAGTATGCGCCGCGCCGCAGGAAATCGGTCGCGCTGCCGGCAGGCGCTCCCTTCGGACAGGTAAAGGTGGACGGGCAGGCGTGCACGCTCTGCATGAGCTGTGTCGCGGTCTGTCCGACCTCCGCGCTGCGAACGGGTCAGGGTTTGCCACAATTGGCCTTCGTCGAGCGTTCCTGCATACAGTGCGGCATGTGCGAGAAAGCATGCCCGGAGGATGCCGTTTCTCTGGCGGCGCGCTTTCTCTACGACGAAGATGAACGCAGTTCGCGTCGACTGCTGCACGAAGAACAGCCCGTGTGCTGCATCTCCTGTGGCAAGCCGTTCGCGACGCGCTCGATGCTGGAGGCGATGACCCGGAAGCTCGAGGGTCACTGGATGTTCCAGACCGAGGCGGAGCGTCGTCGGCTGGAGATGTGCGATGTCTGCCGTGTCAAGGACCTGATGCGGGCCAGGCAGGCGGAAGGAGGGGGCGCTTCGTAAGGCATGCGTTCCCGTCATCTTAGCGACAAAATGTCTCAACGGGGCATTATGTGCCAGGTCTTTTGCCGTTATTGTCCAAGAATGACGGTGATTTAGGGAGTTTGACGTGCTTTTTGTTCTTTCCAGTCTGGCATCGTAATTGCACTGTTAACGTAAACCATGAAAATGCAGGTCGGGAAATGAGGGAAGACGCGCCCGTTGCAGCCGAGGCACTCGCCGGCGCAGCGCAGGATGCGTCGCCGACGCCGCCGAGTCCGGAAGATCAGCTGCGCGCGGACACCTACAAGGTGCTGGGACGGCTGCTGGCGGCGCCACCCGATACGGCATTGCTGGAGCAGTTCGCCCGGGTTCCCGTTAGTGAGGAGGAAGGCCTGCTGGCAGTCGCCTGGCAGTTGCTCGCGACCTGCGCCGAACGCACGACGGCCGAACAGGCCGCGGACGAATATCAGAACCTGTTCATCGGTATCGGTCGGGGCGAACTCGTGCCCTACGCCTCCTGGTACCTGACCGGATTCCTGATGGAGCAGCCGCTCGCCAAACTGCGCGCGGACATGCGACGTCTGGGGTTCGAGCGTCAGGAGGATGTCGCCGAGCCCGAGGATCACGCCGGGGCGCTCTGCGAGATCATGGCGCTGCTGGCGGTCGAAGACGACAGCGACGGCCTGCAGACGCAGGCGGGTTTTTTCCAGGATCACATTGCGCCTTGGATGGCGCGGTTCTTCAGGGACTTGCAGGAAGCGCGTTCGGCGCGCCTGTATCGTGCCGTGGGACAATTAGGCGAGCAATTCATCGAAACGGACCAGCGTTATCTGGAGTTGGTGAAGCGTCCGGATGGGGGAGCGGCAGAGGCGTCGCGCCCCGTCACGTCGTGAGCGCCGGCTGGCGGGTGCATGAGGAGGAGACAGGCAATGAGTCGTAAATCGCAAGAGTACATCGACAACCGGCGTACTTTTCTCAAGAAGCTGGCTGCGGCAGGGGGGGCGACGGCCGCCGTGGCGGTGACCGGTCGATCGGCCGTCGCGGGAACGCAAACGGAGACCGTGCCAGAGACGGCGGCCCGACCGTCGGGTTACCACGAGACGCCCCACATCCACAGCTACTACCGGACGGCTCGCCTGTAACCGGCTCTCAAGTCGGATACAGCGCCTGACACTGACCCTGGGAGATTAGCGATGAAGCTGATCAAGAAACGAGATCTGACCAACTCTGAGTTGACCAACGCATCCGGCGGCGTCCTTGGTTCCGCCGTGGACCGCCGCACATTCCTGCGCCGCGCAGGCCTCGGCCTCGGCGGGACGGCGTTCGCGGCGGCATTGCCCACTACGATGGTGCGTCGCGCGCAGGCGGCGTCGGGCGCCGCTGCCGGCGGCAAAGCCGATATCAAGCACTCCGTATGTACCCACTGTTCGGTGGGTTGCGGCATCGTCGCCGAAGTACAGGACGGTGTCTGGACGGGCCAGGAACCGGATTTCGACTCGCCCTTCAATCTGGGGGCGCACTGCGCCAAGGGCGCGTCGGTGCGCGAACACGGACACGGCGAGCGTCGGCTCAAGTATCCGATGAAGCTGGAAGGCGGCAAGTGGAAACGGGTGTCCTGGGGCCAGGCCATCGACGAAATCGGCGACAAGGTGCTCGATATCCGCAAGCGCTCCGGACCGGATTCGGTCTACTGGCTGGGATCGGCCAAGTTCAGTAACGAGCAGGCCTATCTGTTCCGCAAGTTCGCGGCGCTGTGGGGCACGAACAACGTGGACCACCAGGCACGAATCTGCCATTCGACGACGGTCGCCGGCGTAGCGAACACCTGGGGCTACGGGGCGATGACCAACTCCTACAACGACATGCACAATTGCAAGGCGATGTTCTTCATCGGCAGTAACGCCGCCGAAGCGCACCCGGTCGCCATGCAGCACGTGCTGCGCGGCAAGGAGAACGGCGCGAAAATGATCGTCGTCGACCCGCGTTTCACGCGCACCGCGGCCCACGCCGATCAGTTCATCCGGCTGCGGCCGGGCACGGACGTGCCGTTGATCTGGGGCATGCTGTGGCACATCTTCCAGAACGAATGGGAGGACAAGGAGTACATCAGTCAGCGGGTCTACGGCATGGACGAGATCCGCGCCGAGGTGGCGAAGTGGCCGCCGGACGTGGTGGAAAACGTCACGGGCGTGCCGGGAGAGGAACTCAGGCAAGCTGCCAAGACGATGGCCGAGAACCGCCCGGGCACGATCGTCTGGTGCATGGGCGGCACGCAGCACACCATCGGCAACAACAACACACGTGCCTACTGCGCGCTGCAGCTGGCTCTCGGCAATATCGGTGTATCGGGTGGCGGCGCGAACATCTTCCGCGGTCACGACAACGTACAGGGCGCCACCGATCTCGGCGTGCTCTCCCATACGTTGCCCGGTTACTACGGCGTGGCGAGCGGCGCCTGGCAGCACTGGGCGCGGGTCTGGGACGTGGACTACGAATGGATTGAGAGCCGGTTCGACAGGGACTACATGAATCTCAAGGATTCGGACAAGGACGTGGGCGAGGGCACGTACCGGTACCATTTGCCGTTCACGAATCCGATGAATTCCGCCGGCATCCCGGTATCGCGCTGGGTGGACGGTGTGCTCGAAGATGCGGAACTGATCGATCAGCGTGACCAGCTGAAAGCCATGTTCTTCTGGGGTCATGCGCCCAACAGCCAGACTCGTGGTCCGGAGATGAAGAAGGCCATGGAGACGCT
>JARRPZ010000024.1:0-24534 GCA_037382365.1 Gammaproteobacteria bacterium
GCCCGCACTGGCGCTCACAGTGCTGTTGATCTCGCTGAACCTGGTGGCACTCACCCGTGTCGTGCCGCGTTCCCTGCTCTGCGTGCTGGTCGCGGCCCTGGTGATGCTGCCGGTCTGGGCGGGACCGCTGGTGGAACTCGCGGGCAATCCGGCATGGGCGCGCAACCTGGTCATCGGAGCCAGTCCGCTGACGGTGCTCTCGCTGCCGCTCGATCTGGATTACCTCCGCACGACCTGGTTCTACGCGCACAGCGCACTCGGCTCGATGCGCTACGACTACCCGTCCTGGTTCACGCTCTGCACAGTCTACGCTCTGATTCCGGCCGCCGTTCTGGCACGGTTCGTCATGACGACGGTCGACCTCACCCCGTTTCGACATCCGGAAGAGGCACACACATGAAAACGCACTTTCTGGCTTTGCTCACGCTCGCCCTGCTGCCAATGTCGGTCCCTGTGGCCGCGGACAACCACACCATGGATCCGGAACTCCGGGAGCGCGCGCAGCGCGCCGTCGACGCCGGACTCCATTACCTCAGAAACAAGCAGGCGGACGATGGCTCATGGTCGAACTCCGTCGGTGTCACCGCCCTCGGCCTGCGTGCCTTCCTGGAGAGTCACCGGGGCTACAGCGAGAAGGACGGCGCCTTCATCACCCGGCCGATCGCCTTCCTGCTGGCCCACGTCAACGACGACGGCTCGATCAGCGAGACGAACCAGAACCGAAACTACAACACCGCCGTTTCCCTGGTCGCTTTCGCCGCCACCGGCAACGACGAATACGACGAGGTGATCCGCGGCGGCCAGAAATTCCTGGGTGAGCTGCAGATCGACGAGGAAGAAGGCTACGAGAGCGACCATGCCTACTACGGCGGCATCGGCTACGGCGGCGACGAGCGCCCCGACCTGTCGAATGCCTACATGGCGCTGGAGGGGCTGCGCGCGAGCTCCATGGACCCGGACGATCCCGTCTGGGACAAGGCACTCACCTTCGTCAGCCGCGCCCAGAACCGCAGCGAGAGCAACGACCAGGAGTGGGCCGGGAACGACGGCGGCTTCACCTACATGCCGGGCTACAGCCCGCACAAGGGGACGGCGTCCTACGGCGGCATGACCGCGGCCGGCCTGCTCGCCCTCCTTTTCGCGGGCGCGGACAAGGACGACCCGCGTGTCCAGGCCGCCTATGACTGGATCCGCGCAAACTACACGCTGGAGGAGAACCCGGGTGCCACCGACGGTGTCCAGGGCCTCTACTACTATTACAACGTCTTCTCGAAGAGCATGTCCGCCTACGGGGATCCGATCGTCACCGGGACGGACGGCACCGAGCACAACTGGCGCAACGACATCGCCCGCAAACTCGTCAGCCTGCAGCAGGATGACGGCTCCTGGGTGAACCCGGATTCGCCGCGCTGGTGGGAGGGTAATCCCGAGCTGGTCACGGCCTGGAGTGTCATTGCCCTGAACGCCGCGCTGAAATAAGCGCGCCGCGACGTGGCCGACGCCAGCTCGACCGGCAGGCCCGCGGCTCTGTTGCTGGCGCTGGCCGCACTGACTGGCGGCGAGCCGATACCCGCCGCGGAACCCCACGGCGTCGTCGTCGTAGGCCGGGAAGCGGCAGCCGCTGTTGCCGCCATGAGCAATGGCGGCGATACCCTGCCGGCGACGATCTACTCGCCCGGCGAACTGCCGACCCGGCCGCCCGGCTACCGCACGACGGACGCGCTGGTTATCGGCACCCAGTCGCTCGGCCGCCTGGACGATTCCCGACTCCGGGCGCTGCTCGAGTACGCCGGCAGCTGCGGGCGCCTGCTGCTGGTGGGTACGGCCTCCGACACCGAATACATCTTCACACGGCGTGCCGGTTGCGGTGGGCGATTCGTCGCGGCCGCCGAAGCGTCGGCGGTGCCCGAGACGCTGGCGCACCTGCTGGAGACGCGCCCCGTCGCCCTCCCGACGGCGGCATCTCTGGATCGACTGGTACCCTGGCGTGGCGGCGAACTGCGTCTCGTCGCACTGTTCGTCGGCGGCTACCTGGTGGTGCTGAGCGTCCTGTTCGGATTCCGCCGGACCCGGCCCGCCGCCGTCGGCTTCTGTGTGCTGGCAACGATCGCCGCGATTCTCCTCTGGACCGGCGGTCGCCGGGACGGTTTCGTCGCCTGGGCCGAAGTGGATGACGGCGAGCGGATCGCGCGCTACGTGAGTCTGGGCGTCGCGGCGGCGACCGGGCGCAGCCGCCAGGAGGTGCCGCTGGAAGGGCTCGGGCGCTATCCGAGCCGTATCGTGGGCGAGAACATCGAGACGGACGAGGAGACCGAGCGCCTGCGCTGGGCGGCCACCCTGCTCGCCACCATCCGCATCGAGGCGACCGGGAGCTTCCCGGTGGAGCCGACGCTCCGCGCCGACTCCCCTGACGGGCGGCCGCGAGTCTGCAACCGGGGCAGCCGGACGACGGAGCCCGGCTGGCTCGCATCCGCCGGACGGATCTATGCGATACCGGCCCTCGCACCCGGGCAGGCCTGGCGGCCGGCCGACGGCACGGCCGCCACCACGCCGCTGCTGCGGCTCCTGCGGGCGCGGGCGGACGGGCTCGCGGTATTGCAGGAACTCACCGTGCCCGGCGATCCGGGCGCACGGCGTGCGTGGCTCCTGCGGCGGGAGGCCGCCGGCGCGGCGGAAGTAGAGCGATGCGCGAGCTGAACCCGGCGGCCGGCATTGCCGCCATCATCCTCGCCGCCGCGGTGGCAGCGTGGTGGCTCGGGAGCCTCGCGTTGCTGCCGGTCGACGACGGTGGCCGCATCCTCGTGACGAGTGCCGCGGCGACCCGAAGCCTGATCGTCGGCCAGTGGCTGATGATCGCGTTGCTCACCCCCCTCTGGACCGTCGGCTGCCGCGGCGTCGGCAGGCTCTTCATACTCGCATCGGCGTGCCTGCCGCTGTGGCCGCTGCTCGCCGTCCTCTGGGCCGCGAGCGGCGTGTCGGCGATCGGCCTCGCGGCGAGCCAGCTGGTCGCCGCGGCGCTGTTCGGCGGCCTGGCCGCCGGCGCCGGTCTGCTCCAGCGCCTGCCCATCGATCCGGCGGCAGCGCGTCTGATGACGACCGCCGTCGGAGCCGGGCTGGCAGTGACCGTGTGGACGCTGCGCTCCACCCTCGGCGGCTGGATCGGCGCATGAGCGAAGATCCGATCGGGCGGCTGATCACCGCGACGCAGCGCGGCCTCTGGCAGGCCGCCGTGCGCCGCCGCGTCCCGAGCGCGGCCTGGCTGGCGGCACTCGCTTTGGCCGGTTCCGGTCTCGTCGCCCTGCTCAGCGACGTCCGGCCACCGCCCCTGCTCGTCGTCGGTGTCGGCACGGCGCTGTTCCTGGCCGGACTCCTGCCGGGCCTGGTGGCCCGCCCGGGTGCGCGAGAAGCGGCACTCTACCTGGACCGGCACTTCGCGAGTCACGAATTGCTGACGTCCGCCCTGGAAGTGGCCGGCGCGGGTACGCAGTCACCCGCCACGGACACGCTGCTCCTGCGGGCGCGGCAGGCAGCGAGGGACTGGTATGCCGGTCGCGACTACCGGGTCGCGCAACCAGGCGTCACACAAGCGGTTCTCGCCCTGATCCCCGCCTTCGTCGGCGTCCTGCTGCTGCAGTACGTTGCGGTCGGGCAGCGTACGGGGGCCGATGCCGCGACGGCAGGGGCCGGGAGAAATACGGACACCGTACCGATACGCGGCGCCGATGCGCAGGAGACGGCGCTGCGCCAGCTGCGCCGCAGCCTCAAGCCGACTGCCGGGGACGGGACGGAGGCCGACACGGACGAGCTAAGGGCCCGGGAGATCGCCGACCGCGTCGTTCCCGGGGAGCCTGTCGTGGCCGGCCGTCCCGACGGCCCGCGGCAGGAAATCGCGGCGCCGCCGGACCCGACCGGCGGACTCGCGACGGGCACGGGCGGTGCGGACGGGATCGAGGCCGGTATGGCACGGCCGGGAGACGCCGACACCATGAGTGACGACGGCAGCGGCGAGGCGGTCGGCCGCGGGCAAGCCGTCGCCCGGGAGGGCGCCGCGCGCGCGACCGGCGCGGCCGCGAACGACGGCTATGCGGCAGGCCGCACACCGGGTCTTGCACCTGCCCGCGTGCGACCGGCGGCCGCCCCGCCCGCAACCGGCGCATGGAGTACGATGAGCGCCGCGCAGGCTGCCTACGCCCGCCGTTACCTGGAGGATGCCGGAGCACAGGATGACTGACTTCGAGAATACGGCCGGGCGCGTGCAGGCCGATATCGGCCGACTCGAAGACGCGCTGAACGGCGTCATTGTCGGTCAGCGCCCCCTCGTACGCGACGTGCTGATCGGGCTCTTCGCCGGCGGCCACATCCTGCTGGAGGGGTTGCCCGGGCTCGGCAAGACCCATCTCGCCAAGGCACTGGCGGCGGCTCTCGGCATGCGTCTCGGCCGGGTGCAATGCACCCCGGACCTGCTGCCGGCGGATATCACCGGCAGCGAAGTACTCGCTTCCGACGGCAGAGACGTGGAGTTCCGTCCGGGCCCGGTGTTTGCCAATCTGGTCCTGGTGGACGAGATCAACCGGGCAACGCCGCGCACCCAGTCGGCCTTGCTGGAGGCGATGCAGGAGCGTCAGGTGACATACGCCGGGCGGCGATTCCCACTGCCGGAGCCGTTCTGGGTGATCGCCACCCAGAACCCGATCGAACTCGAGGGCACCTTCCCGCTGCCCGAGGCCCAGCTCGACCGCTTCCTGATGAAGATCCCGATCGCCTACCCCTCGGCCGACAGCCTCGAGGAACTGCTGGAGACGTCCCTCGACCGGGAGCCGGCAGACGAGCTCGGCCGTCTCGTCGACGGGGAGCGTGCGCTCGCGATCCGTGACGCGGCCCGGCAGGTGATCGTCGCCGCGCCGGTGCGCCAGGCTGCCATCGAACTCGTGCTGGCGACCCAGCCCGACTCCCACGCGGCGGCCGATCCGATCGCCCGCCACATCCGCTACGGAGCGAGTCCGCGGGCGCTGCAGGCGCTGATCCGGGCGGCCCGGGTGCGGGCCCTGTTCGATGGTCGGCCCCAGGCCGGGTTCGAGGACATCGGCGCGGTCGCGGAACCGATCCTGCTCCACCGCCTCCTGCTGCACACGTCCAGTGAGCTCGAGGGGATCACCGTCGACTCCGTGCTCGAGGGGTTGCTGAGCGAATGGCACAGCAGGCACATCGGCTGACGACGGCGGCCGGCATCGACGAGGCCCGGCTGCGGCGCTTCGCCCGGCTCGCGATACCGTTCCTGGCCGGCGGCGTGAGCGAAGGCATCGGCCCGCGGAGCGCCCGCGACCGTCCCGGCCCGGGCATGGAATTCCTGGACCTGCGCCCCTACGCGCCCGGGGAGGACGTACGCCACATCGACTGGCGCCAGACCGCGCGCCGCGGCCGCACCCTGGTGCGCCGGTACCGGGACGAGTCGGCCGCGGACTGGGTGCTGGCCCTGGACGGCAGTGCGTCGATGGCGCTCGGCCGCAAATGGCCGATGACCCGGGAACTGAGCCTCGGCCTCGGCTATGCCCTGCTGCAGGCCGGGCACCGGGTCTCGCTGCTGATCTTCGCGGGACGTGTCCGGGCACGCCTGGCCGCCGGCCGCGGTCCCCGGCAATTCGCCGCACTCGTGCGCGAACTGGACGCGTGGCAACCGCCCGTCCGGGGCGGCGGTTCCGCACCGGGCGCCTGTGCGGCCTACATGCGCCGATCCGGCCGCCTGTTCCTGGTCAGCGACTTCCTGCGGGAGGACGCGATGGCACCGGACCTCCGTCAGCTACGCGCGGGGGTCGCGAGCGGCGAGGCCCTGCAGGTCCTGGCCCGCGGCGAGATCGCGGCGGCGCCGGGCGGCACCGTACGCCTGCGGGACGTGGAAGGCGGCGAGACCCGCGACCTCGTGCTCTCGCCGGAAGAGACGGCTGCCGCCGAGTCCCGGCTGGCTCGCCACACCGCGCGCGTCTCCCGGGTCGCCGCCCGCGTCGGGCTGCGGTTCAGCGCCTGCCGCGACGACGAGGACTGGGAGCGGGTCCTGCTCCGCCACCTGGGACTGTGACCATGTTCGGCCTCGGCGCCCCGCTGTGGCTGCTCGCGCTCGCGGTCCTGCCCCTCGTGCGCTGGCTGCACCGCTGGCAGGCACCGCTGGCCGAACTGGATACCGGCGCCGGCTTCCTGTGGCGGGACGGTGAGGCGCAGCGGCCGGGCGCGGCGGCGGAACGGCCGCCGGATCCCGCCTGGCGGCTGCGCGCCCTGATCGCCGCCCTCGTCATACTCGCGCTTGCGGAGCCGATGTGGTCCCGGGCCGAACGGACCGTCACGGTCTGGGTGGACGATTCCCTCAGCATGTTGACCACGGAGCACGGGCAATCGCGCCTCGCGCTCGGTCTCGACCGGCTCGCCACCACGCTAAACGAAGGGCAGACCGGACTCGTGACGCTCCGGTCGCTCACCGACCCGACCGCCGCGCTGGCCGCCGACGCACCGGGGGCCCTGAGTCCGGAGTCCTGGCGGCGGGAAACCGGGACGCCCGTCTCGCCACCGCCGCCGGCTCTGATGGACTCGTCGAGTGCTCACTGGCTGCTCGGTGACGGCGCGGATTCGCGGATCGCCGGGTGGGCGGAGACGGCGCCGATCGAGCGCATGATCCTGACCGGCGAGGCCACCGATAACGCGGCCGTCTCCCGGCTGGCCGTGCGCCGCCACCCGGCGGACCCGCGGCGATTGCGGGTGCTGGTGGCGGCCTCGAACCGGAGCCGCTCTCGTGCGACGCGCCGGCTGATCCTGGAGTCGGACGGCGAGCCGGTGGAGAACCGCCCGATCGAACTCCCGCCCGGCGGGCAGATCTCGTTCCGTTTCGAGATCCCTGCCGGGACCGGGCGGCTCGCCGCCCGTATCGAACCCGGCGACGTGCTCGCCGCCGACGACGTCCTCGCCGTGAGTCTGGACGATGTCCGGCCCGTCCCCGTCCGGGTGGATCCTGCCTGCCCGGCGGAACTCGGTCGGGCGCTCCGGCAACACCCCGGCCTCGCGCCGCAGGAGTCGGCCCCCGCGCTCCAGATCGTCTGCGGGCGGCCACCGGTAGCGGGCATCCCCGCGGTGATCCTCCACAGCGGACCGACGGAACGGATCGCCGCAGCGCCGACCTGGGCGCCCGGCGACGAAGCGGCCGGCGCCCCGCGCCTGCGCGAGGCCTGGCTCGCGACTACGGGCTGGCCCGACGAAGCGGCAGGACGGGGCTACGAGACCGTACTGCAGGCGGGCGACGAGCCGCTGATCCGTCGCGCCTCGCGACCCTTCCCCATCGTCGAGAGCGTCATCGACATGAGCGCGCGGAGCCTCGTCCGCCAGCCCGAGTACGCGCTCCTCGTCGATACCCTGGCGGCACTCGCCCTCGGCCGGTCGCCTCTCGACCCGGTCATCGTCGGGGAACGATCACCCGGCGAGTCGGACATTGCCCCGCTCGCCATGCCGCCCGTGCACGGTCCTTCCGCGCCTGCTTCAGCGGCCCGTGCCTCCCTGACGCCGGCGCTGATCGCCGCGGCCCTGCTGCTCCTGGTGCTGGACCTGCTGCGCACCGTCCTGGCGGCACGGAGGATCGGCCGTGCCTGAGCTGAGACACAGGCGGGTCGGTATGGTGGGTCGCACGCTCGCCGCCGCGCTGTTGACCGCAGCGCTACTGCTGCCGGCCGGCGACGACCGTGAGGACCGCGATGACGCCATCCTGACCGTGATCGCGGAGCGTGGCCCGGCCGCGGCCGGCGCGGCGCAGGCGATCGTGGCACAGGCCACCGCGCGAGGTATCCGGACGCAGCGCGAGGAACCCGGCGAACTCGACGGCGTGCTGGACCGCGTCCTGCGCAGACTCGATCGACGGCAGCAGAACGTACTCGCAATCGTTGCCGGTCGAGACTGGCCGGAGCGGACCACGGCGCTCGTGCGGCAGGCGCACGATGTGGGCATCAGCATCCTGTGGCAGCCGGCCGGGACAGCGGCGAGACCCCGCATCCAGGCCGTCGAAGCCCGCGAACGGGTCATGCCCGGCGAGGCGTTCCTGATCGACGTACGTCACCACGCATCGGGTGACGTCGCGACCGAGATCCTGATCTATGCGGACGATGTACTGATTGCGCGGCGCGCCGCCGAGCCGGATGGCATCACCCGGCTCACGGCACGGCTATCCCAACCCGGACTGGTCGGACTCGACGTGGAACTCCTCGATCGCGGTGGCGGGGAGGTGCTGCATCGGCGGGAGGACGCCGCCTGGGTCCGGGTCGCCGGCCCGCCGACGCTGCTGGTGGTGGCGACCGACGGATCGCCACTGGCCGACAGTCTGGAGGCCGGGGGCTGGCCCGTCACCCGTATCCGGCCTGCCGCCCTGCCGGCCTGGGGCGATCGGCTGCGGGGCTTCGGCGCCGTCATCCTCGACAACGTGTCGGCGGCCGGCATTCCCGCCACGACCTGGTCACCCCTCGTGTCCGCGGTCCGCGCGGGCGCCACCGGGCTGCTCGCGCTCGGCGGGCCCGATGCCTTCGGTCTCGGCGCCTACCGGCGCTCGGCGCTGGAGTCCCTGCTGCCGGTGATCTCGGAACCACCGGAGACGGAACGACCGGCCGACGTCCTGTTCCTGGTGGATGTCTCGGGCAGCATGGGCCGGGGAGACTACGACGGTCTGCGTGCTGCCCGGGACGCCGTCGTGGAGACGGCCGGGAGTCTGGAACCGTCGGATCGGGTCGGACTCGTCACGTTCGAGGTCGAGCCGCGGGTACGCCTGGCACCGGACACCCGTGACGATCACGCGGCGGCACTGCGGGCCGCGTTCCCGGACCGGGCCAGCGGCGGCACCCGGGTGCTGCCCGCCGTCGCGTCCGCGCTCGACCTGCTGGACGCCGCGGGGCCGGCCGCCGCCGGCGATGACCGGGCCGAACGCCAGCGGCTGATCGTTCTGGTCACCGACGGCATGCTCGATGCGGACGAAACGGCCGGGCTGGCGGCGGCACTCGGCGGCGGCGAGCGCGAGGTCGAACTGATCGCCATCGTCATCGGATCGCCCGTCGGCACGACGAGCGGTCGTTCTACCCTGGAACGCATGCCACGCCAAGATTCGGTGACCATGATCGTCAGCCGGGATCTCACCCGGCTGCCGGAACTGATGCGGGGCGAAGTGGAGTCGCGCAGGCCGATGGTCGCCGAGGGTCCGGCGCGGCCGGTCCCCGCCGACGATGCGCCCCTGCCGGGGCTGCCGGCCGACGACTGGCCGGCACTGGACGCCTGGCTCGTGACCCGCCCGCGCCCGGGGGCGACCGTTGCGCTCGCGGCACCGTCCGGCGAGCCGCTGCTGGCTTTCGGCACAGAGGGCGCGGGGCGAACCGCCGTGCTGCCGGGCGGCCTGAATCACTGGGCAGGCGACTGGCTGCGATGGGAGCACTGGCCGGCCCTGGCGGCAATGCTCGTCGAGCGCGTCGTTACCGGCGTGCCCGGACGGGCGACGGTGGGCCGCGCACCGGACGGCAGATTCCTCGAGATCGATGGCGGGGAGCAGGGGCCACCGGAACAGGTGGTACTCACGACACCCGCCGGGATCGTGCCGGTCGAGCCGGAGCCGGTCGCGCCCGGCCGTTACCGGATCGAACTGCCAGAGGATTCGGAGGGCATCTGGCAACTCACCTGGCAGGGTGCGGATCGCACCTGGCGATACCCGTTCCGGCCCGCTGGCGCCGGGACCGCAGCAGAGACGACCACATCCGCGGAACAACTCGTCGAGGAGGGTGCGATCGAGCCCTGGGACGGCCGGTTCGAAGAGGCATTCGACACACCGCTGCCGCTCCGCCGCTGGGCGGCGCTGGCGGCGCTGTTGGTGTTCCTGGCGACACTCGCCGCCGAACGCCTGGGCAGGAGGGACGCAGGCGCCGTATAGGAGCGACTTTGGCCCCGATTCGCCCGTCGGGGGCCTGATGGCGCTCCTGGAGCGCCTTCAGAAGCGGTAGCGCAGGGCGAGCCGTGCACGCCGGCCCGGTGAGGGGAACCCGATCGCTTCCTCGTAGTCTTCGTCGAGCAGATTGTCTACGGCGAAGACGACATTGAGGTCGGCATCGGGCAGCCAGCTGACCGCCGCGTCGAGGCGGTTATAGCCGTCGAGCACCAGGCCGCCGGTCGGTATCGAGGAATCCCAGGTCTCGCCCACGTAGAGCCAGGTCGCCTGCAGCTGCCAGCGATCCGCCGGCCGCCAGCGGGCGGAGGCACTGCCGCGCCAGTCCGGGCGCTGCCGTAGCTGGCGCTGGACGTCCTTCACGTCGATATCCAGATAGACGAGCTCGGCGTAGAGTGACAGCGCGTCGCTGGGACGGTAGTCGACTTCCAGCTCGGCGCCCTGGGCCTCGACCTCCGTGCGGTTCACGTTGGTGAACAGCTCCGGGTCGAAGTCGATCAGGTCGGTGAACTCGTTCCGGTAGAGCGTCGCGGTAGCCGCCAGGCGTCCGCCCAGGAATCGCTGGGTGATGCCGATGTCCGCGCTCTCGCTCGTCTCCGCCTTCAGCTCCGGATTGCCCACCAGCGGGCTCGCCAGCGCGAAGAAACTGGGCAACTTGAAACCCTCGCCCCAGTTCACCCGCAGCGTGGTCTGCCCGCCATTGAAGTCGTACAGCAACCCGAGCTTCGTCGTGGTCTCACCGGGTTCCTCGTTCGGGTCGTCGCGTCGCACGCTGCCGAGGAGGCTCAGGCCGGTCACCGGCTGGTACTGGAACTCGCCGAAGTATCCCGTTACGTCGCGGTCGATGGAGAAGCCGCTGGGGATGGAGAAGCCGGGGAAGAACTCGACGGAACCCTCCGAGCTGCCCTCCTCCTGGTAGTAATCCAGGCCGACCGTCATCCGCAGCGTATCGGTGAGATCGCCGACGACGTGCGCGGTGTAGGTATCGCGGTCGAGTTTGGAATCGGCACTGTTCGGCGGCACGCCGTCCCGGACGCCGGGCGCAACCCCCGGCGATGCGTAGCTGTCCTCGTGGTCGAACAGGCTGGCCGTGAAATTCAGACGCCAGTCGGCGGTCAGGTCGATGCCGCCCGCAAGCCCGAGACTCAGGTCCTCGGACGACTTGATATCCAGGTCCCGGATCACGGCGAGATCGTAACCCCCGCTGTCCTCGGGGAAGGAGGTTCCCTCGTTGTCCGAGTAGCGCCCGAAGATCCGCAGATCCCAGTTCTCGCCCGCACCGAACGAGAGCTTGCCGGTAATGGAATCGCTCTCGAAGGTGTTCCCGGGTGTCGGTTCGCCGTCGTCCACGCGCGCGACCCTGAGCGCGAACCCGCCGGTCTCCGTCGTCGGCCCGGACACCTCCAGCGCGGCACGCCGGTAGTCGTCCTCGCCGATCTCGGCGTGGACACCGACGCCGAGATCGTCGGCGCGGCCCTTGGTGATGATGTTGATCACA
Source organism: Gammaproteobacteria bacterium (assembly GCA_037382365.1). Lineage (GTDB taxonomy): Bacteria > Pseudomonadota > Gammaproteobacteria > Steroidobacterales > Woeseiaceae > Lentisalinibacter. The sequence goes on from JARRPZ010000024.1 coordinate 11,442, forward strand.
CCGCTCAGCGCATCGGATCCGTAGATGGCGGACTGCGGACCGCGCACGATCTCGATCCGTTCGATGTCGTCGACATTCAGGGTCGAGAAGTCGAAGGAACCGCCGCGGGTGTTGTTCGGGTCGTTCACCCGGACACCATCGATCAGCACCATCGTGAAGTTCGGCTCGCCGCCACGGATGAAGACGGAGGCGATGCCGCCGCGGCCACCCGGCTGGGTCACCTGCAGGCCTGGCGCGTTGCGCAGGTAATCGAGCACGTTGGCGTGGTTCTGCACCTCGATTTCGTCCAGCCCGATCACGGTGGTGGTATTCGGGATGTCCGCGAGCGTGTCGGTGACCCGGGTGCCGGTGACCACGATCGTGTCGATCGCGTCGCCGTCCGACTGTGCGATGGCGTCGAGGGGTGCTGCCAGTCCCGCGACCGTGATCCCCAGGAGCGAAAACGCGACGGTCGCGACCGTCACCCGGGGTTCTGTTCTTATTATTCTTTCCACGATTACCTCTCCGGCCGGTGCGATGGTCGACGTCGGTTCAGTCGCTACGGGCACACCAAAAGCCAAGTGTATGATTTCCAGTATATTCGTCAATCGCCGACTGTCTCGTTGGACCGAATCCCCGGCATGCCTGCAGGCCCTCCTGCGCTCACTCTACGCGCTCTCCGCCATTCAGTGGCAGGACGAGCGACACGGTCGTCCCCTCGCCGGGCTCGCTCTGCACATGCAGCTCACCGCCGCTGGCTCGCACCGCCTCGCGCACCTGATAGGCCCCGATGCCCATGCCCGATGCTCCCTTGGTGCTGTCGAAGGGCTTGAACAGCCGATTGTCGATGAAATCACGCTCCATCCCCCGGCCGGTGTCCACGACCCGGATGGCGCATTCGCCACCGCAGGGCTCCACGCTGACCTGCACGCGGCCATCGTCCGGCGTCGCGTCCTGGGCATTTCTGATGGCATGCACCAATGCCATGGTCAGTCGTTCCCGATCGCCGCGGATCCTGAGCCCGTCGACCGCCGCGCCGTTCATCCGGGGCACGGGCTTGCGGTCGGCACACTGGGCGAGTGCCTCGTCCACGAGCTTGCGCACGTCGATGCGGGTCACCGTCTGCGCCGGCGCACCCTGACGGAGCTGTTCCAGCACCTTCTTCATGCGCGCGACGCCACTCTCCACCGTGCGGATGGCGTCGTCGATGAACTCCGGCTTGTCCTTGTGCTTCTGCGCATTCTCGACGACCAGCGACTGCTGGGCGATCAGGTTCTTCAGATCGTGCATCAGGTAGGCGGTGAGCCGGTTGAAGGCCTCGAACTGCCGGCTTTCGGCCAGCTGGTATTTCTTCTGATCCTGATCCAGATAGCTCGCGATCTGGCGCCCGGCCGTCTTCAGGAGGTCGTGGTCCTCGTAGTTCAGTGCACGCGGCCGCTCGGAGCGGGCGAGCACGACGAAACCCATCAGAGTTTCATCGTTGATCAGGGGCACGATCACGCCGGGCGGCTCCACGCCGAGATCGGCGAGATCCGTGTCCAGACCCTCGTAGTGCGGCGGGTCCCGACGATATTCGTCGTTGTCGATGACCCACCCCGTGCGCCCGAGGAACCGGACCAGCGATTCATCCGCCGTGACGCGGCGTCCGCCCGGGCCCGTATTCCAGCCGGCCACGCAGCGGAAGTGATCGCCTTCGTCCTCGCGCAGATACAGGACACCGGTGGGTGCTTCGAGGATGTCGCACAGCGCCTTGATGCCGCGCTTGGCGAGCGGCAACCCGGGCTCCTCCGGCGAGGCCAGCGTATTCATCAGCCGCAGCCATTCCTCCCGGTAGTCGTAGCGATTGCGGAAGAAGTGCTTGCTGAGGAACACCCGCAGCCGGCCGCGCAGCTGATCCGAGAACAGGAGCACCGCGAGTGTGAGGATCGCCGCGGCGAAAAACACGATCTGGGCCGCCGGGCCCCAGGCGCCACCGAATGCCCGGATGTAGTAGCCGATGGCAGCCATCACGATCAGGTAGATACCGACACCGATCAGCGTCGTGGTGTAGAACACGACCTGGCGGGAGACGAAGATGCCGACGGACCAGTCCGGATTGCGTTGGGCGGAGACGGCGATGAGCGGCACGCAGAAGGCCGCGACGATGCCGCGTACGCTCCAGAACAGGGGCTGTATCTGCCCGAACAGGACGGCGTGGGAATAGAGTACGAGGTCGTAGGCGAACAGTGCCACGATGCCGACGACGAGATACTTGATGCCGGCACGCTGCACGGCGCGCGCATTGCGATAGATCTGTTCGACCATGATCAGCGCGAACAGCGACAGCGACAGCGAGCCCATGATCAGGGCCTGGCCGACGCCCGGCGAAGGTCGTCCGGCCGCCTCGAGCGAGAATAGCGCGACGCCGGCGACGAGAACGACGACGGCCAGCACCGGCCCGCCGTAGACGAGCACCCGGTGGCCGGCACCGCCGCCCAGGCCGCCGGCGAACAATGCCGACAGGAACACGAGCCAGGCGCCGTTGCGCAACGTCTCGGCCAGGAATACCTTCAGCACCGCCAGGCTCGGATCGGGCGAGAGACTCACCGCAAGGGCGAATCCCCACAGGGCCGAGAGCCCTGCGGCCGTCGCGAGCAGGGCGCCGTGCAGGCGACCCTGCCAGCTGGTGATCAGGAGGACGGTGAGGACCAGGAAGGCCGCGCCAGCCAGGCCGTAGCCGATCGCGGGCAGGCTGGCGAGCATGGCGTCAGCGGGCGCCCTTGCCCCAGAGGATGACTTCGGCGGTCTGGAGCATGATCATCAGGTCGAGCAGCAGGCTGTGGTTTTTCACGTAATACAGATCGTACTGCAGTTTCTCGATGGCGTCCTGCTCGGTTGAGCCGTAGGGATATCGCAGCTGCGCCCAACCGGTGATACCCGGTTTCACCGTGTGGCGCTCTGAGTAATAAGGGATCTTCTCTCTCAGCTTGATGACGAATTCGGGTCGTTCCGGGCGTGGCCCGACGATGCTCATCTCGCCCCGGAGCACGTTGATCAACTGGGGCAGTTCGTCCAGCCGCAGCTTGCGGAGCACCCGGCCGACCCGGGTGATCCGGGGATCGTTCTTCTCGGCCCACTTCGCCTCGCCCGGCGCTTCGGCATCCTGGACCATGCTGCGGAACTTCAGCACGTCGAAAGTCTCGCTGAAGAGGCCGACACGACGTTGCCGGTAGATCACCGGGGCCCGCAGCCCGTCCTCGAGCTTGATGGCCAGCGCCGAGAGCAGCATCAACGGCGCGGCCACGACCATGGCCAACGAGGTGACGACCACGTCCAGCACCCGCTTCGTCATCTTGCGAACGGCCCGGATACGGAATCCCGTCGAGAAGATCATCCAGCTCGGATTGACGAGATCGATGCGCACCTTGCTGGTCTCCCGTTCCAGGAAGCCGACCAGGTCCAGCACCTCGATGCCGCGCACCTTGCAGGCCAGCAGTTCGTCAACCGGGAGGTTCCCGCGCCGATCGTCCAGAGCGATGACGATCTCGTCCGCCTGCAACTCCTGCGCGATGTCGCACAGCGGCTTGTCGTGGGTCGTGCGGATCTGGCCACGGAATTCGCCGCTATCTCCGGGTGCGGGCAGATTCCCGACGATCACGAATCCACGACGATCCGCCTTGCGCCGGATGGACTGGATGGACGCCGCCCGCGCGCCGGCGCCATATACCAGCGTGCGACGCCGGAAGATATTCTCGTCCGCGGTGCGCAGGAAGAACAGGCGGATTAGCGCGAGGCCGACGAAGGAAACAGCGGCGGCGATGACCGCGACGCCGCGACTCGGCGCGAGCGCCGGAACGAGGAACCAGACCGAGGCGAGAGGGAAGGTGGCGAGCACGAAAGCAACGCCCAGCCGGGCCAGCGATTCCTTGAAGTAGAGACGCTGATGAAACTGGTACAACCCCAGGGCGATCAGGCAGAGGAACACGATACCGGTCGTCGTCGCGGCCTGGGGCCAGACAAGTCCGTGCATTCTCTCGTAGCTTGCGAAGCCATCGTCGACACGAATCTCCACCGCGACGAACAAAGACGCGAAAATCACAGCGCACTCGGCGAGGGCGAGCAGCGCGACCGGCAACCGCAGGTAATTGTTGAAGAGGCGGATTGGCATCGAGCCGATATGCACCGTTATTGTCCGTCTGGCGTGCGGTTGGGTCGCCCGTTAGAGGGCGCAATCATCCCGTCCGAGAGGCACATTATAGTGTAGCGCTTTCAGGAACTTGTGACATGTTTCACAGAATTATGTGAAATACGCAGCGGAGTTCTGCACCCGGATTCCGTGTCCAGTATGCTTGCCCGACGTTAAAGGATGATGTGCCTTGGAAAGACCCCGCGCCTCCCCGACCCGGCTCATCGGACTCGCCGCTCTCGCGATCGGTGTCATCCTGCTCGGGCACCTATTGCCGCTGGGCGGCGGCTCCTACATCGGGCAGTCCCTCCGGGACTCGCTGCACGGGCCCGCCTTCTTCCTTTTCTCGGCGATCGTCTTCCGCCTCGCCCTGCCCTCTCTCGGGGCTCTCCGGGCGGCGCTGTTCGCAGCGGCCGCCGTGCTGCTGGCTGCCCCGGCCGGAGAAACGGCACAGCTGCTGGCCGGCCAAAAATTCTCGCTCCATGACATCCGTCAGGATCTCCTCGGCGGTGCCTGCGCGCTGCTGGCGCTCGTCGCCCACTACGGGCGCCGCGAAGGGCGGATCGACTCGCGGCGGGCACGCGCCATAACCGCCGGCGCCTGGTTGCTCTCGTTCGCCGTGCTGGCCCCGGTCCTCTGGTGGACCTGGGTGCTGGCCGCGAGGGCCGCGGCCGTACCGGTGATCGCAGGCTTCGAGGGTGCCTGGGAAGAATCCCTGATCACCGCCGGTGAGCGCATCGAGAAACCGGCCGGCTGGCCCGCGGCGGGACTCTATGTCCTCCGCGTCGCGACACCGGCGCGGAAATATGCCGGCGTCCGATTCCTCGATCCCTACCCCCACTGGGGCGGCTTCACGGATCTCCGTTTCGTGGCGGGGACCGATGACCGAGAGACGCGGCGCCTGGCCTTCCGGGTGCACGACGTCTACCACAACCAGCAATACTCGGACCGCTTCAACCGTGCATTCACCATCGGGCCGGAACCCCGGGAATTCTGCATCCCTCTCGATGACATCCAGCAGGCACCCGACAACCGGCAGATGGACCTGGACGCTATCGACGGCATGACATTCTTCCTCGTCGATACCGACGGCACCGAGGTCTTCCTGCTCGATGCGATCCGCCTCGGCTACTCCGCTACAGGACCTTGCCGGGATTCATCAGGCCCTGCGGGTCCAGCGCCGCCTTGATCGCGCGCATCGCGGCGAGCGCCTCCGGGTCCTTGTAGCCGGCCAGTTCGCCCTTCTTCAGCTTGCCGACGCCGTGCTCCGCGCTGAAACTGCCGCCGAGTTCCGCGGCCAGGTCGTGCACGCACTTCGACAGTGCCGCGCCATGCTCACGCTTGAATACCTCCGCATCCTCACCCGCGGGTGCCAGCAGGTTGTAGTGCAGATTACCGTCGCCGATGTGACCATAGATCGAGTAGCGGCAGTCGGCAATCGCACGCAGTCGGCCGGGGGCTTCGGCCAGGTACTCGGGCACGCGGTCGATGGTGACCGAGACGTCGTGCTTCACCGAACCGCCCTCGTGCTTCTCGGACTCGGGGATACTCTCCCTGAGCCGCCACAGCTGCTTGCGCTGCTGACCGGATTCGGCGATGACGCCGTCGAGGATCTCGCCCTCCTCCATGCCGGTCATGAGGATCGCCTCGCTTACTTCCCGGAGCTGTTGCTCGCTCTGGCCGGCGGAAAGCTCCAGCAGGACATAGTGCTCGTGTGGTTCGTCCAGCGGATCCGCGAGGCCATCGGCATGCCGCAGCGCGAGTTCCAGCGACGGCCGCGTGACGTACTCGAAGGAGGTGACACAGTCGCCGCTCTCCCGACGCGCCCGGCCGAGGAGCCGGCAAGCGGCGGCGGCATCGGCGACGGCCAGCCAGGCGGTCTGTCGCGACCGGGGCTGCGGGAAGAGTTTCATCGTCGCTGCCGTGATGATGCCGAGCGTGCCCTCCGCGCCGCAAAACAGCGACTTCAGGTCGAAGCCCGTGTTGTCCTTGCGAAGCCCGGACAGGCCGTGCACGACCCGCCCGCCCGGCAGCACGACTTCCAGCCCCAGGCAGAGTTCCCGTGCCGTGCCGTAACGGAGCACGGCGAGGCCGCCGGCATTCGTCGAGAGGACGCCGCCGATCTCGGCGCTGCCCTCGGACGCCATGCTGAGCGGGAACATCAGGTCCTGCTCCGCCGCCGCCGCCTGGGCATTGGCCAGCACGACGCCCGCCTCGGCGGTCATCGTGAAGCCGACCGGGTCGATGTCCCGGACGGTATTCATGCGCGAGAGCGAGATAAGCACCTGGCCCTCGGCGTCGTCCGGTGTCGCACCGCCACAGTAGCCCGTGTTGCCGCCCTGGGGCACGATGCCAAGTCCGCCTTCGTAACAGGCGGCGACGACATCGGCGACCTCGGCCGTGCTCGCGGGGCGCACGATCAGCGCGGCCTCGCCCCGGTAGAGACGGCGTTCGTCGACGAGATAGGCCTCCGCAGCGTCCTCGCCGACCACGCCTTTCGGACCGACGATCTCCCGGATGCGCTCCAGGGCCTTCCGGCGGTCTGCGTCGCTCATGAGTGCCTTTTTCCCGCCGGAATCAGTGCAGGAGCCGCGCGCGGATGGTGCCGTCGACACCTCTCAGGCGGTCGACCAGGTCCCGGGCATCGTCGAGTTCCACGTCCATCACCACGTAGCCGACCCGCGGCGAGGTCTGCAGGTATTGGGCGGCGATGTTCACGCCTTCCTCCGAGAAGATGTGGTTGATCTTCTCGAGCACGCCGGGGACGTTCCGATGCACGTGGAGTATCCGGCGGGTCCGCTCGTTGTCCGGCAGGGAGACCTGAGGGAAATTCACGGCCTGGGTCGTGGAGCCGTTGTCCGAGTACTTGATGAGCTTGCCGGCCACCTCCAGCGCGATGTTCTCCTGGGCCTCCTGGGTACTGCCGCCGATGTGGGGCGTCAGCAGCACATTGTCGTACCGGATCAGCGGCGAGACGAAGGCATCGGTATTGCCCTTCGGTTCCTCGGGGAAGACGTCCAGTGCCGCACCGGCCAGGTGTCCGGTTTCCAGCGCAGCGGCCAGCGCATCGACGTCGACGACGCTGCCCCGGGAGGCGTTGATCAGGCAGGTCTCCGGCCGCATCGTGGCGATTTCCGCCTCGCCGATCATCATCCGGGTCTGCGGCGTCTCCGGTACATGCAGTGTGACGACGTCAGCCTCCTCGAGGAGGTCGGACAGATGGGCCCGGGAAGACGCGTTGCCCAGCGGGAGCTTGTTCTCGATGTCGTAGTAGATCACCCGCATGCCCAGGGCTTCGGCCAGCACGCCGAGCTGGCTGCCGATGTGGCCGTAGCCCACGATACCGAGCTTCTTGCCGCGGATCTCGAAGGACTGGGAGGCCGTCTTGGCCCACTCGCCGCGATGAGCCGCTGCGTTCTTGGCGGGGATGCCGCGGAGCAGGAACACGACCTCGGCGAGCACGAGTTCGGCGACGCTGCGCGTGTTGGAGAACGGCGCATTGAACACCGGGACGCCGCGAAGCTCCGCCGCGTCGAGATCCACCTGATTGGTGCCGATGCAGAAGCAGCCGACGGCATTCAGTTTGCGGGCCGATTCCAGTACCTCGGCGGTGAGCTGGGTGCGGGACCGGATGCCGACGAAGTGCGCGTCGGCGATGGCCCGGGCGAGGTCGTCGCCGCTGAGCGAGCCGGACAGCGACTCGACGTTGGTGTAACCGGCCTCTCGCAATGCCTCGCGGGCCGTCGGGTGGACACCCTCCAGCAGCAGGAAGCGGATGCGGTCCTTCGCCAGCGACAGTTTGCTCAAGTTCGGTTCTGGTCCCGGTTGAAGGTGACGGTGACGAACCGGCACCGGTAGCGGACTGGTGGGCGATGCAAGGATCGAACTTGCGACCTCCGCAATGTGACTGCGGCGCTCTCCCAGCTGAGCTAATCGCCCGCCCGAGGGCCGACAATAATACAGCATTCCGGGATCGGGTAGGAGGGCTTTCCGGTCCGATTCCCGGGCACCGGTCACCGAAATCGGGGACCGGTCTCTGGTATGCTTCGCGCGCGTCGGGCCTGAAGGCCCCCTACGTCATTGTCGAGGACTGGAATGTCGCGGAAGACCGTACACCTCATCGCCGCCGCACGGCCCAACTTCATGAAGGTCGCGCCGCTGTACCACGCACTGGCCGCCACCGACTGGTGCGATCCGGCCATCGTGCATACCGGACAGCACTACGACTACAACATGTCGGACGCATTCTTCCGCGACCTGGGTCTGCCGGAGCCGCACCATCATCTCGGTGTCGGCAGCGGCTCGCATGCGGAGCAGACCGGCGGCGTGATGATTGCCTACGAGAAGATCTGCCTCAAGGAGCAGCCGGACGCGATCATCGTCGTCGGGGACGTCAACTCCACCGCCGCCTGCGCGATGGTCGGCACCAAGCTCTGGATACCCGTGGTACACCTCGAGGCCGGCCTCAGGAGCCGGGACCGGCGCATGCCGGAGGAGATCAACCGGCTGGTGACGGACGCCATCGCCGACCTCCTGTGGACGCCATCGGCGGACGCCGACGAGAATCTAATCGCGGAAGGCGTGCCGGCGGAGAAGATCGATCTGATCGGCAACATCATGATCGACTCGTTCGAACTGCTGCGGGATCGCATCGAGGCATCCAGCGCCCGGCACGATCTCGGCCTGGAGGGGCGAGACTACGCGATCGTCACGCTGCACCGCCCGTCCAACGTGGACGCGAAGGAGACACTCGAACCACTGGTGGCGGCGCTGGAGGCCGCTGCAGAGTCGCTCACCCTCGCCTTCGTGGCTCATCCCAGGACCACGAAGAGCCTGGAGCGGCACGGCCTGAAGGAGCGGCTCGCCCGGGCCGGACACATCCGGCTGCTGGACCCGATCCCGTATATCGACTTCATGAACGTCGTCACCGGCGCCCGCCTCGCGATCACCGACTCCGGCGGACTGCAGGAAGAGACCACCTATCTCGGCATCCCCTGCCTCACCCTGCGGGAGAATACGGAGCGTCCGGTCACGGTGACGATGGGGACCAATGAGCTGATCAGTGCGACGACCCTCGCCGACAGCGTCGCGAAAGTCATGTCGGGCGGGTGGAAGCAGGGCCAGTGCCCGCCGCTCTGGGATGGCCGCAGCGCCGAACGGGCGGCGGACAGCCTGAAGCGTTTTCTCCGGGAGTGAGGGCCCGGCCGCGAAAGCCCTCCTGCGCGCTCCCTCAGCGCATCGCGATCGGAAAATCCACGACCGCCGTCTCGCCGCGGAACACCGTGACGTCGGTCGTCGCCCACCGCATGGTGCCGAATCCCGGCTCGCCCTCGGCAGACTGCGGCGCGTACTCGCTCCGGTCCGGGTCGGCGTCCACCTCGAAATCGCAGGTGAAGGCGACCGTGTAATCCACTCCGTCGCCATCGTCCGCGACACCGTCCACGAACGGTATCCGGTAGGAAGCGACAGTACCGCCGACCAGCGGATCGACCTCCAGCCGGTCATAAACCACGGGATCCGCCCCGTCGGTGGGATCGCCATCCTGATCGTCGGGAGTGGCATCCCGCCCGTCGAATACGTAGACACCGCCTGCGCACTGGTCCGGGTCGCCGCCCAGCCTCTGAGCCAGCTCCGCGAGATCGACGTCGCCCGTTATCGATGCCGTATCCTCGACGTGCATCAGCCGCAGCCTCGGTTTCAGCAGGTAACGGGCCGCCGCGCTGTCGCTGCGGCCAGCACCACCGAGCGCCACGATGGACTTGCGGAGGTCGAAATCGATCAGGAGCCGCGTGGTGTCCCCTTCCCCCAGACCGAAACCGCCGTCGAGTTTCAGTCCGGACTCGGCGCCCCCGGGGATGACGAGATTGTGTAGCGTCGAACCGTCGATCTCGATGTGAGACGCATCCGACGCCGTCGGGTCCGTGTAGGTGCGCAGCCGGAGCCATTCGTATTCCCCGGGCGGCATCGCCTCCTCACGGAGCAACTCCTCGGTCGCGCCGCCCCGGAGTTTCAGCAGATCGATGCTGCGGCAATCGTCCCGGTCCGTCACGGGATCCGCACAGTAGTCGAAAGAGATCGTCTCGCCGCGGGCCGGCTTCACATCGACGCCCGTGAACACGATCACGACCCGGCTCGCCCGATCGAGTGGTGCGTCGGTGATCGCGAGATCAAGACGACTCGTCGCCGGCGGCGGAGGCGGAGCCGCTGAGCCGACTCCGTCGATAGCGCCGGGACCGGTGCCACTGCCGCCGCAGGCAGTCAGCGCGAGAGCAGCCAACGCCGCAATCGCAGTCATCCCGTGTGCTCCGGTGAGTCCGTGTCTGCCCGTCATCGGGATCATGCCGCCAGGAAAGCGCCTCCATGCGTGGGATGGCGGAGACTGCCGGTCCCGCCACTGGAAGAACAGGCTGACGGATTTCACACCTTGCCACTGCGAACCCGGTCACATTATCGCGGCGGTCGGCGCCGCGGTCCGGCACCAGACCCGCCGCCGGCGATCTACAGGGTATCGAGCAGCTCGAGGATCTCGGCGGTCTTTCGCTCCATGAGCGCTTTATCGCCGCGGCTCTCCACGTTCAGGCGCACGACCGGTTCGGTATTGGACGCACGGAGATTGAAGCGCCAGTCGTCGAAGTCGAAACCGATGCCGTCGGTCTCGTCCACGGAATTCGCCTGCCCCTCGTAGCGCGCCCGCACCGCGGCAAATGCCTTCTCGACGTCGGGGATTTCCCGGTTGATCTCGCCGCTGGCCGGAAAGGCCGCGATACGCTCCGCGACGAGTTCCGAGAGGGGCTTGCCCTGGCGGCTCATGATCTCGGCGACCAGCAGCCAGGGGATCATGCCGCTGTCGCTGAACGCGAAGTCCCGGAAGAAATGGTGGGCGCTCATCTCGCCACCGTAGATCGCGTCTTCGCGGCGCATGGTCTCCTTCATGAAGGCGTGGCCGCTCTTGGACTGCACCGGCACGCCACCGGCCTCCTCCACCATGGCGATGGTGTTCCAGGTGAGGCGCGGATCGTGGACGATCTTCTCGCCCGGCGATTTCGCCAGCAGGGAGATGGCCAGCAGGCCGACGATGTAGTAGCCCTCGATGAAGCCGCCGTTCTCGTCGAACAGGAAGCAGCGGTCGTAGTCACCGTCCCAGGCGATCGCGAAATCGGCATCGTGCTCGCGGATGGCGTCGATCGTGACGTCCCGGTTCTCCGGCAGCAGCGGATTCGGCACGCCGTTCGGGAATGTACCGTCCGCATCGTGGTGGACCTTCACGAATTCGAACGGGAGGTGCGGCTCCAGCGCGTCGATCACGGCACCGGCGCCGCCGTTGCCCGCGTTGACGACCACCCTGAAAGGCTGCAGTGCCGCCACGTCCACGTAACTCAGCAGCTTCTCGACATAAGCGGGCCAGATGTCGTGCCCGGTGCGACTGCCCCACGCCCGCGGCTCGTAGCGTTCGTCCTTCTCGGCCAGACGGCGGATGTCCGCGAGCCCGGTGTCCGCGCTGATCGGCTTCGAATCCTCCCGTACGAACTTCATGCCGTTGTAGTCGGCCGGGTTGTGGCTGGCGGTGATCATGATGCCGCCGTGCGCCCCGAGTGCCCGGGTGGCGAAGTACACGAGCTCGGTCCCGCCGACGCCGACGTCGATGACGTCCGCGCCGCCCTGCCTCAGGCCCTTCGCGACGGCGTCGGCGATCTCCGGACTGGACAGCCGGATATCGCGGCCGATGACCACCTTTTCCGCTTTCAGGAATTCGGCCGTCGCGTTGCCGATACGGTAAGCGATGTCGGTATTCAGCTGGCCGGGAATCTGGCCGCGGACATCGTAAGCCTTGAAACAGGTGATCTCGATCGGCATGGAAATCCTTCCGGGTGTCGGTCCGCCCGGAAGGATAGCAAATGGCACGATGCAGGAGGGCCGTCAGGCCCTCCTGCATGCCCTCGTACAGCACCATTCGCGCACTCAGTCGCCGGACGGTACGACCGTCGTCGTGGTGCCGCCCGCCGCATCTTTCGCCCGCAGGACGAGCGGGAGCGTCTCGTTCACGAGCCAGTAATTCAGCAGGTTGCCGTAGAACGGATTGTCGATACCGAACAGGAAGCTCGGCACGCCGCTGGTCCCGCCGGCCCAGACGGACCGGGCATTGCTGCGGAACGCGCCCTGTGGCTCGCTGGTGAACCGGCGCACCGGTCCGCTCCCGAACATGAAATCGTTCAGGCCGTCCGCACGGGCGTTGCGAGACGAGGCATCCACCACGCTGAAACCGCCGTCCGTGGGGAAGCCGGGCAGTCCGGGTACCGGCTGCGGGAATCCGCCCTGGGGCGGCAGGCTCGCCTGCGGGATGAACGGGTGATCCAGCACGATGCGGTGCAGCTTGCCCCAGCGATAGTCCGCGAGCGTCGGGGAATCACCGAAAGCCGGCGCGAACTCCGCGCTCGCCAGCAGATCCAGCGCGCTCCTCAGGGCGGCCAGCAGCTGGAAATCCCGCCGGTCGTCGAAGTCGCTGAGACCCGGGACGGCGAAGAACGGGACGACCCCGGTTCCGCCCTCGGTCCGGATCAGGTGCTGGAGCGACGTCATCGCCTGGGCGCTGCCCGGCGTGGGCAGTCCCAGCGCGTTCAAGGGCGCATCCACGATGCTGCGCACCGCCTGGCCGCGCCAGACGCTGTAGATCGTCGCCGCGACGCTGTTCGCGATCTCGGCCGCGCTCGGCTCGGGCAGATCGGTCCAGCTCGCGACCACCGGATCGCCCGCGTCGTAGCCCGCCTGGATGCCGGTAGGCGTCGTGTAGTCCCAGTCCCGCAGATAATCGATCGCCTCGGCGAGTTCGCCGTCCGCGGCGAAAACCGCCAGTTCGGCTGCGCCCGATGCGCCGGCATTGTCGAAGGCACCGATGTTCAGCGGCGCGAAGAACTTCGCGTCCAGCAGGGACACGTCCGCCTGGATGGACTG
>JARRPZ010000025.1:0-30880 GCA_037382365.1 Gammaproteobacteria bacterium
TGCACGTTCAGCGACAGGGTGAGGATCAGCATCAGGGACACGAAATTCGACGAGACGACCGTCACCGGCCATTGCACGAGGCCGAGGAAGCCGATCATGCTCGCCACGGCGGCCGCGCAGCTCGCGAGGGGCAGGACCACCCAGCGGGGCCGTCGGAAGATGATCGCGAGGAGGAGGACCAGCGCGATGGCCAGACCCGTGCCGAACACCACCAGATCATGGCGGATGAAACTGATCATGTCGGCGCTGATCATCGGCAGGCCGCCGAGATGGAGCGACGCCCCGTCGCGGTATTCCTCGACGATGGCCCGCACGTCGGAGACGATCTGTTGCAGCTCGGCCTGCTCCTCGTCACGGCGTCGGCGGACCCGGCGTTCGAGTTGCTCGAGTTCGGCGGCTTCGGATTCGGACAGGTCCTGCTCGAGCCGGGCCTCACGCAGATCGTCGCGCTGGCGCAGCAGCGCGGCGTAGTCCTCGTCCTGCTCGAGGTTGATCTGCATGGCCGTCGTACCGCCGTCGGGACTCATCAGCCGGTTGCGGTAGAGCGGACTCTCCGTCAGTTCCTCGCGTGCGAGCTGCCTGTCGGTCCGGTCGGAGAGCAGTTTCGTTGCCCCGTCGGCCAGCTCGCGTGGCGAGAGCGGCGGGCTGCGGAGCAGCGGCACGTCCAGGATGGAGATGACGGAGGCGACGTTCGCAACCGCCGACAGCTCGTCCCGCAGGCGGCCGATCTCCGCCAGCACGCGGTCCGAGAACAGGTCCTCCTGCGGCGTGTAGGTGAGGATCAGGAAATCGTCCGAGCCGTAGCGCGCCCGGATGGAGCGGTAGTACTGGATGCCCGTGTCGCTCTCCAGCAGCAGGGAATCGCTGGACGTATCCAGTGCGAACCGGGGCGCCTGACTCGCCAGCATTGCGACCACGGCAGCCGTCACCACGAGGGTGATCACGGGCCGACCGAGCACCAGCGAGTCGTAGAGGGAGAGTGCGGCTTTACGCATGGCCGGGGCCTGCTCGCCTGAGTGACTTTCTGCCCCCTGGAGACATGGCTACGCCGGGCAGCGGCGCGGCCGGCACCCTGCCGGCGTCTCGTCGGATTCCTTCCGATCCCATCGGGTTCAGTATAGGGATTCCGGGCAGGGGCATACATTGCGGTTTCGCGCAGTTACGGGCGATGCCCGATGCCCCGGGCGCATCGATTGCAGCGGTCCGTCAGGCCGGACTGATCTGCCGTTCGCCGACCGGGCCCTCGATGGTCTCGCGCCGACGCGACCGGGAGTCCGCGAGGGCCATATAGACGCAGGGCAGGATGAACAGCGTGAATAGCGTACCGACCAGCATGCCGGCGACGAGGATGACGCCGATGCTGTTACGGGCCTCCGCGCCGGGTCCCGTCACGAGAACCAGCGGGAAGTGGCCGAGAACGGTCGCGCCCGTGGTCATGAGCACGGGTCGCAGGCGAATCGTTGCCGACTCCCGGATTGCCTCGAGTTTCGACAGCCCCTCGGCGCGGAGCTGATTGGCGAACTCCACGACGAGTATGCCGTTCTTCGCAATCAGGCCGACCAGCGTGATGAATCCGACCTGGGAGTAGATGTTGATGGTCGTCCAGTCGAGGAAGGCAATCAGCATGGCGCCGGAGAGTGCGAGTGGCACCGAGCCGATGAGGATCACGAGGGGATCCCGGAAGCTGTTGAACTGGGCCGCCAGGACCAGGAAGACGAACACCATGGCGACTCCCAGTACGCCCAGCATGGTGTTGCCTTCCTGGCGCAGCTGACGTGATTCCCCCGCGTGGTCGATGGTGTAGCCCGGCGGCAGGATGTCTGCCGCCGCTCTCTCGAGTGCTGCCAGTCCCGCCTCCTTCGTCACTCCCGGCAGGGTGCCGCCGTAGACGCGGAAGGCGTTCTTCTGTTCGAATTTCCTGAGGGCCCGGGGTGCGGCTTCTTCCACCAGATCCGCGACGGCCGCCAGCGGCACGAGATCACCCGCCGGTGTACGGATCTTCAGATCCAGCAGTGCATGCGGATCGGTCCGTCCCTCCTCGCCGACCATCGGTATCACCTGATACGCCTTACCGTCGAAGTCGAATCGGTTGACGTAGTTACCGGAGAGGAGGATCGAGAGTTGACGACCGACCGCGGCGAGATCCATGCCGAGGTCGGCGATGCGTTCCCGGTCGAGAAGGAATTTGCCCTGGGGCAGATCGATGCGCAGGTCGGTCTCGGCGTACATGAACTGACCGCTGGCGAGCGCCGCCGCCACCAGTTCCCGGGCGTAGGGGAGCATCTCCGCCGGTGCGTCAGGCGACAAAACGACCATCTCGACGTCGAAGTTGCCCGCGCTCGGCAGGGCGGACGGAAGCACCGGAAAGACCTTGACGCCCGGCACCTGCGATAACCCGGCGAATGCGCGGGGCAGCAGTTCCTGTACCGACTCCCCGCGTTCGGAGTGAGCGACGAATTCCTGCCCGCCGAAGCCGCCCTCCGGATACACGATCTGCCACATGCTTGCGGCGCCCGGCATGGCATTCAGGAAGTCCACGGCCTCCGCCAGATAGCGGGTGGTGTACTCGACGGTCGCTTCCGGCGGTGACTCGACCACGACGTTGATCGAGCTCTGGTCCTCGGTGGGCGCCAGTTCCTTCTGCGAAAAAAGGTACATCGGTACGACCAGCAGCGCGATGAACGCACCCAGCGTCAGGACCTGCGGCGTGCGTGCCAGCGTCCAGTCCAGGCGGTGCGCATACGCTCGACGGATGCGTTCGAAGCTCCGATTCACCAGCAGCGTGAATCGTGACTCCCGGCCGCCCGTCGGTGCCAGACGTGCGCTCATGACAGGCGACAGCGTGATCGCGACCAGGCCGGACACCAGTACGGCGAAGGCCAGGGCGAACGCGAACTCCCGGAAGAGGGCGCCGGTGAGTCCGGACAGGAAGCCGATCGGCGCGTAGACGGCGGCCAGGGTGATGGTCATGCCGATGATCGGGGCGAGCAACTGACGCGAACTCGCGAGCGCAGCCTGATACCGGCTCATGCCCTCGCGCATATAGCGGGCCACGTTCTCCACCACGACGATGGCATCGTCCACGACCAGGCCGACCGACAATACGATGGCGAGGATCGTGAGCAGGTTGAGCGAAAAGCCGAGCGCGGACATGGCGGCGAGCGTGCCGAGCAACGAGATCGGGATGGCGATCAGCGGCACCAGGGCCGTGCGCAGCGATCCCATGAACAGGACGACGACGGCGCCGACCAGCAGTACGGTCTCGCCGAGGGTGATGAAGATGCCGCGCAACGCCGCCCGCATGTAGGCGGTAGCGTCGTAGCCGATGCCGATCTGCAGGCCGGGGGGCAGCGTGGCGTTTACACTGTCGATGATCTCGTAGAGTGCGTCGGCGATCTCGATCTCGTTGGCGCCCGGCAACGGCCAGACGGAGATGTAGACGGCATCCTGCTGATCGAGTCGCGCATTGGTGGAACCTTCTTCCTCGCCCAATTCGACGCGAGCGATATCCGACAGGCGGATCTGGGCTCCGGCGCTCTCGCGCACGATCATGCGACGGAACTCGTCCACATCCTGCAATGAGGTGTCGGTCAACAGATCGATGCGTTGATTCTCGTTCTCGCTGCGACCGATGGTCGCGATCACGTTGTTCCGGATCAGTGCCGCCTGCACGTCCTCGGCGCCGAGGTCGTACACGGCCATGCGCTCGGGGTCCAGCCAGATGCGCATCGCCGGCAGGCGCCCGCCCTCGATGTCAACGCGCTGCACGCCGGGGATCGCCGCCATGATCGGATTCACGCGTCGGGTCAGGTAGTCCGTGACCTCGGCTCGACTGAATTCACTGCCGAAGGGCACGTCCAGATAGAAGGCGGCGTACGGGCGGTCGGCGCGGACGACGGTCAGCGCCGGGTCCTCCGCCCCTGGCGGCAGTTCGAACGCGATCTGATTCAGTCGGGCGGTGAGCTCCGCGAGCGCATCGGTGGAGTCCTCGTTGAGCTCCAGCCAGACGGTCACCAGGCTGAAGCCGGCCGTCGTCGTCGAGTCCACGTAGTCGACGCCGGGTACGGTCGCGGCGACCCGTTCGATCGGCTCCGTAATGAACCCCTGCACGACTTCGGCGGGGGCACCCACATACGGTGTGCCGATCTGAATCGATGCACTCTCGATACTGGGGAACTGCAGCACCGGAAGCTGGAAAGCGGCGCGCAGCCCGACCAGAATCAGAGCCACGGAGATGACGACCGCCAGTACGGGCCGCTGCACGAAGATGTCCGTGAAGCGGGGCTGATGACTTGCGCGGGTATCGGTCAAGGTTCCTCGACCGCGGGTCGGGAATTGACGAGGATACCGTCCCTGAGCTTGAAAGAGCCGTCGGTTGCGATCTTCTCGCCCGCCGCGATGCCGGACCGTATGAAGGCATGGCCGGCATCGATACGGTCGACCTCGACGGCCCGGCGTTCGGCGCGCTCGGCAGCGTCCGCGCCGGCCTCGGCAGGCACCAGCACGAACACGCTGGTGCCGAAGGCATCACGGCGCACGGCGGTCGCGGGAATGCGCAGCAGTGTCGCCTCCGCTCCGACCGGGACACTGACGGTCACGATGGCACCGGGCTCCAGCGAACCCGGCTCGTTCGGGACCACGGCACGGAACCGGACGTTACGTGAGCCTCGATCGACGAAGGGATCGCGGGCGATGACCCGGGCCTCCGCTGACTCGTCGCGCCGGCGGACTGCCTTCACCGATACGGTGTCTCCGATCCTGAGATCCGATTCCTCCTGTGGCAGAGAGAAGTCGATCCACACTTCTTCGCTGACACCGACCAGCCGCGTCACGGTGGTGCCTGCCTCCAGGAACTGGCCGGGCTGGAGTTCGTGCAGTCCCGCGATGGCTTCGAACGGTGCGCGGAGCGTCATCTTGTCGATGATCGTGCGCAGGCGGTTGGCCGTCGCGACGGCCGCGTCACGCTCGGCCCTGGCGGTGTCGGCCGCCTGCTTCGAGACGGCGCTCGTGGCGGTGAGCGATTCGTTCCGCGCCAGTATGATGCCGGCGAGCTCCGCCTGCGCCTCGGCGGCAGCGAGCCGTGCTTCCTCCTCCCGCGTGTCGAGGCGCACGAGCACCTGGCCCGCCGTCACCCGGGCCCCGGGGCTGAAGCCGACTTCCGTGATGCGGCCGGCGAGTTCCGTCCGCAGCTCGACGGATCGCACCGGCACCACTTCCCCGACTGCCGATACGACGGGGCGTCTCGTCACCGCTTCCGCGTAGACGGCCTCGACGGCTTCCGACGACTCCGGGAATGATTGCGCGAAAGCGATGGCCGCACGGATCTGCATGAACTTGAACAGGCCCAGGCCGCCGGCGATCGCGAGGCAGATGACGAGGACGAGCAGCCAGCCTGCGAATCTCTTCAACACGACACTCCGAAGCCGTCGGCGGCGAGCCCGTGAGTATAGCGCCGCGTCCGTCCTCCGGGGCCCGTCCGCCGACCCCGCGCGGAGAACCGGTGAGCGGCGTTAAGATATTGTCGAGCTTGTCAGCGATCCTTTGCCACGGCTGCCAACCCCGGAGGCAGCGCCCCGCCGTTAGATGCTCCCGAGGAGGAGTGCCCTGATGAGAAAGCTCGAACCCCTGATTCTGGCGCTGATCGCCCTCGCTGCCGGCGCCGTCGGCTCGGCGGCCACGCCTGCCTGGGTGCCGCCTGATCTGGAACCGTGGGTGCCGTGGGTTACGGAAGGCAACGAATATCGCGAGTGCCCGTTCCTGAACGGCACGCGTGCCGCCGGGGAGAGCGATTACCGTTGCGCGTGGCCCGGCATTCTGGAGCTGCGCGCCGAGGCCGGCGGCGCCACGTTCCGACAGTCCTGGCGGATAGAGGGCGACGAGCAATGGGTGCCGCTGCCCGGCGAACGGGAGTACTGGCCGCAGGACGTGCGGGTGGACGGCGAGTCCGCCCCGGTCTTCCGGCGCGAATCGGGTCCTGCGCTCAGGCTGGCGCCCGGGGAGTATCGCATCACGGGACGCTTCGCCTGGGAATCCATGCCGCGTACCCTGCAGGTGCCGGCGGAGGTCGGCCTGATCGCGCTGACCCTGGATGGACGACGCGTGCCGCAGGCACGGCGCGGGGAGGGCGGTCTCTACCTCGGCGCCGACGTGGCGGCGCCCCGTGACGAAGACACGCTCGGCGTGCAGGTCTATCGTCTGGTGGAAGACGGCGTTCCGACGCGGCTGACCACCCGGCTCGAGCTCGAAGTCGCCGGCAGCGTGCGCGAGATCACGCTCGGCTCGGTGCTGCCGGAGACTTTCGAGGCGCGCTCCCTGACGGCACCGTTCCCGGCCCGGCTGGACGCGGACGGCACCCTCCGTGCGCAGGTGCTCCCCGGTCGCTGGACGGTGACGGTGGTCGCGGGAGCGGACACGCTGGTGGAGACGATCGCGCGGCCGGGGGCGGGCGAGCCCTGGCCCGCTACGGAGATCTGGAGTTTCCGGGCGGACGATCGGCTCAGGGTCGCGGTGCCGTCGGGGATGACCGCGGTCGATCCGTCCCAGAGCGGTGTGCCGGCACCCTGGCAGGCGCTGCCGGCATTCGCGATCGGGTCCGGGGAGGCGTTCCGTCTCGAGCAGCGGCGGCGCGGCGGCATGCTGCCGGAGAATGCACTCGCCCTCGAACGCGATCTCTGGCTCGACTTCGACGGGGACGGATACACGGCGCTCGATCGTGTCCGGGGCACCCTTTACCGCGACTGGCGGCTGGACATGGTTGCGCCCTATTCGCTGCTCGGCGCGCGGGACGGGGCGGGGGATCCGCTGCTGATCACCGCGAGCCCCGCCCGGGAGGAGGCGAGAGGATTCGAATGGCGGCAGCGCGACGTTGCGGTGGATGCGCTCAGCAGGGTGCCGCGGGATGGCGTGCTGCCGGTAACCGGCTGGGCTTCGCGCCTCGGTTCGGTCGCCGCCACCGTGCATCTGCCGCCCGGCTATCGACTGGGCGCGGCACCCGGCGTGGATCAGGCGCCCGGCGCCTGGCTCGCCCGCTGGCAGCTGAACCTCATGGCGGCCGTCGCGCTCGCCCGTGCGGCGCCAGAGGGCCGCCTGCGCGATGTGTCACGCGGGTACCGTTACGCGAGCCTCGCCGCGCTCGCCATCGTGTTCGTGCCCTTCGCCGTCAATCAGGTTCGGTTCACGCTCTATCCGCAGCTCGAGTCCGACGTCGCCTACCACCCGGCGCAGGCGCGCGTCGCCGCACCGGCTCCGCCGCTGCGCGAATCGAAGGCCGCACTCGAATCGCGCGTGGCGGCAGATGAGGCGATCGCCCTGTCGGGGATGAGGTCGCCCGAGCCGATGGTGCGGCCGGAGGACGAGCGCTATGCGCCCGGCGCGAAGGTGCAGACCGGGCCCGGTATCCCGGCCTGGCGATGGAACAGTTATCTGTTGCGCTGGAACGGGCCGATCGAGCCCGGCCAGACCATGCGGCTGGTGATCCTGCCGCGCTGGCTGGTCGCGCTGTGGCGTATCGCCATGGTCGGGCTCGGTATCGCCGTCCTGTGGTGGGTCGGCAGGGACTCCCTGGATGCCCTCCGCCGCATCCGCCTGCCACTCGGCGGTTCCGCTGCCGCCGTTGCACTGCTCGCCTTGTCAGCCGTATCGCCACTGTTGCCACTGCCCGCTGTCGCGGAGACGCCATCGCCGGAACTGCTGCGGCAACTCGGTGACCGGCTGCTGCGGCCGCCCGACTGTGTCCCGGACTGCGCCGCGATCGATCGCGCCGAGGTCACCGTCGGCGACGACACGCTCGAGATCGTGCTCGCCGTCAATGCGCTGGAAGGAGTCGCGATCCCGGTGCCCGGTGCGGAGGAGGGCTGGCTGCCGGAATCGGTGGTCGTCGACGAAACGGGCGTCGGGCGACTCTACCGCGAGACGAACGGCCGGCTCTGGCTGCCCCTCGACGCCGGGAGTCACCGGGTAACGCTGGGCGGACGGCTGCCCGACGGCGAGGCGGTGGATATCGTCTTCCCGTCCGTGCCGTCCCACGTGAGCGTGCAGGCACGGGGCTGGGAGGTCGGCGGACTCCGGGACGGGGCTCTGGTGTCGGATACCCTGGTACTGCGCAGGACACGCGATGCAGACGCGGGCGTGACCCCGGACGATCCGGGCACGGCTTTCCCGGCCTGGCTCCGCGTGGAACGGACGATCACGCTCGGCCTCGACTGGTCGGTGACCACCCGGGTGGTCCGTGTGGCGCCGGCCGAGGGGGCCATCACGGTCGCCGTGCCGCTGCTCCCCGGCGAAGCCGTCGTCAGCGAGGACGCCGTGGTCCGCGACGGCCGCGTCGAGGTCGCGCTTGGCAGCACGCAGAGTGCCTATGTCTGGCGCTCCACGCTGGCCCGTGCCGAAAGCCTGTCCCTGGAGGCCGCGGAGGACAGTCGCTGGAGCGAGCGCTGGCAGTTCCGCATCGGCAGCCTGTGGCACGCCGAGATCGACGGCGTGCCCCTCTACGAGAGTGGTGCCGCCGCCTGGCAACCGGTGTTCCTGCCGCTGCCGGGGGAGTCCCTGCAGGTCCGGATAGCGCGACCCGAGGCCGTGCAGGGCGAACTGCTGGCCATCGACCGGGTGGCGCTGCGCACAAGTTTCGGTGCGCGGTCATCCGACTCTTCCCTGGACTTCGACTATCGCAGCTCGCTCGGCGGCCCGCACACGGTCGCGCTGCCCGCCGGGTCGCGGCTCACTGGCCTGGTACAGGACGGTAACGAGCTGCCGTTGCCTGCGGAGGGCGAGTCCGTGCGCATACCGACGCTGCCCGGCAGTCACTCCGTGCGGCTGACCTGGCGGGACGACCGGCCGACGGACACCCGGGTCAGTACGCCCGCCGTCGATCTCGGGGCGCCGGCGTCGAATATCTCAGTCAGTGCCGAGATGCCGCGAAACCGCTGGCTGCTCGGGCTGAACGGACCGATCGTCGGCCCGGCGGTGCTCTACTGGCCCGCCCTCGCGGTGCTGGCGCTGGTGGCGCTCGTGCTCGGCCGTGTGCGGCTGACGCCGCTCGCCACGTGGCAGTGGTTCCTGCTCGGCCTGGGCTTCAGCACCTTCGCGTGGCCCGCGTATGCACTGGTGGCCGTCTGGCTGCTGGTGATGGGCTGGCGCGGACGCTGGCCGGACACGAAGAGCGACAGGGACTTCCGCAATCTGCAGACGATGGTGGGACTGCTCTCCGTGGTGGCGCTGGCCGCACTCGTCCTGAGCATACCGATCGGCCTGCTTGGCATGCCGGACATGCATATCGTGGGCAACGGATCCTTCGGCTATCAGCTGAACTGGTTCCAGGACCGGAGCGCGGGAACGTTGCCCGTCGCCGGCATCTGGTCCCTGCCGCTCTGGATCTACAAGGCGGCGATCCTGCTGTGGGCGCTTTGGCTCGCCTTCTCCCTCGTGCGCTGGCTGCCCTGGGCATGGGGCTGCTTCAGCCACGGCGGCGTCTGGCGCGGACACGTCCGCGCAGGCCGCGAAGCGAGGTAACGCGACGACCGGATACGACGGGCGACAACCGGTGGCAGGGTTGCTCAGGCCCGACAGGGCGCCCGGCTGCCACCCGGGTGGCGCCGGTCAGTGCGTCGGCGGCTTTCGGAACTTGAGGGTCATCCGGTTGGACTCGCCGATGTCCTGCATGGCCCGGCGCAGTTCGGGGTCATCGCGACTCGTGGCCAGGGTCGGCGGCAGGCGCCAGACGACGTCGTCGCTCGTCGGCCGGTCCGCCGGCTTGGCGTTGATGCCGCTCTCGGCGACCAGTTCGAAGCCGGCGGCCTGGAATTGCTCTATGACGAAGGCTTTCTTCAGGTAGCCGGCGCTGCCGTCGGCCCACTCGTCGGAGGCATCGGCAGGCGCTTCGTGCTGCACCACCCCGACGACGCCGCCGGGCCTCAGCACCGACCAGGCATCGGCGATCGCTGCGCTGAGGAAGCCGCCCTGGCCTTCGAATCGCGCCAGGTTGTGCAGCGCGCGGATGAACAGGAAGGCGTCGGCCGTCCCTTTCATCGCATCGGGCACCGAGCCGAGGACGAAGGCGGAGATGGCGGGGCCGTCATCGCCGCGCCATTCTTCCGCGCGGGCGGTCCAGTCCGCGACCCAGGTCTCCTTGTCGGCGATCTGTTGGTCGGTGAAGAAGCCGAACAGGGGGAACATCTCGAGCGCGTAGTCGGCGCCGATCACATGACCGTCGGGACCGAGCCAGGACAGCAGGATCTTCGTGTACCAGCCGCCGCCGGGCAGCGCCTCGACCACCGTCATGCCCGGCTCGAGGCCGAAGAATTCCAGCGTCTCCCGCGGATGCCGATCGTCGTAGCGCGCCCGCAACTCCTCCGGTTGTGCCGCCAGGACCTCCTCCAGACGCTCCTCGGTGGGGGCTGCGGGCTCGGCCGCCGATCCCGGCGCCGCCGCCGGTTCCTCCCTCGGCGGCACCGTGTCGGCGGGTCGGCTGCAGG
Source organism: Gammaproteobacteria bacterium (assembly GCA_037382365.1). GTDB lineage: Bacteria > Pseudomonadota > Gammaproteobacteria > Steroidobacterales > Woeseiaceae > Lentisalinibacter. The sequence goes on from JARRPZ010000025.1 coordinate 10,470, forward strand.
CGACGAGCAGCAGGGTGGTGGAGAGCAGCAGGAGAAGCTTCATGACGGTCCTCGTTCGGGCAGATCGCTGGCGGCGGCAGGTCGATTCTAGGGGAGTTCGGGACTGCCGCAAACGGTAGACTCGGCCCATGGACGAAACCCCGTACGAAAAACTGACGGCTCTGGAAGCCCTCGCCGCACCCCTGCATCCGCCGGCAGGCGAACGTGCCGCCCTGCTCGCGGCCGTCAACGAGCGGGCGGAATCTTTCCTGGCCCGGCTGGACACGATGCCCGCCTACACGCCAGCCGACCCCGCCGACCTCGCCGTGCTCGACGAGCCGTTCCGCGACGAGCCGACAGACATCGCCGGCATGCTCGCGGCCTACGCGCGCGGCGTCGAAAGACCGGGAGTGAACGAGACGGTGGGCCGTTTCTTCGGCTTCATCCCGGGCAGCGGACTGTATGCGGCGGCGCTCGGCGACTATCTCGCGGCGGTCACCAACCCCTACGCCGGCGTCACCTACGCGGGACCGGGTGCGGTGCGCATGGAGCGGCATCTGCTCCGCTGGATCGCGGATTTCGTGGGCTATCCGGAGACCTCGGCCGGCGACCTGACGTCCGGCGGCAGCATCGCGATGCTGTCTGCGCTGGTCACCGCCCGTGAGGCCAGCGGGCTGAAGGCGCGGGACACGGAACAGGCGGTCGTGTACGTGACGGCGCAGACGCACCACTGCGTGGACAAGGCCTTCCGCATCGCCGGTCTGGAGGAGGCGGTACGACGAAACGTCCCGCTGGACACGCGTTATCGAATGGACGCCGACGCACTCGCCGAACAGGTCCGCGGCGATCGCGCCGCCGGCCTGCGGCCGTGGCTCGTCGTCGCGTCGGCCGGTACGACGGATGTCGGTGCCGTGGATCCGCTGACGGCGATCGCCGGGGTCGCGGAGCGGGAAGGGCTCTGGCTGCACGTCGATGCCGCCTACGGCGGAGCGTTCTCACTGACCGAGCAGGGCCGTGCGCGGCTCCGGGGCATCGAGCGGGCGGACTCCCTCGTGATCGATCCGCACAAGGGGCTGTTCCTGCCTTTCGGCACCGGCGTGGTACTGGTTCGCGACGGCGCCCGGTTGCGCGAGGCGCACACGTTCACCGCGAACTACATGCAGGATGCCGGCGGCGAAGGTGACCCGCGGGATGCGTCGCCGGCCGCGGTCTCGCCGGAGCTCTCTCGCCACTTCCGTGCCCTGCGGCTGTGGCTGCCTCTGAAGCTCGCCGGTGTCGCCGCGTTCCGTGCCGCTCTCGAAGAGAAGCTGTTGCTGGCCCGGTATTTCCACGAACGTATCGCGGCACTCCGGGGATTCGAGGTCGGGCCCGAGCCGGATCTCTCGATCGTGACATTTCGCTATGTGCCGCGGGAAGGCGACGCCGATGAATTCAACCGGCGGCTCGCCTCGGCCATCCAGGCCGACGGCCGGATATATCTCTCGACAACGCGCCTCGACGGGCGTTTCGTGCTGCGTCTGGCGATACTGAACGTGCGCACGCATCGTCGGGAGGTGGATCTCGCGCTCGAGGTGATCAGCGAGACGGCGGCCGCCCTCGACGGCCGGATGTTAGTATCCGGGCATGCCGAGAATCGGTGACTTCCTGAATTCGGCTCGCCGCGAGCGCCTGAGCGCGCCGGGCGACCGGCGACGACTCCGGGAAATCCTGCGAGGTCGGGAGATCCACGTTGCCGCGACGGCGACCACGGTGGTCGTGCTGCTCTTCCTCGTCTCGCTCGTCTCCGGCGCCAGTCGGATGCCGGACTTCCGGCAGTTCGAGGCCGGGGCGGAGCGCAAGACACGATTCTTCGAATTCCTGGTGCCGATGATCGAGGCCGAGAACGCCCGCATCGCGGCGGATCGCCAGCGATTGCTGGGGCTCGCGGAAAAGGAGACGGTCGGCTGGTTCGACCGTCGCTGGCTCCACCGTCTCGCCGGGCAATACGGTGTCGAATCGCCGTCGCCGGAGGGAGAAGACCGGGCGCTGGTCGAGGCGCTGCTGGACCGTGTCGACATCGTGCCGTTGTCGCTCGCGCTGGCCCAGGCCGCCAAGGAATCCGGGTGGGGCACGTCGCGTTTCGCCCGGGAAGGCTACAACCTCTACGGCGAACGGTGCTTCGACAGCGGCTGCGGACTCGTGCCCGGGGAACGTGCCTCCGGCCACGGCCACGAGGTGCGAAAATTCGAGTCGCCGGCGCAGTCCGTCGCGAGCTACCTGCGCAACATCAACACTCACCCGGGCTACCGGGACCTGCGCCGGGCGCGTGCCCGCCTGCGCGACCAGGGTCGGCCGCTGTCGGGCCTCGTGCTGGCCGGCGAGTTGCAGCGCTATTCCGAGCGCGGGCAGGCCTACGTCGAGGACATCAAGGGACTCATCCGCTACAACGAACTGGACGAGACCGGCGCCTGACGTTTGCCGCCGCCAGCTGCCGGGACAGCGCCTACGGGGTCACGATGTCGAACGTGCCTTCCGGGCGTTCCAGCAGACCGAAGAAACGCATCAGGTCCTGCCTGCTGCCCTCGAGAGTGACGGCGTCCGAGGCGAGCATCTGCGGCACCCCGATGGCACCGGCACTCAGGCCGAAGAAGACGTCCCTCGTGAGTGTCAGCGTCGCATTCGCGTCCGGGTCCGGCTCGCGGGCGTAGTGGTGCAGGACGCCGTTCTCGACCACCAGCACATAGCTCTCGCCCAGATCGGTGAAGACCAGATTGATGGTCAGCTCTTCGCCCGCCGCTTTCGGTCCGTTCAGGCGCACGGCCATCGCGTCGAGGAAATTTCGCGTGGGCGTCTGGCGCAGGAGATCGATGGCGTTCGCCAGTGAAATACCCTTGTCCGGCCCGCCGTGCCTCAGTTCGTAGGCGGCGGTCAGGTAGACGTCCCGCCAGGGTCCGGATTCCGCCTGGTAGCCGAGCTGGTCGTAGGTGCGCGCGAGCAGTGCCCGCGCCTCCGGATTGTCCGGGTCGCTCATCACGAGGTGGTTCAGCACTTCGGCCACCCAGCGGTATTCACCGGCGTCGAAGGAGGCACGGGCCTTCGTCAGGACGACGTCGGCGCCCCCCATGAACTCCACGTAGCGTCTGCCTGCTTCCACCGGCGGCAGCGGATCGAGATTAACGGGATTGCCGTCGTACCAGCCGAAATAGCCCTGATAGACGGCCTTCGCATTGTGCTTCAGCGTCCCGTAATAACCCATGTTCGCGAAGGACTGCATCAGCGAGTCCGGCAGCGCGATCTCCTCGGCAATCTCGCGCGGCGTCATGCCCTGGTTCGCCATGCGCAGGGTCTGGTCGTGGATGTACTTGTAGAGGTCACGCTGCTGTTTCAGGAACTCCACGACTTCGCCGTTGCCCCACACGGGCCAGTGATGGCTCCCGAAATAGACCTCGGCATCGCCGAACAGCAGGAGCGCCTCGTCGATGTAGCCGCTCCAGAGCAACGCGTCCCTGACCTTGGCGCCGCGCAGCGTGTAGATATTGTGCATATTGCGCGACACGATCTCCGCGCCGCACCAGGCCTTCTTCCCGGGCAGGTAGAAGGTGAGCTCCGCCGGGGCTTCCGAATGCGGTGCATTCTGGAAGACGAAGGGCACCCCGTCGATGGTCATTCGTTGCGGCGTCTCGCTCACGATCTCGGTCGGATCCAGGATGGAGATCGTGCCGAAGGCGGGGCTCTTGCCCAGCCCCGAGCCGACGTGGCCGCGCGGACTGCGCGGGAGTCGCCGGCCGTACATGTACCCGGCGCGCCGGCCCATCGCCACGCCGGCGATGATGTTCTCGCTGGTCGCCTCCTCGACGAAGCCCTCCGGCGCTATGACACGGATGCCTTCACTCTCGACGGCTTCGACAGTGGTGATGCCGAGCACCCCGCCGAAATGATCCACGTGGCTGTGGGTGAAGATGATGGCGCGGATCGGCCGCTCCCCCAGCTCGGCGTTGGCGAACGCCATGGCGGCGGCGGCCGTTTCCGTGGCGGTCAGCGGATCCACGACGATCCAGCCGGTTTCACCCGCAATCAGGGTCATGTTGGAGAGGTCGAAACCGCGCAGCTGGTACACGCCGTCGGTCACCTCGAAGAGGCCGTGGATGTTGTTGAGCCGGGCCTGGCGGAGCAGGCTGGGATTGATGGTGGGCTGATTCCTCTGCTCCAGGAACTCGTAGGCCGTCATGTCCCAGACGGGACGCTCAGCGGGTCCGATGGTGAGGCGGGGGACGCTGGCGATGAGGCCGCGCGTGGCACGCTCGAAGTCCTTCTCGTTCTGGAATGGACGCTCGTCCAGCACGCGCTCGTTGGCCGCGATCGTCGACGGCGTCGGCGCCGTCGCGCCGGCGCTGTCCGCATCGTCGTCGTACGGGATCTGCTGCCCCGCATGGGCAACGGTGATGCCGGCGATCACCAGCATCAGCGTCATCGTGAGTGTGCGGCCGGCGCTTCTCGGCTGTGGTGTTCTCATTGCTCTCCCCCTGCTGTCTGGCACCCCAATGGTGCCAGACCCTCGGTGTCGGACAAGTATCCGTTCACCGGCGGGCCCGGCGCGGCCTGTTGGGGGCGGCGGGGTTTTCGTCGCGACGAGGGCCGCCGGTATACTCCCCGCGCACCCTCCGGCAGCCGCGATGCCCCTATATCGTCATGGAACCGAGCTCCGATCCCCCGCTGACGGCCGTGGCGACGGCGAGTCGCATCGCCGGCGGCACACTGACGGCAACCGCAGCCCTGGAGTGCTTTCTCGCGGTGATCGCCGAGCGGGAACGCGATGTCCGGGCATTCGCCTTCGTCGCAACCGAACAAGCCCGACGCCAGGCCGCGGCGCTCGACGCCGGTTCCGCGCCCGCCGGTCTGCTGCACGGCGTGCCCGTGGCGGTCAAGGACGTCATGGATACGGCCGACATGCCCACGGAGTACGGCTCGGCACTGTATCGCGGTCACCGACCGGCGCGGGATGCGGCGTGCGTCGCCGTGCTGCGGGCCGAAGGCGCAGTCGTTCTCGGCAAGGCACGGACCGTGGAATTCGCTTCCCTGGGCCGCGTCGCCGAGACGCGTAACCCGCACGATCCGCGGCGCACGCCGGGCGGCTCCTCGTCGGGGTCGGCGGCCGCCGTGGCGGCCGGGATGGTGCCAATCGCCCTGGGCACCCAGACCGGCGGCTCCACCATCCGGCCCGCTGCCTACTGTGGTGTCGCCGGCATGAAGCCCACATTCGGGACGGTGCCCATCGAGGGGATGAAGCCCTATGCGCCCAGCCTGGACACCGTCGGGTGGATGGCGCGCACGGTCGGGGACCTGGCATTGCTGGCGAAGGTCTACCGGATCGGTCGCGAGTCCGGCGCGGCGGAGCTGCCCGAAGTGTCCCGCATCGGCTTCTACCGAACGCCCTACTGGGAAGCGGCGGGCGCCGATACCCGGAACGCGCTGGCGCGGACGGTCGCCCTGCTCCGACAGGCCGGCGTGGAGGTCGAGGAGGTCGCGGGTCCGGAAGGCGCGGAGCGGCTGAACGAAGCTCAGGACATCATCATGCACGGGGAAGGCCGCGTCGCCTTTCTGTCCGAATACCTGCGCTGGCGGGACGATCTGCACCCGGAGTTCATCGCCGAGGTCGAGAATCGTCGCGGCATCGATGCGCCCGCCATGCGATGGGCCCGTGACTATCTTGGCTCCCTGCGGCCGCGATTCGACGACGCCATGGCCGATTTCGACGCCTGGCTGGTGCCGGCCGTCCCCGGCGAAGCCCCGGTCGGTCTCAGCTCGACCGGAGACCCGGTCTTCAACCGGCTCTGGACCGCCCTGCATGGTCCCGCCGTGACGGTCCCCGGCCTCGCCGGGGCCAGCGGCCTGCCGGTCGGCGTCCAGCTGGTCGCCGGTCGCTACCGGGACGCCCGTCTGCTGTCCGCAGCCCTGCGCGTGGAGTCACTTATAAGGAACGCACGCCCGGACAGGGAGAGGGGCTGAGTGACCGGGTCGACGAGTGGCCGTCCGCCGCCGTTCGGTCACGCCGCCGCTGCCCCGCACAAACCGCTTTACGAGGCCGTAATTCGGCGTATCCTTCTCACCGCCGGCGCGGCGTGGCGCCCAGGAATGCAACCGATCCGTGGCGACCAATCTGCAACTCGAGATCGTCCCTCAGCCCGACGACATGACCTGCGGGCCAACCTGCCTGCATGCCATCTACGGCTACTGGGAGGATCCCATCGCGCTGGATCAGCTGCTGGCAGAGGTGCGGATGCTGCCGGCCGGCGGCACCCTGGACGTCTTCCTGGCTAACCACGCGCTGCGGCGCGGCTACGATGTCGCTATCCACACCTACAATCTGCACGTCTTCGACCCGACCTGGTTCCCCGGCGACCCGGAGGGAATCGCCGACCGGCTGCGCCGCCAGCTGGAAGCGAAGAGCGACGATATGCGCCTGGGACTCGCGACGGCCGGCTACCTGCGTTTCCTCGAGCTCGGCGGCCGCCTGTGCTTCGAGGACCTGACGACCAGCCTGATCCGCCGCCATCTCAGGAAGGGCGTACCCATCATGACGGGGCTCAGCGCCACCTATCTGTACGGATCCGCCAGGGAGATCCAGGACACGATGATCACAGACGACATCCGCGGTGAGCCCACGGGCCATTTCGTGGTGCTGTCCGGATACGACAAGCGGACGCGACAGGTAGAGGTGGCCGACCCGTATCGTGCCAATCCCTATTCGGCCGACGGTTACTACGCCGTGGACATACGCCGTCTGATCGGCGCCGTGTTCCTCGGCATCGCGACTTACGATGCCAACCTGCTGGTGATCCGGCCGCGGAGCGCCTGATCGTGGCCAACCTGATCGTGGTAGACGATCGCGAGGGCTGGCCGGAGGAGATCGCCGGCGCCCGCGTGGTGGATGCGGTCAGTTATCTCACGGCGGACGAGTTCAGTCGGGGTCGCGGCCTGCGTATCTTCAATCTCTGCGCCTCCTACCGCTACCAGCACTACGGCTATTACGTCTCGTTGCTCGCAACGGCCCGCGGCCATCGCCCGCTGCCGGACGTGGCGACGATGCAGGACCTGAAGACGCGCACGCTGCCGCGGCTCGCGAGCGACGATCTGGATGCCACCATCCAGAAGAGCCTGCACTCGATCGAGTCCGATGAATTCACGCTGAGCGTCTATTTCGGCAGGAACGTCGCGAGGCGGCACGAACGCCTGGCGAAGGCGCTCTTCAATCTGTTCCCGGCACCGCTGATACGCGCCTCGTTCCGGCGCCGGGACGACAAATGGCTGCTGGAGAACGTGCGTCCGGTGCCGGTAGGCGAGATCCCGGAGTCGCATCGCGATTTCCTGCGTGAGTGCATCGAGGCGCATTTCTCGCGCCGCCAGCGCAGCCGACGCCGCGAGCTGCCCGGCGGCTACGATCTGGCCGTGCTGGTGAACGACGACGAAGCCTCACCGCCCTCCGACGCCCAGGGGCTGCGACGTATCACGAAAGCGGCGCGGCGTGCCGGATTCAACGTCGAGCTGATCGGCCGCGACGATTTCGGAAGGATCGCCGAATTCGACGCCCTGTTCATCCGCGAGACGACCAGCGTCAATCATCATACGTATCGCTTCGCGCGCCGGGCCGAGCTGGAGGGACTGGTCGTCATCGACGACCCGATCTCGATCATCCGCTGTACCAATAAGGTCTATCTCGCGGAGCTCATGCAGCGGCAGGGACTGCCGACACCGAAGACGCTGATCGTGAATCGGGAGAATGCCTCGAAGATCCTCGAGGCGATCGGTTTCCCCTGCGTACTGAAGCAACCGGATTCGAGTTTCTCGGCCGGCGTCGTCAAGGCGGACGACGACAAACAGCTCGCGTCGGCGCTGAAGAGCATGTTCGAGAAGTCGGACCTGGTGGTCGCCCAGGCATTCCTGCCGACGGATTTCGACTGGCGCATCGGCGTACTCGACCGCCAGCCGCTGTTCGCATGCCGCTATTTCATGGTGGGCCGGCACTGGCAGATCTACAAGCGCTCGGGCAGTGGCCGCGTGAGCTCCGGGCGGTGGGATACCCTGCCGGTCGACATGGTGCCGCCGGAGGTGACCGACATCGCGCTGCGTGCCGCCAACGCCGTCGGCAGCGGTCTCTACGGCGTGGACGTGAAGCAGACCGGGAAGCGCTGCTACGTGATCGAGGTGAACGACAACCCGAGCCTCGACGGCGGCGTCGAAGACGCGGTGCTCGGCGACGAGCTCTACGATCGCCTCATGGCGACGTTCCTGTCCCGCGTCGAGGCCCGCAAGCGAGGGCGTGGCAATGGCTGACGCGACACTCGGACTGTTCGAAGGCTACGGCATCGAGATCGAGTACATGATCGCCGATGCGGAGAGCCTGGATGTGGTCCCGGTCTGTGACTGGCTGCTGACCGAGGCGGCAGGCGAACTGACCGACGAGTACGAGAACGGCCGCGTGGCGTGGAACAACGAACTCGCGCTGCATGTCGTGGAGTTCAAGACCAACGGGCCCGTGGCTTCGCTGGCCGGTGTCGCCGACGACTTTCAGGCCAACGTCGTCGAGGCCAACGGACTGCTGGCCGGGCGCGGGCTCCGCCTGCTGCCCGGTGCGATGCATCCGTGGCTCGACCCCGCGCGCGACGTCAAACTCTGGCCCCACGGCCAGCGGGAGATCTACGAAGCCTTCGACCGCATCTTCGATTGCCGGGGCCATGGCTGGGGCAACCTGCAGAGCATGCAGATCAATCTCCCCTTCTCCGGTGATCGCGAATTCGCTGCCCTGCACGCGGCCGTCCGCATGGTGTTGCCTCTGCTGCCCGCCCTCGCCGCGAGTTCACCCGTCGTCGACGGTCGGGTCACGGGCAGGCGCGACAGCCGGATCGGCGTCTACCGGGGAAACTGCGCGCGGGTGCCGTCGGTCACAGGCCAGATCGTGCCGGAGCCCGTGCCGGACATCGCGACCTACGAGGAGGCGGTGCTCGAGCGCATCTACCGGGACCTGTCACCACTGGATCCGTCGGGCATCCTGCGCCACGAGTGGGTGAACGCGAGAGGGGCCATCGCGCGCTTCGATCGGATGGCGATCGAGATCCGCGTGATCGACAGCCAGGAACACCCGGCAGCGGACCTGGCCATCGCCGACCTCGTGTCGGGCACGGTGCGCGCGCTCGTCGAGGAATGCTGGGCGCCACTGGCCGACATCGCCGCGTGGCCGCAGCGGGACCTGGTGCGGCTGCTCGCGCTCGCCGAAGAGCAGGGCGACACGCTGGTCGTCGGCGACGGCCGGTTCCTGCGCTGTTTCGGCGCCCGGGGGAGCAGCGAGCCCGTGAGCCGCCTGTGGGGTCGGCTGGCCGAGGACCTCGCCGCCCGTGGCTGGCTGGCGAGCGCCTCGGAATCCGCCATCGAGGCCTATCTGCGTCACGGGACGCTCGCCGCTCGCATCGTGCGCGCGCTGCCCGCGGAACCGGATCGTGAATCACTCCGCGCCGTCTATCGGCGACTCGCGGATTGCCTCGCCGTCGGCCATGGCTTCGTCCCCTGAGTGCCGGCTCGTACTGAGTTGCGAACACGGCAGTGCACGCGTGCCGGCGCGATACGCGCACCTGTTCGAAGGCGCCGAGGCGGTGCTGACGACCCATCGCGCGCTCGATATCGGCAGCGCCGAACTGGCGACGGCGCTCGGGCGACAATCAGGCGTCCGCGTCCACCGGGCGGCGGTGACCCGCCTGCTCGTGGACTGCAATCGCTCGGAGGGCCATCCGGGACTGTATTCGGAGTTCAGCCGACGATTGCCGCCGGACGGCCGACGACACCTGCTGGAGGACTACTACCGCCCTTACCGGCAAGGCGTCGCGGCGGAAGTCTGCGGTTACCTCGCGGCCGGGGCGTCCGTACTGCACGTCTCCGTCCACACCTTCACCCGCCGCCTCGGTGGCGACGTTCGAAATGCCGACGTGGGGCTGCTTTACGATCCGTCCCGTGCCGCCGAGAAATCGCTTTGTCGCGCCTGGCAGAAGTTGCTCGCTGGTGAACCGGGCCTGCGCGTGCGACGCAATTATCCTTACCGCGGTGTGGCGGACGGGCTCGTGACGTCGTTTCGGAGACACTTCGCGACCGATGACTATGTCGGCGTGGAACTCGAGGTCTGTCAGGACATTTTCTTGGCGCGGGGCTCGCGCTGGCAACGTCTCCGGCGGTTGCTCGCGGGCAGCCTCATGATACTCGTCGGGTCGGCATGCCCCGGCGGGCAATGACGATGCGCTGCGTCGGCAACACGCGCTCGTAATGCGATGACGGGCGGATGGATGATATATTCGCCCCGCCTCTCAACAACGACGATGGAAGGAATTGCGTAATGGCCGGTAAGTTTGAAATCTACAAGGACAAGAAGGGCGAGTATCGTTTCCGTCTGGTGGCGTCCAACGGCGAGATCGTCCTCGCGAGCGAGGGCTACAAGTCGAAGGCGAGTGCCATGAACGGCGCGGCGTCCGTCCAGAAGAACTGCTCCGATGGCAGCTGCTTCGTGAAGAGCACGACGCCGGGCGGCAAGTACCGCTTCAATATCAAGGCGAAGAATCACCAGATCATCGGTACCAGCCAGAATTACGATTCCGAGGCAACTCGTGACCATGGCATCCAGGCGGTCGGTCGCGCGGCCAGGACCGCTAAAGTCGTCGATTCGACGAAGAGCTGACGGCACGCTGCCGGCTTGCGCCGGCGGCAGGGTTCGAAAGGGGGGTCGGCCCGGGGGACCGGGCCGGCCCTCTTTGTTGACCCGTCCTCCCGGAGCCGCCCCCGCCATCCCCGGTGTGCGGGGTCCGGCGTGATAATCTGCTGACGGAGACACTGATGGAACACGCTGTGGAACAGGCTGCCCACACCGACGCCGGACCGATGCGCGTGATTCCTTTCGAGTGTGCGCCGAACTTCCGTGACCTCGGCGGCTACGCCACGGGCGACCGGCGTCATGTCGCGTGGGGCAGGGTGTTCCGGTCGAGTCATCTCGGCTGGCTGAGCGTCGCCGACCGGGAGCGATTCGCCGCGCTGAAGATCGGTGAAGTATTCGATCTGCGCCGCACCAGCGAGTCCGAGGCGTATGCGAACCAGCTTCCGCCGGGGGTCCGGAGCCACCGGTTCGACATCGACGTAGGCAGCACGAAGAGTTACCGTCGGCGACTGGAGGCCGGCACGGCCAGCCGGCGGGGCACCCACGATATGATGGTGCAGGCGTATCGGAGTTACGTCACGGATTTCTCCGACCATTTCGCCCGATTGCTGCAACTGCTGGCCAATGCGGAGCAGCACAGCGTCGTCGTCCACTGCATGGTCGGCAAGGACCGGACGGGCATCGCCTCGGCGCTGCTGCTCAGTGCCCTCGGGGTCTCCCGCGAACAGATCCTCGACGACTATCTGCTCTCGGCCCGCTGTTATCCACCCGAGGAGATACTGGCGCGCATCCGGGAGAGTATCAGCGAATCGTTGCGGGGCTCTTGGCAGGACGAGACCGTCATGCCGTTCTGTTCCGTGCACGAGGACTATCTCGGTGCGGCTTTCGACGAGATCGATCGCCGGCACGGCGATACTGCAGCCTACCTGCGCGACGGGCTCGGGCTGGACGAAGCGGATCTGGGCCTGCTGAGGGAACGCTTCCTGGAGTGATGCTCCGGGGCGACCCGGCGCCTCCCGTCATTGCGCGGCCAGATACTCGCCGACCTGCGCCCCCGCGCGCTCCCTGAGACGGACGCAGTCGGCCACCCGGTCCTCCAGCTTCGCGAGTTGTGCGGCCACACCGTCGACTCGCCGTTCGGGCGCCATGAAGAACGCCTCGGCCTGCGCGAGCCGCTCGCGTGAACAGCCCCCCGCAAAGCCGACCAGCGCGGGCACGAACATCTCGGGCAACCGGGCAGCGATCGCTCCGTAGTTCTCCTGCAGCCACTCCCAGCGCAGCGTCTCCGCGGCCTCGGTATCCGGGAGACTCCCGACGATGCTGCCGAGCTCCGTGTTGCGCACCTCGTCCGACAGGGCGAGGGCGAGTGCCGCGCGCTGCAGATCCGGATCCTGGAAGGCCCCCAGCGATCCGAGGTAGAGCGAGCGCTCGACGGGGGAAGCGGCGTCTCGCAGCGCCTGCAGATACCGTTCGTACAGCGCGCGGTCGCCATGCCGGGCGGCCACGTCGAGGGCCGCCGATGCGAGCGACGGATCGACGCCGGAGGGATCCGAGAGATAGGTCTCCGCGAGGTCTTCGGCATAGGCAAGGACCTCCGCCCGTCCCGCCTCCATGCCCAGCGCTCGGATCAGGGACGGGCGCAACAGCTGCACGCTTTCCGGTTCTCCGGCGACCGGCTGCAGTCCGTATCGATCCAGCGCCGGTTCGAGGGTTTCGCCGAGCCAGCGCCCGAATGCGGCGTGGCGCTCGTCCGGCACGAACCAGTCGCGCACGCTGTCGAGGCCCGACAGGACGGCCGTAACGACGTCCGGATCGGCATCGGCACCGAAATCCGCCAGGATACGCAGGAAATCGTCGCCGCCGAGGCGACCCGCCAGCAGCAGCGCCCGTGCATTGCCGAGGAACGAGATGCGTTCGCGCGGCGTCATGCGCTCCGTGGCGGCTCCCGCCAGCTCGAGCAGGTCTTCCCGCGGCAGCTCCCACCGGAAGTAGCCGACGCTGTCCGCGTTCGGCACGACCCATTCGACGCCCTCGCCCAGCTGCACCTCCCGGCTGCTATCCTTCAGCAGAAAGGAGGTCGTCTGCGTGTCGTCCGCGGTGCCGTAGCGCAGTGTCACCGGGATGCTCCACGCCCGTTCCTCCGCCTCCACACCGGCGTTCAGGAACCGCTGCTGAGTGACGCGCACGCCCGTCGTGCCGGACGGTTCGAAGACGAGCAGCGGCACACCGGATTGCTCCAGGAATCCGGCGAGCACGCCGGGGACGTCTTCGCCGGAGGCCTCCGCCAGCGCTCGCCAGAGATCGCCGGCCTCCGCATTTCCCCAGGCGTGCGCCTCCAGGTAATCCAGCACCGCGTCGCGAAAAACGTCGGGGCCGATCCAGGCCTCGACCATCTCGAGCACGGCCTGCCCCTTGCTGTAGGCGAGCCCCAGGTCTTCCATGATGTCGGCTGGTTCGGTCACCTCGCGGCGGATGGCGCTCGTGGAGGGCCGGGCATCCGTCACCATCGCGTACTCGGTGGACCGTGCGTCGGACAACTCGGTGCGGAACGCGGGATAGCGTTCGCGTACCACCTTGCCCGCCATCCAGCTGGCGAAGGATTCGTTCAGCCACAGGTCGTCCCACCAGGTCAGCGTGACCAGGTCGCCGAACCACATATGGGCGAGTTCGTGGGCGATGACGATGGCGAGCGACCGTCGCTGGGCGACGCTCGCGCTGTCCTCGTCGACCAGCAGCAACCGGTCCCGGTAGGTGATCAGGCCGGCATTCTCCATGGCGCCGGGCCAGTAGTCCGGCACGGCGACGTAGTCCAGCTTCCGGTAAGGGTATGGCCGTCCGAAGTAGGCCTCCAGTGCCTGCAGGATCGGGGGCGTCATCCTCGCACCGAGTTCACCGAGCCCGGCCTGGCCCCGCACCGCGTAGACGCTGCCCGGCACGTCCATTCCCGCGATGGGGATGGCGTCGAATGGCCCGGCGGCGATAGCGAGGAAGTAGGTGGAGACGGGCGGCGTCTCCGCGAAGACGTGCGTCGTCCAGCCGTCTTCCGTCCGTTTCGAGCTGACCGGCGTATTGAACAGCACGACGTCCCCGGCCGGCGCACTGAGCGTCATCCGGAAGGGGATCTTGTAGCGGGGCTCGTCCCAGCACGGGAAGGCGCGGCGGGCGTCCACGGCCTGGAACTGGGTGAACAGGTAGTTCTCGCCCCCGGCGCTCACGCGGTACAGGCCCACCGCGCGTCCCTCGTACGGACGCTCGAAGTCCAGTTCCAGGCGGTAACGGCCGGGTGCCAGCGCCCGGCCGGTGGTGGCCGTGACCAGACCGTGTGCGCCGGATTCCGTCTGCAGCCCGGCGGCGGCGCCGGTTTCCGCGACCAGGACAGCCTTCCCCAGTTCCATGTCCCGGGCGTGGAAGGCGAAGCGGTCCGTCTCGTCCGTGACCTCGAGCTCGATGGCCACGCGGCCGGCGTAGCCGGACTCGTCCGGGTCGATACGCAGCTCGACCGACTGGGACAACGGCCGGACGGGGAATGCAGTGAGGTCACCGTCCGCGCGCGGGCCGGGAGCCGCCGCTGCGGCGACGGGGGGCGGCGGGGCCGGTGCCGCCTCCTCTGCAGCGGTCACACGCCGCTCGCAGCCCGCCGTCAGTAACATCACCACCATGCCCGCCATGCCGGCGAGTCTCACCCAGATGCCGTTGGCCATGCCGTTCCGCTCCCGTCCCGAAGTCTCGAAGGCAGGCAAGGGTAGCCGAACCGCCGCCGGCTGTGCAGACTCAGCCGAGCAGGCCGGGGAGCCGTTGCCAGGCGCCCGGGTCGACGATGGCGACGAATACGAGACCGGACAGCGCTCCCCAGAGATGCGCATCGTGGTTGATGCGCCCGACGGCCCGCCGGGCCGAGTACCAGCTGTAGCCCATATAGGCGATGGCGAACAGAGGCGCCGGGATGGGGACGGGCAGGGGCATGATGAAGATCGACTGGGTGGGAAAGTAGACGATGAAAGCGAACAGCACCGCCGATATGGCGCCCGAGGCGCCGAGTGAGGCGTATCGGGGATCGTTGCGATGCTTCAGGAAGGTGCCGGCATGGCTCGCGAGGAGCCCGGTGAGATACAGCGCCAGGAAGGCCGCTGTGCCGAGTCGGCGTTCCAGGGGAAAGGCAAAGAAAAAGAACGTGATCATGTTGAACAGCAGGTGGCCCATGTCGCCATGCACGAAGCCGCTGGTCACGGCCGTGTACCACTCGCCGCGTCGCCGCAGCCAGTAGGGCCGGAAGAGGTTGCGCTCCACGATCCCGGAATTGACGTACAGACCGGCGAGACTCATCGCCAGCGTGATGGCCAGCAGCGCAAAGGCGGCGGGATTGGCTTGGAATGACATCGTCGTGCTCGCGCGGTTTCTCTGCATGCTAGCAGTTCCGTTGCTGCTTCTCGCTAGCCACGTGACCATCTGCTAGTGTCCTGCGGCATGGAGAGCGGCGGCAGCAGCGATATATTCCGGAACTGGAAGCCTCCCCTGCCGCCGGTGACGGAGACCGAACGCGGAGAGCCACGCCGCGTCGGCGTGGAACTCGAGATGATCGGTCCCGGCGTGGAAGAGGTGAGTCGGGTGATCGCCGGCCATATCGGCGGCTGGCGTGAGGAGAAAAGCCGCTATGAACACCTGGTGCACGGCGATGCGGCGGGCGACTGGCGCGTGGAACTCGACTGGGAATATCTGAAGCGAAAAGGCCGGGAGGCCGAGCCGGAGACCGAGATTGCCGCCCTGATCGACGAAGCGGCGGAAAGCGTCGTCAGGGCCGGAGCGGAAGCCGTGGTGCCGGTGGAGGTCGTGAGCCCCCCGCTGCCGATGCGCCGGCTGTCCGACGTGCAGTCCCTCATCGCGCGACTGCGCCGGGTCGGCGCCCGCGGCACCGGTGCGGGCCTCTCCTATGCGTTCGGCCTGCAGCTGAATCCGGAACTGCCATCGCTGGATGCGCACACCATCGCCGCATACCTGAAGGCCTTCTTGTGTCTCTACGACTGGCTCGAGAAGCGTTCCGCGCCGGACCTGACGCGACGGCTCACCCGCTTCATGGCACCGTTCCCGAAAAGCTACGTGCGACAGGTCGTCGATCCGGATTACTGGCCGGATCGGGACCGACTGATCGATGATTACCTGGCCGATAATCCGACCCGTAACCGCGCCCTCGACCTGCTGCCGCTGTTTCTCTATCTCGACGAGGAGCGCGTGCGCAATGTGGTCGAAGACCCGCGGGTAAAGGCACGCCCCACGCTGCATTACCGCCTCCCGAATTGCGAGATCGACCGGCCCTACTGGGGCATTCATCTCGCCTGGGGAGACTGGCTCAAGGTGGAGAGGCTCGCGACGGACCGGATCCGGCTGGAGCGCATCTGCCGAGGTTACGTCCGCTGGCTGGACGAACCGCTGGGTCACCTGTTCGACGACTGGTCACAGGAGGTCGGGGCTTGGCTCGACAAGACCGGCCGGTGATCGGCGTCACCGGGCCGCGCCGGGGCGCCTGGGGGCCGAGATTCTGCGTGCACCTCGCCCTGCTGGCGGTCGGCGGGCGCCCGCTGCACCTGCGGCCCGGCGACCGGCTTTCCACGGATGAACTCGACGGCGTGATCGTCACCGGCGGGCACGACGTCGAGCCCGTGCTCTATAAAGCGGAGGCGGAAGTGGAAGGGCACTACGATACCGAGCGCGATGCGTTCGAGTCCGAGATCATCGACTGCGCCCTCGCGGACGGCACGCCGCTACTCGGGATATGCCGGGGCGCGCAACTGCTCAACGTGCGGCTGGGCGGGACACTGTTCCAGGACCTCCGTCGGCACCGCCAGCGCACCTCGAGGCGGCGCACCCTGCTGCCGCTGAAGACGCTGTGCGTGGAGACCGGCACGGCACTCGCGATGATCCTGGGCCGCGAGGAACTGAAGATCAACAGCCTGCATAACCAGAGCATCGATCGGCTCGGTGCCGGGCTGCGCGTAAGCGGTCGGGACATCGACCGGATCGTGCAGGCCGTCGAAGCACCCGAGCGACACTTCCTGGTCGGGGTGCAATGGCATCCGGAATTCCTGGCCTACCTGTCGCGACAGCGCCGGCTGTTCCGCGCGCTGGTCGAGGCTGCCGGCGAGTACCGGGCAGGGGCGAATCCGGCTTGATCCCCTACGTCGGCCTGTTCTTCACAGCCTTTCTGGCAGCGACCCTCCTTCCCGCCTATTCGGAGGTGGCCTTCGCCGTCATGCTGCTGGATGGCTACGACCCATTCGCCCTGTGGGCGTGGGCGAGTGCCGGGAATACGCTGGGCTCTGCCGTGAACTGGGCACTGGCGCGCTTCTTCCTCCGTTTCCAGGACCGGCCGTGGTTCCCGTTCAAGGAGAAGAGCCTCGGCCGTGCCCAGGCCTGGTTCCAGCGTTACGGCGTCTGGTCGCTGCTGATGGCGTGGGCCCCGATCGGCGGCGACGCGCTGACGTTCGTCGCCGGCCTGATGCGGGTGCGGTTCTGGCAATTCCTGTTACTGGTCGCCATCGGCAAGAGTACCCGCTACGCGGTGCTGCTATGGACGATCGAAGGAGCACGCCGGGTCGCGACGTAGTTCTCGAAAACGGTGTCCGGAAATTGACAGCCCGGGCACGATTCTGCATTGTCCGTCAGCAGGTTGGCCCGGGGGAGCGCGCCGGCATCAATAACGACAATAACGGGGGCGCCGTATTGAAAAGGACAGGTCCGGTGAATCTCGCCGACAACCGGTATGCACGACGGATCGTCCTCTGCCTGCTTTATTTCACCCAGGGCTTCCCCTGGGGTTTCGCCACCGTCGCCCTGCTCGCCATCCTGAGCGAGGCGGGTCACGACAAGGCCCAGACCGCGACGGTGGCGGCGCTGGCGATTCTGCCCTGGAGCTTCAAGTTCGTGTGGGCGCCGATGATCGACTCGCTGCGCCTCCCGTCGATGGGGCTGCGCCGTCCCTGGCTGATGTTCGCCCAGATCTGCATGGCGCTCACGCTGCTGAGTGCCGTGTATACCGGGGGACTGCAGAGCGACGCGACGCTCACCTACATCGCCTGGGTCTTCTTCGTCCACAATTGCTTCGCGTCCATGCAGGACGTGGCGGCGGACGCATTGGCGGTGGACCTGCTGGACGACAGCGAGCGGGGCCGTGTCAACGGTTTCATGTGGGGCTCGAAGCTGTTCGGTATCGCCGTCGGCGGTGCCGGCATGGGTTTCGTGGCGGCACGCTACGGGATCCCGACGGCGGTGGTGATCCAGGCGGTGATGATCATCCTGGTACTGGGGGTGGTGATCGCGTGGCCCGAGCGGGCCGGTGAAAAGCGCCTGCCATGGAGCACGGGCAGCGCCCAGGGCGTCGCGGCGGCCCGGGACTATGGCGTCATGATCACGATGCGGGAGTTGAAACGGGCGTTCTCCAATCGGACGACGGCGACCCTGGCCCTGTTCTCGGTGATCTACCTGCTGGTCGATGGGCTGTTCTATCCGCTCACCACGGAGTTCTTCGTGCAGGGGCTCGGCTGGAGCGCCGAGCGCTTCTCCCGCGCCCAGGGTACCTGGGGCGTGCTCGGTGAACTGATCGGCGCACTGTCGGGCGGTTATCTCTGCGATCGCTACGGGCGACGGCGCGTCGCCGCGATCGGCCTGACGGCCCTCGCCCTGTCGATGGGCGGCTTCGGTCTGCTGCTCGCGGATTCCTTCGAGGCGGGAGGCGCCCACGTATTGCTGCTGCCGGCCTTCAAGGGCTCCATGGCCTTCACCACCGTGGCGATGTTCTCCCTCTACATGAAGGTCTCCTGGACGACAGCCGCTGCCACGCAGTTCACCCTTTACATGGCGCTCGGCAACCTGGGCTATGCGATCGGCGCGAAGCTGCTCGCCTGGCTCGATCTTGCCGGTTACGACCTGCGCCTGGACCAGCTCTATGTGCTCGGCGGGCTCATGCCGCTGGCCGCACTGGTGTTGCTGATCGGCCTGGACCCGGACGGCGTGGAGCGTCGCAAGCTGGCGGAACGCGAGGCACTGGCCGCCTCTGTCGCCTGATCGCCGCCCGCTTCGCACCCCGTGCGGAGGTGCGGATTGTGTCATATCATAATGAGTTGGCTCGGCGCGATCCGCGGTCCGGAGCAGGCTAAATCAAACTGGAGAACCCTATGAAGATCGGTGTCCCCCGGGAGACCCACCCCGGCGAGAAACGAGTGGCGACGACCCCGGACGTGGTCGGCGAACTGACGAAACTCGGTTTCTCGGTACAGGTGGAGAGCGGCGCGGGCAGCGCAGCGGATTTCTCGGATGCGGCCTACGAGCAGGCCGGGGCCACGGTCGTGGCGAATGCGCAGGAGCTGTGGAGCACCAGCGACATCGTCCTGAAGGTGCGGCCGCCGGGCGACGAGGAGGTGGAGCTCACGCACGAGGGCCAGACGCTGGTGAGCTTCCTGTGGCCGGCGCAGAACGAGGATCTGCTGAAGCGCCTCGCCGAGAAGAAGGTGACGGTGCTCGCGATGGATTCGGTCCCGCGCATCTCCCGGGCGCAGAAGATGGACGCCCTGTCCTCGATGGCGAACATCGCCGGCTACCGCGCGGTCGTGGAAGCCGCACAGCATTTCGGGCGGTTCTTCACCGGTCAGATCACCGCCGCCGGCAAGATCCCGCCGGCGAAGGTCCTCGTCATCGGTGCCGGCGTGGCGGGGCTGGCCGCCATCGGCGCCGCCAAGGGCATGGGCGCGATCGTGCGTTCCTTCGACACCCGGCCGGAGGTGAAGGAGCAGGTCGAGAGCATGGATGCCGAGTTCCTGATGCTCGAATTCGAGGAGGAGGGGTCCGGCGAAGGTGGCTACGCGAAAGTGATGAGCGAGGAGTTCATCAAGGCCGAGATGGCGCTGTTCGCGGAGCAGGCGAAGGACGTCGATATCATCATCACGACGGCGCTGATCCCGGGCAAACCGGCGCCGAAGCTCATCACTGCCGAGATGGTCGAATCCATGAAGCCGGGCAGCGTCATCGTCGACCTGGCCGCCGAGCAGGGTGGTAACTGCGAGCTCACCGAACCCGACAAGGTGGTGGTGAAGAACGACGTCACCATCATCGGCTACACGGATCTGCCGAGCCGCCTGGCCGCCCAGTCCAGCCAGCTCTACGCCACTAACCTGCGCCACCTCCTGACGGACATGACGCCGGAGCAGGACGGCGAACTGATCGTCGATTTCGAGGACGAGGTCGTGCGTGGCGCGACCGTCGTGAAGGAGGGCGAGATCACGTGGCCGCCGCCTGCGCCGAAGATCAGCGCGGCGCCGCCGAAGAAACCGGCCGCGGAAGCGGCGCCGCCCCCGGCGCCGGAACCGAAGAAGCCGAGTATCCTCGGGCCCATCGTGCTGTTCGGCGTCGGCGCGCTCGCCCTGCTCGGGCTGGGCTCGGTCGCGCCGCCGTCATTCATGCAGCACTTCACGGTATTCGTGCTGGCCTGCTTCGTCGGCTACATGGTCATCTGGAATGTCACGGCCGCCCTGCACACGCCGCTCATGAGCGTGACCAACGCGATCTCCAGCATCATCATCATCGGAGCCCTGTTGCAGATCTCTTCGCCGGTCGGCTGGATCTCCTGGATCGCGGCATTCACCGTCCTCATCACCGCGATAAATATCGCCGGTGGTTTCGCCGTCACGCAGCGCATGCTGCAGATGTTCCGCAAGTAGGAGACCGACATGCCACAGGGAATCGTCACCGTCGCCTACATAGGCGCGACCATCCTCTTCAT
>JARRPZ010000026.1:0-24186 GCA_037382365.1 Gammaproteobacteria bacterium
GCCTTCGCGTCAGTTGCTGCAACCATGTCGACCGGGTTCAGTCCGTGGGAGTTTGCGTGGGACAATGGCGGCCGGATGTTCAGCCTGATCCTGTATCAGCCCGAGATACCGCCGAATACGGGCAATATCATACGCCTTTGCGCCAATACGGGCACGGCGCTGCACCTGGTGCGTCCGCTCGGTTTCGAACTGGACGAGCGACGTCTGAGGCGGGCAGGTCTGGACTATCGGGAATTCGCCCGGATCGCCGTGTACGACGGTCTCGAGGATTGCCTGCGAACGCTCGGTGAGCCGCGCCTCTACGCCTTCTCTACCCGTGGGCGCACGCGGTACGATGCCGTGCGCTACCGGCCGGGAGACGCGCTACTGTTCGGTCCCGAGACGCGGGGACTGCCGGCCACGTTGCTGGAATCCCTCGACCCGCGGCGACGTGTGCGGCTGCCGATGGTGCCCGGGAACCGCAGCCTGAATCTGTCGAACGCGGTGGCCGTGGTCGTGTTCGAAGCGTGGCGTCAGCAGGGGTTCGCCGGCGGCCGCTGACTCGATGATCAGATGACGTTCTCGGGTTTCAGGGCCCGGCGCATCAGGTCGGTGACCGCTTCCTGGGGAGACTTGCCCTCGTAGATGATCCGGTAGATCTGCTCCGTGATGGGCATCTCGATCCCGAGGGACTGCGCCTTCTCCCAGACGGCGCGGGCGGCGAGCACGCCTTCCACGACCTGGCGGATCTCCGCCTCGGCCTCGGCGACCGTCTTGCCTGCCGCCAGCGCGAGACCCATGCGGCGGTTGCGGGACTGATCGTCGGTGCAGGTCAGCACCAGATCCCCCATGCCGGCGAGCCCCGTGAACGTCTCCTTCTCGGCGCCGAGCGCGACCCCCAGCCGCGTCATCTCGATGAGCCCGCGGGTGATCAGCGCGATCCGGGTGTTGGCGCCGAAGCCGAGTCCGTCGGACAGGCCGGCCCCGATGGCGAGCACGTTCTTGACGGCGCCACCGACCTCGACGCCGATCATGTCGCCGGAGGTGTAGGCACGGAAGTTGTCACCGGAGATGCCTTCTGCGATCTCCCGGGCGAAGGCCGGATCCGGCGAGGCAACTGTCAGAGCCGTCGGCAGGCCCGCACCCACTTCCTTCGCGAACGTCGGACCCGAGAGCACCGCCACCGGGACGTCCTCGCCCAGAACGTCGCGGGCCACCTCGTGAGGCAGTTTGCCCGTTTCGAGTTCGAAGCCCTTGGTGGCCCAGGATACGCGCAGCGGCTGACGGGCCACCGTCCGCACTCTGACCAGCGTCTCGCGCAGGCCGTGGCTGGGCACGACGATCAGGACGTCGGACACGCCGTCGAGGGCCGCGGCCAGGTCCGGTTCCGGGTGCAGGTCGTCCGGGAATGTGGCGCCGGGCAGGTAACCCGGGTTCTCCCTCAGTTCGCGCATCTCGGCGACCTCGTCGGTCTCCCGGCCCCACATCCGGGTCTCCCGGCCGGTGCGCGCGTACTGGATGGCGAGCGCCGTGCCCCAGGAGCCCGCGCCGACGACCGTGACAGGTGCGCCATGCTCTCCGCTCATCGGTGACCGGGGCTCAGTTCTGCTTCTCGGCAGCGACGCCATCCGCTTCCTTGCGGGATTGGGCGTACAGCCCGTCGAAATCGATGGGCTGGAGCAGGAACTCCGGGTAGCCGCCACGCTGCACCGTGCTCGATATCGCCTCCCTCACGTAAGGATAGAGCACGCCGGGACAGAAGCTGCCGAGCAGCATCGCTCGCTGTTCCTCGTCGACGCCGGCCAGGCGGAACAGGCCGGCCTGCTGGACTTCCACGAGGAATACCGTCTTGTCGTCGGCTTTCGCCTCGACGGTTACCGTCAACACCACCTCGAAGCTCTCTTCATCGAGTTCCCGGTGTCCGGAGCGCAGATTCAGCTGGGTCTTCGGCTGCAGCTCCTCCGTGAAGACCTCGGGCGTATTGGGCGATTCGAAGGACATGTCCTTCACGTACAGCTTCTGCAGCGATATCTGGCCGCCGGTCGATGCGGTCGTGGCCTGTTCACTCATGGGTCGTTCCGTCCTGTGATTCGATGTTCAAGAGTTCTTCGAGTCGGCCGCTCCTGTCGAGAGCGGCCATGTCGTCATAGCCGCCGATGTGGCGCTCGCCGATGAATATCTGGGGCACGCTCGATCGCCCGCTGAGCGACTCCATTTCGGCACGGCGCGAGGGCTCCCGAGTGAGATCGATCTCCTCGTAGGCAACGCCCTTCGCCTGCAGCAGTTCCCGGGCGGCGTGGCAGTACGGACACCAGCCCGTACCGTACATCCTGACCGCCGGCCGCCCCGTGTCGTCGGCCGCGCTCACGAGCTGGCCTTCTTCTTCTTCCGGCCGGTCACGACCGGCAGACTCTCCTGCTGCCAGGCCCCGAGACCGCCGCGCAGGCTGAACACGTTATCGAGTCCCGCGGCGCGGAGTTTCGCGGCGGCACGGCTCGCGGTCAGGCCGTTGTCATCCACCGTGAGTACCGGGCGCTCGCCCGCGGCGCCGAGCCGTTCCCGGTCCAGTTTATCGAGAGGGATGTTTCTCGCGTTGACGATATGACCCTTCGCATAGCTCTCCGGGTTACGCACATCCACGATGATGGCGTCGTTGTTGATCAGCCGCACCGCTTCCTGCGGGCCGAGGTCGGTGAGTCCCTGCCGCTTGCGTCGGATCTCGGTGAACACCAGCAGGAAGAAGGTCGCCATGAGACCGAGGACCAGGAGGGGATGGTTGCCGGAGAATTCGATCAGTCTGTCCATGGTGTCGTGCGGGCGACGTGCAGGCCGGTGTCCGGGGAGCGCCGCAGTATACCAGTGATCCAGGCCGGTTCCGTCTACGGCCAGCACGCTCTATCCTTGCGTCGATGCGCCTCCTCGTCCTGTTCTTCGTCTTGCTGGCGACCTCCCCGCCGACGTGGGCGCAGGACACCGGTCGCGCGCGCATCAAGGAACAGGAACTGGCCGAGGTGCGTGCCCGTATCGAGGAGTTGCGCCAGAGTATCGAGAGCCAGACGCGCCGGCGGGACGCACTGTCCGCCGAGCTCGCCGAAGCCGAACGGGAGATCGGCCGGGTCCGGTTGCGTCTGGACCGGCTCGAGGCAGAGCGGCGGGCCGGCCGCTCCCGTCTGGAGGACATCGCGCGCCAGCAGGCGGAAAGGCGCGCCGCGCTGGAAGGCGAGAAGGAGCGACTCGCGCGCCAGATCCGGGCGGCTTACACCAGTGGTCGGCAGGAACGGATCAAGCTCCTGCTGAATCAGAAGGACCCCGCCGAACTCGGCCGGCTCCTGGCGTATTACGGTTATCTCGGGCGCGCGCGGGGCGAGAATATCGGCCAGGTCCGCGATCAGCTGCAGGCCCTCGCGGCCCTCGGCCGCCAGGAGGCCGAGGAGCAGCAGCGGCTCGAGAGACTGGCGGCCGACGAGCGTGCGCAGCTCGAGCGGCTGGGTGCGTCCCGTGCGGAACGCCGGCGACTGGTGGCGGCGATCGAGGCAGAGATCGCGGCCCAGGGCGACGAGGTGGCCCGGCTCCGCAGCCAGGAAGAGGAACTCACACGACTGATCGCGGAACTCTCTGCGATACTTGCGGATTACCCGATCAGCTCCGAGGAACCGTTCAGTCAGCTGAAGGGGCGACTCACCTGGCCGGTGGCGGGCCGGTTGATCAAGGACTATGGACAGCCGCGTGGCAACGGCGGTCTGAAGTGGAACGGCGTCCTCATTGCAGCACCCGCGGGCCGCGAGGTGAGAGCCCTGTACCACGGGCGGGTGGCTTACTCCGACTGGTTGCCGGGGCTGGGCCTGCTGGTCGTGGTGGATCACGGCGAGGGCTATCTGTCCCTCTACGGCCACAATGAGTCCCTGCTGAAATCAGCGGGCGACTGGGTGGCCCCGGGCGATGTACTTGCGACCGTCGGCCAGAGTGGCGGTCAGGCGACGCCCGGCCTGTATTTCGAGATACGCAAGGGCCGCGAACCGGTCGATCCCGGCAGCTGGGTCAGTCGCAGACCCGGCGGCTGACGGCGCAGCCTCCGTCATTCCCCACCGGGTCCAGCCTGTGCTATCTTCGGATGCTAATTCCGGCAAAGGGGCCCGGAGCATTCTATGTCACTGAAAATCCGCGGCATTCTGGTATTGGTCGTCGGCACGATGCTGGGTCTCAGCCTCTCGCTGGGCGGCGGCGTGCTCGCGGATCGCACGGCACAGGACGACGACCTGCCGTGGGAAGAGGCCCGGCTCCTGGCCGAGGTGATGGAGCGGGTGAAGCGCGATTACGTCGACGCCGTCGACGATCGCCGCCTCATGGAAGCGGCCATCCGTGGCATGGTGGCCGACCTGGATCCCCACTCCCAGTTCCTCGATGAGGACCAGTACGAGGAGATCCGCATCAGCACCACCGGAAATTACTCCGGCGTCGGCATCGAGGTGAGCCTGGCTGATGGCGAGGTGCGGGTGGTGGCGCCGTTCGCTGGCACGCCGGCGCAGGCGGCAGGTATCCGCGCCGGCGACGTGATCATCGCGATCGACGACGTTCCGGTCGATCACGATAATCTCGCGGACACCGTGAGCCGCATGCGCGGCCAGGTCGGCAGCCGGGTGAAGCTGACGGTCATCCGCGGCGAGGAATCGATGGATTTCTCCCTCCTGCGCGCCAACGTCCACGTGGAAAGCGTCTGGGCCCACATGCTGGAGGACGGTCTCGGCTATATCCGGGTGACCCAGTTCAGCGAGAGTACCAGCCGGGATCTGAAACGTGCGCTGCGTGGGCTCGAAGAGAGCCACGGCGCCGTGCTCTCCGGCCTGGTACTCGATCTCCGAAATAATCCCGGCGGTGTCCTCGACGCGGCAGTGGACGTCTCGGACCTGTTCCTCGAGGAAGGGCTGATCGTATCCGCGGAAGGCCGCAGCGAGGAGGCGCGCTTCTCTCACAGTGCCAGGCGCGGCGACCTGCTGGATGGCGCGCCGCTGGTGGTGCTCGTGAACGGCGGCTCCGCGTCCGCCTCGGAGATCGTGGCCGGTGCGCTGCAGGATAATGATCGTGCGACCATCCTCGGTACCGCGACCTTCGGCAAGGGCTCCGTACAGACGGTGATGCCGCTGTCCAACGGTCACGCCATCAAGCTCACCACGTCCCGTTATTTCACGCCATCCGGCGCCAGCATCCACGAAACGGGTATCCGTCCCGACGTCATCGTCGAGCAACCGACGGAGGCGCCGGTACTCTCCAGCATCATGACGCCGCCGGACCCTGACGCCGATCTGCAGCTCGCCACGGCCGTCGATCGCATGGCGCGGCCGCGCATCCTCCAAAGCAAGGCTCCGTGACACGCCCGGGGCGAGTCCTCGCCGCGCTTCTGGCCTGCGTGCTGTGGCTGCCCGCAGAGGCTGCCGCGCAGAACGCGCCCCGCATCGCCATCATCATCGACGATCTCGGTTACGACCGGCAGGCCGGCGTGCGCAGCATCCTGCTGCCGGGAGCCGTGGGCTATGCGGTGCTGCCCGATACCCCGTACGCCGTGTGGCTGGCGGAATTCGCCCACCGTTCGGGCAAGGAGGTCCTCCTGCACCTGCCGATGCAGTCTCTCGACGACGTCGATCCGGAGCCCGGCCTGCTGCAGCTGGATACGACGCGGCGGCAGTTCGGCACCCGCTTCTCGGCGCAGCTCGCCTCCGTGCCCCACGTAACCGGCATCAACAACCACCGCGGCAGCCTCCTGACCCGCCATCCGGGTCACATGACATGGCTCATGGAGGAGATCTCCCGGCGTCAGGGTCTGTTTTTCATCGATAGCTACACGACGGCCGCCAGCGTCGCGCTGGGCATCGCCCGCGAGTCCGGCATCCCCGCGGCACGGCGGGACGTGTTCCTGGACCCCGATCGCGAACCCGGGACGGTGCGACGGGAATTCGACCGGCTGATCGCCACGGCGCTCGAGCATGGAACGGCGCTCGCCATCGGCCACCCCTATCACGACACGCTCGCCCTGCTGGAAAAGGAGCTGCCGGGACTGGCACGCCGCGGCATCGAACTGGTCAGTCCCGGCGAACTGGTCCGCCTGAGAACCTCGGAGGCGAAGCAATCATGGCCACCGTCCTCGTACCGCTTGCAGACGGCTTCGAAGAAATAGAGGCCGTCACTGTGATCGACGTCCTGCGCCGTGCCGGTGCGGATGTGACCGTCGCCGGACTGGTGTCCGGGCCGGTGCACGGCTCCCACGGTATTCCGCTCGTCCCCGACGAGGTGCTGGACGACGTGCTGTCCCGGCACTTCGACATGATCGTACTGCCCGGCGGACTCCCGGGAGCGGACAATCTGGAAGCCGATCCGCGCATCCGGGATCTGCTCGTCGAGATGGCGGCCGACGGTCGCTTCACCACGGCGATCTGCGCGGCACCCAAGGTGCTCGCGGCTGCCGGGCTGCTCGACGGGCGCAAGGCGACCAGCTTCCCCGGGTTTCTCGAACCGCACCGGGACCGGGGGCTGGAACTCGAGGCGGATGCCGTGGTGCGCGACGGCCGGATCATCACTTCTCGCAGTGCGGGCACCGCCATGGACTTCGCCCTCGAACTCGTGGCTGCCCTGGTCGGCGAAGAGCGGGCGACCGAGGTCGAGTCACGCCTGCGACGGACGAATCCCATCCGCGCCACGCTTTGATGCGGCGGGAAGACAGAGGCCGTGACCGGGGAAAATCGCGACCTGCCGGACCTGGAGTGGGCGGAACTCCGCGGTTTCGCCCGCAGCGTGGTCGAGGTGGAGTGGCTGCTGGTGGCGCTGGCCCTGGTCTACGCCTGGTTCGCGGATTTCGCTGCCGGGGGTCCGGTGCTCTACATCGCCTTCGTCGCCGCGTTCGCCGCGAGCATCCTGCTGCTCCGATACACGCCGATGGCGCGGCGCTTGCCGCGGGTGCTGATCGGACTCGAGCTCGGCCTGATGACCCTGTTCGTTACCGCAGTGAGCTGGCAGACCGGCGGCATCGACAGCCCGCTGATCAATCTCTACCTGTTGCCGCTGGTGACCAGTGCGCTGGTCTTCGGCCGCTACACCACCGTCTGGTTGTTCGTGGCGCTGATCGCCTGCCTGTTCGTGCTGATGGCGGTGAGTCGCGGCGAGGCCGAGGGGCGGGAATTCGCCGCACTGTTCACCCGCCTGGCACCCATGGCACTCGTGACCGTGCTGACGATGCTCCTGGCCGAAAATATCCGGGTCTCGAGAGAGCGCATCCGTCGCCTGAGCGAGCAGGATCCCCTCACCGAGCAATTCAACCTGCGCGCCTTCTCCCGCCGTCTCGAAGAGGTGCACCGCCGGGCGGGTGAAGCGGGCGAGCACTACGCCCTGATCGTGGTCGACGTGGACGAGCTGAGACAGATCAACGAGGCGTTCGGCCACGAGGCGGGTAATCGGGCCCTGCTGCTGGTGGTGAAAGCCGTCCGGCGCTGCGCCAGGCGGGTCGACATCCTGGCCCGGCTCGGCGGCGACGAATTCATCCTGCTCGCACCGGGGCTCGACCGGTCCCAGGCCGGGAAGCTGATGCTGCGTATCCGTAACAGTGTCCATGCGACCACCTTCAGTGTCGGCCGCCGGATCATACGGGTCGGTGCGAGCCTCGGCGCTGCGATCTACCCCGAGGATGGTGACGACCCCTGGGAACTCGTCGGCCTGGCGGACCGGAATCTGGTGCGTGAACGGGCGGATCGGCAACGACTCGAGGCGGCCAAGCGTCCGTCCGGATATCCCGGCTGAAGCCCTGCCGCCCGCCGGGCGGGAAGGCCCTGCTATCCTCTGCGGTGCCGGCGCAGGGCCCGGTCTGGAGAGTTGAGCTTGATCCATGGGTAGAACGCCCCGATTGCTGAGCATGGCACTGGCCGGACTCCTGCTGGGGCTGGGCAGTGCCTGGTACGCGATCACGGGCGGCGCGGGCACCGCCGTGGCCTATGGCGCCTGGGACTTCAACCCGCTGGTGGGGAGTCCCGCGGCGGGCGCCTGGGACCGGGCCCGGGTGGCCAGACACGCGCTGCTGGGTCTGACCCGCGACGAGGCCGTGTATTTCGTCGCCTCCCGGGACAGTGACGGCCGGACCCTGAGCGCCGACGCCACGTACCGGGTCAGCGGCGGGGATCTGCCGGCACGATGGTGGAGCATCACCGCCTACGGCGCCGATCACTACCTGATCCCCAATGACCGTGACCGGTATTCATTCAGCAGCGAGACCGTGACCCGGGATGCGGATGGCGCATTCGCGATCCTGGTCTCCAGCCGCCCGCGGCCCGGCGACTGGCTCCCCCTGGGAGAGGCCGGGCGATTCGACCTGTTCCTGCGTCTCTACAACCCGGCAGGCGATCCCGCCGCCGATATCCTGCCACGCATAGAAAGGCTGGACGACGATGGCTGAGCCGCGTCGCGGCCGTCGTCGTTTCATCGGCTGGCTGGCAGGTGTGCTGGCGATCGCGGCCGCGACCCACGTCGCTGCGATCCAGGCCTATCCGAGGCTGGTCATGGGTACGGCGTGGAATCGCCTGTCCGAAGCGGCGGGCCCCGACGGACTCATCCATGCGCCGCGGCCGGACGCGGCCTCCCGCACCGTCGTTCGTCCGAGCCCGGACCTTCTTTATTCGGTCTGTGTTTATGACCTGGAAGCGGGCCCATGGTCGGTGAAGACGGCGATCCCGAAAACCTACATGTCGGTCTCGCTGTACGCGATGAATACCGACAACTTCTTCACTATCAACGATCAGCAGATCGACTCGGGAGAGCTGAGATTCATTATCGTGGACGGGCCGGTGGACGACGTCCGGACGACCGGTCGCCCGCTGATCGTGAGGTCGCCGACGACGCGGGGCATCGCGCTGTTCCGCTACTTCGCCGGCGGTGACGTTTCCGACGCCGCGGAGATCGACTCGGCCCGCCGTGGACTCGAGTGCGGACGTGCGCCGCAGCCGGCCGAGCTTGGCCCGTCGCCCCGAGCCCGGAGCGTGTCCGGTGACTGAATATCGATACTGTCCGCACTGTGCCGCGCCACTGGTCGAGGAAGAGCGCGGCGGCAGCCCGAGACGGGTCTGTCCGGCAGAGAACTGCGGCTTCGTGCACTGGAACAACCCGGCGCCGGTGGTCGCCGCCATCGTGGAACGGGACGGTCACATCATCCTGGTGCGCAGTCACGGCTGGCCGGAAAGCTGGTACGGCCTGGTGACCGGCTTCCTCGAGTACGGCGAGATGCCGGCGGAGGCGGTACTCCGGGAGACGCGGGAGGAGATCGGGCTGGATGCCGAGCTGGGAGACTACGTCGGCATGTATCCCTTCTATCGCATGAACCAGCTGATAATCGCCTACCACGTCGTCGCCGGTGCCGGCGAGGTGCGGCTGGACGAAAGCGAACTCGCGGACTGGCGGGCGGTGCCCGTCGAACAGGTGCGCCCCTGGCCGATGGGCACCGGCGCCGCGCTGAAGGACTGGCTGGCCAGCCGCGGTTACGAGCGCGAGTTCATCGAGTTGCCGGGCCGAGGCGGAAGCGGACGGGAAGGATCGACATGAGTCTGTACGAGCACTACGTGTTGCCCCACGCCCTGAATCTTGCCTGCGGTTTCCGGGCGATCCGCAAGCAGCGGGAGAAAGTCGTCCCCGCTGCCCGGGGCGAGGTCCTGGAGATCGGGTTCGGCAGCGGACTCAATCTCCCCTACTACGACATGGACAAGGTCAGCCGGATCTGGGCGCTGGAGCCCTCCGAGGGCATGCGCCACCTGGCTCGGAAGCGCCTGCAACCGCTCCGCACCGAGTTCGAATTCATCGACCTGCCGGGAGAGGAAATTCCCCTGGCCGATGCCAGCGTGGATACGGTCCTGTGCACGTTCACGCTCTGCACCATCCCGGATACGGCGGCGGCGCTCGCCGGGATGCGCCGGGTGCTGAGGCCGGGGGGCCGACTCCTGTTCTGCGAACACGGCCTTGCGCCGGACGAGGGGGTGCGTCGCTGGCAGAAACGCCTCGAGGGGCCCTGGAGCCGCATCGCGGGGGGATGCCGGCTGACCCGGGACATACCCGCCCTGATCCGGGACGGTGGCTTTCGCATCGATGAGGAAGACAGCATGTACGTCCCCGGCGGGCCGAAAACGCTTTCCTGGCAATGGTGGGGTAGCGCGACGCCCCGCTGATCACCGAACGGATTCGGGGCCCGACTGTCGAACGCGTCACCGAAACGCCACGGGAGCGAAGCTATGATTTTTCCAGGATGAACCATTTCGCACATCGCCGCGCAGCCCTCCTCGTCTGCGCCCTGTTGTCCCTGAACGTCTCCGCCCAGGAGCCGGCGCCGGATGACGCGGACGGGAGCGCAGGGGAGATCGCATTGCCCGGCCACGAGCAGGACGTGGTGTGTCCGGACGTCTACGAGCCCGTCTGCGGACCCGACGGCAAGACCTATCCCAATGCCTGCATGGCCGCAGCGGCCGGCCATACCCGCGCCACGGCCGGTGTCTGCCGGGCGCAGCAGAACTGCCCGGACCGCTTCCGGCCGGTCTGCGGTTCGGATGGCAATACCTACAGCAACGACTGCTATGCGGAGCGTGCGGGCGTCGAGGTCGTGAGTTACGGGATCTGCGAAGAGGCCGAGTGCCCCGCCACCTATGAGCCGGTCTGCGGCATGAACGGTCGCACCTTCCGCAATCGGTGCCAGGCGCAGCTGGCCCGGGTCACGGTACAGCGGGATGGCATATGTGACGTGACGAACTGCCCCGACATCTATGCGCCGGTCTGCGGTGAGGATGGTGTCACCTATGAAAATGCCTGCCGGGCCGAGGCACGGTCCGTGCGGGTCGTCGAACTGAATGCGTGCAACACGCGCCCGTGCCCCGGCATGTTCGTCCCGGTTTGCGGGGCCGACGGCGTGACGTACGGAAACGCCTGTGAGGCGGAGCGGGCGGGGGCGCGTATCTCCGCGCCGGGGATGTGCAGTGGTGTGAATTGCCCGCCGGGGTACCAGCCCGTCTGTGGCATGGACGGGCGCACCTACGACAACGAATGCCTGCTGGAGTCGGCGGACGTCGAGCTGGCTTACGCCGGGCGGTGTCTCAAGGAATAATGGGTGGGCTCACCCTGAGGAGGCGCCTCTCCGACTGGCTCGTGCGCCGGTGGCGGCGTTCCGATCTCGCCTTCCAGGCGATGGTGAACCCGGACGCATCCGCCGTCGAAGCCGTGCGCCGCGGGTTGTCGGCCTGGAATGATTCGCAGATCGGACCTTCCGTCCACGTGCCGGTAGGCGTCTTCGTGCGCGATCCGACCGGGCGGGTGCGCGGCGGGGCAACGGGCTATGTCGGCTGGGGCTGGCTGTACGTCGAGAGACTGTGGGTCGATGAGGAATTTCGCGGGCGCCATGTGGGCACCGAACTGCTGATGAGGCTGGAGCGACTTGCACTCGACCGGGGTGTGAACCGTTTCCAGGTCGGTACCACCAGTTTTCAGGCGTTGGGCTTCTATCAGAAGATGGGCTACGAGGTGTTCGCCGAGCTGGCGGATCACCCGCCCGGGCACACGGATTACTTCCTGAAGAAGACTGTCGCGTCGCTCGGGTCGGGTGACGAGGAGGAGTACGGGCCGGCGGAGTAGGCCCGGATCAGCCTGCCAGTGGCACGAGCCCGCCGTCGGCGGTACGCCGGTAAGGTACCCAGAGCACGCCCACGAAATGCAGGTGCACGTCGGCGGCTTTCGCCCGCACGGGTATCTCCTCGAGTTCGGCGGCCTGGGCGTCGAAAGCCGTATCGAGCTCACTGATCTCCTGTTCCAGCTGGGCGTCGAGGTCGGCGAGTTCCGACTCGATGTGCGCGACCGTTTCCCGTGCCCGTTCCACGTCCGCCGTCTCCTTGCCCACGTCACCCGCCTTCTTGACGGCGGTCCCGATCCGGTCGGCAGAGGTCTTCGACAGTCGCTTGCGCCCGAGTACCGCGCCGAGGATGGCGGTGCCGACGGAGAGGACGGTGTCTATCCGCTTCCGAGTCGCCTGCTCGCTCTCGCGTTCGACCGCCTGGCGGGCGCGCAACAGCCGGTTCTCCAGCGTGTTCACCCTGGACGCATAGCGCTTGCGGAGTTTTGCCACGGCCTGATCGCGCTGTTCACTGGCCACCTGCTGCAGTCGGATACGGAAGTCACCTTCCGCTTCACCGGGTTCGGAGATGCATTTGAGCTGGCGGTTCCGGTACAGCACGAGCGGGCGCTCGGTGCGGATCCAGCGTTTCAGGTCCCGCTCCCACCGCGTGTATTGTGCCGGGGCAGTCAGTGATTCCGGCAGAGGTTCGTAGGCGGCTCCCGGCAAGCCTTCGGCTTCCAGCGCGTCGACGGCGATCGGCAGTTCGCCCGCGTCGTCCCAGTCGAGCCCCACGACGCCTTCGCCGGCCGCCGCGACGAGCAGATAGCGGCGTTCCTCGTCGACATGGTATCGAGCGCTCGTGTATCGCGCTTCCCCGGCGCCGGCCACGCGTGCCCGGTAGACGACGTCACCCGGATTCGCGCGCCCGGCCGGCAGCCAGTACTGCCGGATTCCCGGCGGCAGCACGGGCGGTGCTGCCGACAGGTCGGCGGGCTGCGCCGACGTCTCCTCCGGCGCGGACTGCGCGCTTTCCTCCTCACCCGCCAGCCGCTCGGCCATGAGCCGTCGGATCTGGTCCCGGGTCAGAGGGCCCGCCAGATAGGACATCGCCCAGCGGGTATTGAAGATTACCGGCCCGTCCTCGTGGACGTTGTGCAGCAGGAATCGGCGCTTGCCCAGGCCGGTGATGATCCGTTCGATCTCGTCCCGTCGGAAACCCCGGCCGGCATCGATACCCTCGAGGCCCTGGAGCATCCGCTCTTTGTCGCGCTCCGTCTGCAACCGGCCGATGAACCAGGTGCCGGTATTCGACAGACCCTTGTAATCGAGATCCACCGGGTTTTGTGTGGACAGCACCAGCCCCAGTCCGTAGGCGCGCGCCTGCTTCAGCAGTGTCAGCAGCAGCGATTTGGACGGCGGATTCGCCACCGGTGGCATGTAGCCGAATATCTCGTCCATGTAGAGGATCGCACGCAGGCTGGCGGTGCCCGGTTGTGACCGCATCCAGGCGATCAGTTCGTTCAGCAGCATCGCGACGAAGAACATGCGCTCCGCATCGGAGAGGTGGGCGATGGACAGCACCGATATCCGGGGCTTGCCCTCATCGGTGTAGAGCAGTCCCCTGGCGCTGAGGGGCTCGCCCTCCATCCAGACCTCGAAGCCCGGCGCCGCAAGCAGACTGTTCAGCTGCATGGCCAGTTCGAAGCGTTCGTCGGGCGGGTAGAAGGAATCCAGGGGCATCACGCCGATACGTTTCATCGGCGGCGTCTGGATGAGGCCGATCAGCGTCGCGACGTCGAGATCCCGGCCCTCGCTCCAGGCGGCGTCGAGCAGGCTGGAGACCAGAATGTGCTCGCGGCTCGTCACCGGATCCGCCTCGATGCCGAGCAGCGACAGGACGCTGGTGGCGGTGGCCTGCACCCGTTCGCGGTACAGATCACGGTCGTCCCGGAACGCCGCGTCCGGGGCTGCGAAAGAGCGCAGCACGGAGATGGGCAGCCCGGCTGTCGAGCCCGGCGTGTAGATGGCCATGTCGACGTTCTCTCGCAGGCGGCGGATACGCTCGCCGTCCTGCCCCCAGCCGGCCAGCCCTTTCTTCCAGAGGCCCGACTGTTCGGTCGCATACTGTCGCACCGTCTGTCCCCGGTTCATTGCCTCGGCCGGATTGACCCAGGGCTCGAAATCATCGGTGGACAGGTCCGGGAACGTGAGCAGGAGATTACCGAGGTCACCTTTCGGGTCGACGGCGATCACCGGCACGTGATCCATCGCGGCTTCCTCGATGATGCCGATGCCCAGACCGGTCTTGCCGCTGCCGGTCATCCCGATGATCGCGGCGTGGGTGGTGAGGTCCTTCGAGTCGTACAGCACGAGCCCGTCGCCGGTTTCGCCGCTCGCTGCGTCCACGGCCTTGCCGAGGTAGAAGGCGCCGAGTTTCTCGAAATCCTGCATGGCGGCTAACCTCGTTCAGCCATCTCCGGTCCCGGCCGCTCCGGCCTCCTCGTCACTCGCCTCCCGATCGCGGACCATCACGCGGGACATGAAGATCCCCGCCTCATAGAGCAGATACACCGGGATCGCCAGCAGCGTCTGGCTGATCATGTCCGGCGGGGTCAGCAGCATGCCGGCGACGAAAGCCCCGAGGAAGACGAAAGGGCGCGCCTTGCCCAGCTTCTCGGGCGTGGTGAAGCCGGCCCACACCAGCAGCACCGTCGCGATCGGAACCTCGAACGCGAGCCCGAAGGCGAAGAATATCGTCGTTATGAAATCCAGGTAGGCCGCGATATCCGTCATCACCGCCACTTCCGACGGGGCGATATTGGTGAAGAAACCGAACATCAGCGGGAAGACCACGAAGTAGGCGAAGGCGATGCCCAGGTAGAAGAGGAAGATGCTGGAGGCGAGCAGCGGCAGTGCGACCCGCTTCTCCCGCTTGTAGAGCCCGGGCGCAATGAAGGCCCAGGTCTGATAGAGGACTACGGGCATGGCGATGAACAGGGCGGTGAAGAACGCGAGCTTGAACGGCGTCAGCAGCGGCGAGGCCACCTGCGTGGCGATCATGCTGTTACCTTCGGGCAGCGCATTCACCAGCGGCGTGGAGACCAGCGTGAAGATCTGTGGCGCGAAGGGCACGAGGACGACGAATACGGCCAGCACGGCCAGCGTAGCCTTGAGCAGCCGAGAGCGCAGCTCGATCAGGTGAGAGATCAGAGTGGCTTCTTCGAGGGGTTCCGCGCCCTCCCCCGCCTGGTTCTCCTCGCCGTCGGTCATGACGACGCCTGCTTGTCCTTCGCTTCCGTCTCCGCTTCTTCATCGGCCGGCTCGGGCGCCGCGGGATCCGGCACCGGGCGGTCTGCCGGACGATCGCCGGCGTCTTCGTGGCCGGTCTCGCCGTAGCCGGTCTCGTCGTCCTCTCCCTCTTCGTAGCGCGGCTTGTCCCCCTCCGGTTTCGGTTTCGCGGCGGGTTTGTCCATTACCGACGAGAGCGGTTGATTGACCGACTCGCGTACCTTGGAGAATTCCAGCTCGTCCTCGATCTGGCGCTTCAGCATGCGCGTCATGCGCCGCGCCTGACCCACCCAGCCGCCGAGCTTGTTGGCCACCTGCGGCAGCTTCTCGGGACCCAGCACGAGGAGCCCGATGATGAAGAGGAGGACGAGTTCGGAGAATCCGACGTCGAACACGGCGGGTGCCGGCTCAGGACTTGCCGGTCTTGGAGCTGGACTGGCTCTCCGTGCTGCGCGTGTCGAAGTCAGCGTCCTTCTGCTCGCTGTCCGGCAGGTTTCTCTGCTCCGGTTCCTTGTCGGCGTCGTCCATGGCATTGCGGAAACCGCGGACCGCCTCCCCGACGTCGGAGCCCATGTTTCTGAGCTTCTTCGTGCCGAAGATCGCGATGACGATCACCAGCACGATCAACAACTGCCAGATACTGATGTTCCCTAACATGTCCCGATCACTCCACAGGCGTTCCTGTGTGCATTGTGAATGTCAGCCAGCCCAATCGCCAACTCCCAGGGGGCCGATGATACGTCAATTCGACTGGTCAACATGTGCCGTGGTTCCCGGATGGCGAGCATCGGCCGCCCCGTGAGGGTCCCTGCCCCGCTCTCAGGTCTCCAGCCAGAACGTGACCGGCCCCGAGTTGATCAGCGATACCTGCATGTCCGCGCCGAAAACACCGGTCGCGATGCGGCCATGCGCCGCGGCCATATCCTCCGCCAGACGATGGAAGAGGCGGCGTCCCTCGGCGGGCGGCGCGGCGCTGGTGAAGCTGGCGCGGGTACCCTTGCGTGTATTGGCGGCGAGCGTGAACTGGGGCACGAGCAGGATGTCGCCGCCGATATCGGTGACCGAGCGGTTCATGCGACCCTCTTCGTCCGGGAATACGCGGTACCCCAGCAGCCGCTCCGCGAGGCGCGCGGCGTCGCGGTCCGTATCCTCCCGCTGGACACCCACCAGCACGAGCAGGCCCGTGCCTATGCGAGCGATCTCGTCGCCGTCGACATGTACGGCGGCCGCGGTGACACGTTGCAACAGACCGATCATCCCGGCGATTCTCTCTGCGCGGATCGAGATAAGGCAGATGCTGCCTGTCCGCGGGACCGGCAGTCTACCCTCCGCCGGGCCAGAGAGCGCGGCGACGGGGAGGCGCGCCGTCGGGGCGGTCCCACAAGGACGTGGCCGGCCCGGGCGCGCCTCCCTGTTTATTTATCCCACCAGAGGGGGCTTGGACGTAAATATTTAAACAATAATCCCACAAAACATTATTAAGGAAATAAAGTGGGGATCACGAGCGGATTCACGCCCACCAGAACCTCGGAGTGGGAGAAAGACCCGCGTGCCTGCCACGCTTGGCGCTCCCCCCGCAGCGGACTACACTCGGTCGAACGGCCAGCGGGGAGAGCCATGAAGAGACGGGATTTCGTGACGGGCGTCGGCGCCGGGGCACTGGCGGCGGGGCTCACCGGCTGCGGCGCGGGACAGGATAGCGGCGCACCCGCCGAGCAGCGGTCGGGGGGTCGGGTCTACAACTGGAAGATGGTGACCACCTGGCCGCCTAATTTCCCGGGGCTCGGCCGTGGCGCGACGAATGTGGCACGGCGGATCGAACAGGCCTCCGGCGGGCGCATCAAGGTCCACGTGTATGCGGCCGGCGAGCTCGTCCCGCCCTTCGAGGTCTTCGATGCCGTGTCCCAGGGCACGGCCGAACTGGGCCATGGCGCAGCCTATTACTGGAAGGGCAAGGTGGAGGCGGCCCAGTTCTTCACGGCGATTCCCTTCGGACTGAATTCCCACGAGATGAACGGCTGGCTTTTCTACGGCGGCGGGATGGAGCTCTGGCGCGAAACCTATGCGCCGTTCGATCTCGTGCCGCATGCAGCTGGCAACACGGGCGTGCAGATGGGTGGCTGGTTCAACAAGGCCATCGATACGGTGGACGACCTGGCGGGGCTCAAGATGCGCATCCCCGGCCTCGGCGGCGAGGTGCTGCGGCGCGCCGGCGGGACGCCGGTCAGCCTGCCCGGCGGCGAGATCTTCACGGCGCTGCAGACCGGCTCCATCGATGCGACGGAATGGGTGGGCCCATACAACGACGTCGCTTTCGGTCTGAACAAGGCGGCGCGCTACTACTACTACCCCGGCTGGCACGAACCGGGCCCGACGCTGGAATGCATCGTCAACAGGGAAGCGTGGGACAGTCTGCCGCCCGATCTCCAGTCCGTGGTCGAACTCGCCAGCCAGTCCGTGAACAACGACATGCGGGCCGAATTCGCATACCGGGATGCCGAGGCACTGCAGACCATACTCAAGGACGGGTCCGTCGAGTTGCGGCGATTCCCTCAGCCGGTGCTGGAACAGCTGAAGAAGCTCACACGGGAGGTGCTCGACGAGATGAGCGCCAGGGACCCGCTGATCGCGAAGATCCGTGCCTCCCAGGAGTCATTCATGCAGCGCTCGGCGCCGTTCCAGGACATCACCGAGAAGGCCTACCTCGAGGCACGCGACGGCTAGCGCGAGCGCCCAGACCCATGGGCCGGAGCCCCTCCCCCTGGAAAGACATGCAGGAGGGCCTTCGGGAAGACCCTTCTACGGCCCGTAGATGCGCGCGGGTAACCAGGTCACCAGTTCCGGCCACAGTGCCAGCAGGCCCAGCGTCGCGAGCTGGATCGCGACGAAGGGGATCACGCCGCGGTAGATCTGGCTGGTGCGTACTTCGGGAGGCGCCACGCCGCGCAGGTAGAACAGCGCGAAACCGAAAGGCGGCGTCAGGAAGGAGGTCTGGAGATTGATCGCGATCATGATGCCGAGCCAGACCGGGTCGAGTCCCATGGCCAGGAGGATCGGCCCGACGATCGGCACCACGACGAAGGTGATCTCGATGAAATCGAGCACGAAGCCGAGCAGGAACATCACCAGCATGACCAGGACGACGGCGCCGAACAGGCCTCCCGGCAGATCCCGGAGTATGGCGGCCACCGCATCGTCTCCGCCGTAGCCGCGGAACACCACCGAGAATACCGAAGCGCCGATGAGGATCATGAACACCATGCTGCTGACGCGGACGGTGCCCTCCATGATGTCCCGCAGTCGGCTCAGGTCGATCTGGCGCCGGCCGAGAGCCAGCAGCAGCGCGCCCATCGCACCGACCGCCGCCGCCTCGGTGGGGGTCGCTATCCCGCCCAGTATCGAACCGAGCACGGCCATGATCAGAGCCAGTGGCGGGAGCAGCGCCTTCACGACCCGGCCGGCGAGTCCCTGGCTCTCGCCGGGAGCGTCGGCCGGTGCCGGCATTGAATCCGGGCTCAGGATCGCCCTGGCGACGAGATACACCACGTAGAGCACCACGAGCAGCAGGCCGGGTATCAGGGCACCGGCGAACAGGTCGCCGACGGATACGGTCTTGGGCGAGAAAATCCCCTGCTCGAGCTGAGCCTCCTGGTACGCGGACGACAGCACGTCGCCGAGCAGAACCAGGATGATGGACGGCGGGATGATCTGCCCGAGGGTGCCGGACGCGCAGATCGTGCCGCAGGCCAGCGCCGGCGAATAGCCGCGTTTCAACATGGTGGGCAGAGACAGCAGCCCCATGGTGACGACGGTCGCGCCGACGATGCCGGTGCTCGCGGCCAGCAGCATCCCGACGAGAGTGACGGAGATACCGAGGCCACCGCGCAGCCGTCCGAACAGTGCGGAGAGCGTATCGAGCAACTCCTCCGCGATCCGCGCCCGCTCGAGCGTGATTCCCATGAAGACGAACAGTGGTACCGCCACCAGGGTCTCGTTTCCCATGATCCCGTAGAGCCGGTTCGGGATGCTGGACAGGAATGCGGCATCGAACGCACCCA
Organism: Gammaproteobacteria bacterium; assembly: GCA_037382365.1. Taxonomy (GTDB): domain Bacteria; phylum Pseudomonadota; class Gammaproteobacteria; order Steroidobacterales; family Woeseiaceae; genus Lentisalinibacter. Next base: position 18,940 of record JARRPZ010000026.1, read on the forward strand.
CGCCGATCCCGATGGTCGCGAAAACGAGGGCGGTCCCGCCCAGCGTGAATGCGACCGGGAATCCCGCCAGCAGAACGAGTATCACCCCGAGGAAAAGGACCAGCGACATCCAGCCCATGATCAGCCCCTGATGTCCTCGCTGTCCGCGTCATCCGGCCGCACCCGGTAGCCCCGGCGCAGCGTCCGGAGCGAGCGCCACAGCATCGCGATGCCCTGCAGCGCGACTGTCGCGGGCATGATCAACAGCAGCGACTTCAGCAGCGGGGTCCAGGGATAGGCCAGGCCGCCCGCTTCCCGCGACGCCTCGCGGATCCGCCAGGACGTCTCGACATAGTCCCAGGACTCCCAGAAAAAATAGGCCGTCAGCGGCAGCAGCAGGAAGAGGACGCCGCCGATGTCCACCAGTGCCTTGCCCCTGTCCGACAACCGCCGGTAGAAGATGTCGACCCGCACGTGCTGATCCTGCTCCAGCGTATAGGCGGCGCCGAGCATGAATACGGCGGCGTGCATCCACGTGATGGATTCCTGCAACCAGATGAAACCGGCATCGAACGCGTAGCGCATCACGACGACGACGCAGGTCACGAGCACCATGAATAGAGTCAGCCAGGATACCGCACGGCCCGTCGCGACACTGATCCGGTCGAGGACAGAGACACCGGGGGCCTTCATGGCGGCGGCTGCCTCCCGGTGCGGACGGTGGCTGCCATCAGCGCCGCCAGAATACCGGCGTCATGAGCACGAGCAGCGTGAATATCTCCAGCCGTCCCATGACCATGGCCAGGACGGCCACCCACTTGCCGAGCGTCGGCACGGTCATGAAGCCGCTGGCGACGTCGCCCAGCCCCGGACCCAGATTGTTCAGTACCGCTGCCACCGCCGAGAAGGCCGTCACCTGGTCCAGTCCGGCCGAGAGCATGAGCGTCATCATGACCGCGAAGACGACGACGTAGACAGAGAAGAAACCCCATACGGCCTCGATGACCCGCGTCTGTACCGCCATCGCGCCCAGTTTCACGGGTATCTCCGCGCTCGGGTGGACGAGTCGTGCGATCTCCCGCAGACCCTGCTTGTAGATGAGCAGCCAGCGGATCACCTTCATGCCTCCCGCCGTCGAGCCGGCACAGCCGCCGATGAAGCTGGCGAATATCAGCACGACCGGAACCGCACCCGGCCACGCGGAGTAGTTCGCCGTGGTAAATCCGGTCGTGGTGGCGATGGAGACCGCCTGGAACAACCCGTGTTCCATCGCCTGCAGCGGATTGTCGTAAGTGCCCCGCAACGCGAGCACGATCACGATCGTGATCACCAGCGTGGCGAGTATGAACGAATAGGCACGGAACTCCGGATCCTTGAAGTAATGGACGATGCTGTTGTAGCGCCAGGCGAAGAAATGAAGGGAAAAATTGATGCCGGCGAGGAACATGAACAGCACCGCGATCAGGTTGATCGCCGTGCTCTGGAAGTGACCTATGCTCAGGTCGTGCGTGGAGAAACCCCCGATGGCGACCGTGCTGAAACTGTGGCACAGCGCATCGAAGATGTTCATGCCGGCTATCCAGTAGGCAACGGCACAGATCAGCGTGAATCCGAGATACAGGTACCAGAGTGCTTTCGCGGTCTCCGTGATACGGGGTGTGAGCTTCGTGTCCTTGATCGGCCCCGGCGTTTCCGCCCGGTAGAGCTGCATGCCACCGACACCGAGCATCGGCAGGATGGCGACCGCGAGCACGATGATGCCCATGCCGCCGAGCCACTGGAGCTGCTGGCGGTACCAGAGCACGGATTCCGGCAGTGCGTCGAGGCCGGTCAGCACCGTGGCGCCGGTGGTCGTCAGCCCGGACATGGATTCGAACACGGCGTCCGTGAAGGACATCGTCGGCATATCGGAGAAATAGAGCGGTGCGGCGCCGAACGTACCGAGGACGAGCCAGAACGATGCCACCACGAGGAAGCCGTCCCTCAGGCGCAGATCCGTCTTGGCATGTCGCGCCGGCAGCCAGATGAAAAAGCCAGCGGCCACGTTGAGCAGGAAGCCCTCGATGAAGGCGAGCCAGCCGCCGTCTTTATAGATCAGTGAGACGATGACGGGTGGCAGCATGGTCACGCTGAACATCATCAGCAACAGACCGAGGATGCGCTGGACCACGCGGCGGTTCATCGGCCGTTCGGTTCCTGTATGTACACGAGGATGATCCGGTCCGGCGCACCGCTCAGACGAACGATACCCCCACCTGGAAGAGATCCTCGACTTCCTCTATGTGGCGCCGGTCCGTCATGAACAGGATCACGTGATCGTCGGCTTCCACGACCGTATCGTGGTGGGCGAAGATCACTTCGTCGCCCCGGACCAGCGCGGCGATGCTCGTCCCGCGCGGCACCGGGATCTCCTCGATGGGGCGCCCCACGACCTTCGAATTCTCGCGGGTGCCGTGGGCCACGGCCTCGATCGCCTCGGCGGCGCCCCGGCGCAGAGAATGCACCTTCACCACATCGCCCCGCCGCACGTGGGCGAGCAGAGACCCGATGGTGACCTGCTGTGGCGAGATCGCGACGTCGATGGGACCCGCCTCGACCAGTTCGGCATAAGACGGCCGGTTGATGAGCGCCATCACCTTGTGCGCGCCGAGGCGCTTCGAGAGCATGGCCGAGAGGATGTTGGCCTCTTCCGCGTTGGTCACGGCGCAGAATACGTCGGTGGAATCGATGTTCTCCTCGAGCAGAAGTTCCTCGTCGGCCGCATCGCCGACCAGCACGATCGCCTTCGCCAGCTGCTCCGAGATATGCCTCGCCCGTTCCGGATTGCGCTCGATCACCTTTACCTGGTTGGTCTGCTCCAGGGCGAGGGCGAGACGGAAGCCGATGTTGCCGCCGCCGGCGATGACCACCCGACGGATCGGATCGTCCAGTTTGCGCATCTCGCTCATGAACACGCGGATGTCCTTGCGGGCCGCGAGGAAGAAGACCTCGTCGCCTTCGCGGATCACGGTGTCTCCCTCGGGGGTGATGCTCTTGCCTTCCCGGTAGATGGCCGCGATGCGCGCTTCGGCGTTCGGGATGTGGTCCTTCATGCTCTTCAGTTGCTGGCCCACAAGGAGGCCGTCGCGGTCGGCCCGTGCACCGACCAGCCGTACCCGGCCATCGGCGAATTCCAGCACCTGCAGCGCCCCGGGATAGAGGATGAGTTGCTCGATGTACTCGCAGACGAGCTGCTCCGGACTGATCAGCACGTCCACCGGCAGGGATTCCTGGGTGAACAGTTTCTTGGCGTTCATGTATTCCGCCGCGCGGATGCGGGCGATCTTGGTGGGCGTGTGGTAGAGCGTGTAGGCGATCTGACACGCGACCATGTTGGTCTCGTCGCTGTCGGTGAGTGCGATGATGATATCGGCGTCGCTGGCACCGGCGCGGGCCAGCACGTCCGGGTAGGCGGCGTGCCCGACGACCGTGCGAATGTCGAGACGGTCCTGCAGTTCGCGCAGCACCTCCGGCGCGCGATCGACGACCGTGACCTCGTTGGCTTCTTCGCGGGAGAGGTGATAGGCGGCGGACGATCCGACCTGCCCTGCGCCAAGGATGAGTATCTTCATAGCGTTGCCGGCTGCCGGTTCGCCCGACGTGGCGCTCAGTTTACATCAGTTCCAGATTGGCGTAGCTCAGCACCAGCCACTTGGTGCCGGCACGCTCGAAGTTGACCTGGACGCGCGCATGGGCTCCCTGGCCTTCGCAGTTCAGCACGACGCCCTCGCCGAACTTACCGTGACGCACACGCTGCCCCAGCCGGATGCCGTCTTCGCTCGCCGCGGGCTCGCGGCCCGGGCGCGGCGTGCGGCGCGCCGGCGAGATGACCGGGCGACTGATCTGGGCGCGCGGCCGGATCTCCTCGACGAGTTCGGCCGGTATCTCGGCGATGAACCGGGACGGCAGCGAGAAGCTGTCCGTGCCGTGCAGGCGGCGCTGCTCCGCATAGGTTATGTAAAGCTGGCGCATGGCCCTCGTCGTACCCACGTAGCACAGCCGGCGTTCCTCCTCGAGACCGCCCGGATCCGAGATGGAACGCTGGTGGGGGAACAGGCCGTCTTCCATGCCGCACAGGAAAACGAGCGGGAACTCGAGTCCCTTGGCCGAATGCAGCGTCATGAGCTGCACGCAATCCTCCCAGGCGTCGGCCTGGCCCTCGCCGGCCTCCAGCGCGGCGTGCGCCAGGAAGGCGTCGAGAGGGGGCATGTCGGTGTCGGTGGTTTCCGGATCGAAGCCCCGGGCCGCGCTCACCAGCTCTTCCAGGTTTTCCACCCGGGTCGTGGCGCGTTCGCTCTTCTCCTTGCGGAAATGCTCGACGAGGCCGCTGGCCCCGATCACGTGGTCGACCTGCTCGTGGAGATCGAGGCCCTTCGTGTCCCGGTCCATCGTCTCGATGAGATTCAGGAAAGCCCGGATGGCGTTCGAGGCGCGGGCATTGACCCCGTCGTCGCTGGCCAGCGCGCCCGCGGCGCGCCAGAGGGAACAGGCATTGGCCCGGGCGTAGGAGCGCATGGCTTCCACGCTGCGGGCGCCGATGCCGCGCGTCGGCGTATTCACCACCCGCTCGAAGGACGCATCGTCGTCCCGGTTGGCGATCAGCCGGAGGTAGGCGAGGGCGTCCCTGATCTCGGCACGTTCGAAGAATCGCAGGCCACCGTAGACCCGGTACGGGATGCGGGCGTTCACGAGCGCCTCTTCCAGCACGCGGGACTGGGCGTTGGACCGATACAGCACCGCGATATCCGCCCGGGCGTTGCCCTGTGTCACCCAGTCGCGGATCCGGTTGATCACGAAGTCGCTCTCGTCCCGTTCGTTGAACGCCGCATAGATGCGGATGGGTTCTCCCTCGCCGCCCTCGGTCCAGAGGTTCTTGCCCATGCGCCAACCGCTGTATGTGCTCGACCCGCGCACCCCGCCAGCGATAGATGGACTGATCGTCGTCGCCGACGACGAAGGGGATGCCGCTGCCGCCGGCGAGCATCCGCAGCCAGGCGTACTGGATGGCATTGGTGTCCTGGAATTCGTCCACCAGCAGGTGGCGGAAACGGCGCTGATAATGCGCCAGCAGTTCCGGGTCCTTGCGCCAGAGTTCATGGGCGCGGAGCAGGAGCTCCGCGAAATCGACCAGCCCGGCCCGGTCGCACTGTTCCTGGTAGACACGGTAGAGCTCGATCATACGCCGCCGGTTCGGGTCGCCGCCGTCGTCCAGGTGCTCCGGCCGCAGGC
>JARRPZ010000027.1:0-44528 GCA_037382365.1 Gammaproteobacteria bacterium
GATCTTCCTGGCTGAGTTCGCCCTGGGTCGCCACGTACTCACGAACCCGGTTCGTGATGGTCCCGGCCCGGAAACCCGCCGCATAACCCGGGTTCAGGTAATAGATGCCGTCACCGCCCTTCCGGCGCTGATTCAGCGGGTCGTTATCCAGTGTCGTGCCCGCCGGGTCGTTGTTGGCATTCACGAACCAGCCGGCCGGCGGGTTGATCGTCTGCGGCATCTCGTCCGGGCGCAGGATCTCGTAAGGGATCGCCTGGCCCGGCTGGGGGTTCTGCACGGGCAGCCACTCGTGAGCGCCGCTGGTCCCGTCACGGATCAGCCACGGCGGGATCGGCACGCCCGGCGGGAAGAACGGCGCCGTGCCGGGCGCCGGCGCGCCCTGCTGCAGGTCGGCGCGGATCGGCATCTCGGCGCTAACGAAATAGGCCACGTTGCCGGCACTGTCGCCGTAGACCCAGTTCTGGGAACCGAAGTCGAAGTACTGCAGCCCTTCGCGGAATTCCTTCAAATTGTGGGCTTCGTTCCACAGACGGAACGTATCCAGCTCCCGCGTTGCGCTGAAGCCGGTGTACTGCACGCTGAGCGCCGGGACGGCGGCGCCGGGCGCCGGAGGCGACAGCGTCGTGATGATCGGGCCGTTGTTACGCCTCGGCACGATGATCGTGAACGGCGGCACGCCGGCGGCTTGCTCGAGTGTCCCGCCGTTGTTCACGAAGTACGTTTCCGGGATGAGTTCGACCGGCTCCGGCTCACCCTGGAAAACAGTCGCCGCGGGCAGGCCGTTCTCGTCGAAGATGAGCAGTTCGAAGAACGTGTCCGTCACGTCCATCCGATTCGTGGTCGCGCCCCAGTGGACGTGCTTGTTGTGACCGAGCACCGCGAAGGCGACGCCGGGGAAAGTGCTGCCGAAGACATTCAGTCCCGGCGCTTCCAGACCCATGGGATAGAACGTCGAGGGCGTATTCAGAGAGAGATGAGGATCGTTGGCGATGATCGGTCGGCCGTTGGCGCCGAGCGCGCGCGTCACACCCCATTCGTTGGAACCGATGGTGCCGTCGGCGTCCAGCACGTTGCGGATCGTCTCCGAGCGACGGAGTTTCTCCGAAGCCTTGCCGGCCAGCTCCGACAGGACGCGATTCGTACGACCGTGCATCCAGCCTGCCGCCCTGGTCTCACTGCCACCGTGACCTTTCGCCTTTCCTTTGCCTTTGCCCTTGCCCGCGGTCTCCACTGTCGCCTCCGGGCAGGCGAAGGGATTCGGCGCGATTGGCGGCAGCGGATCGAACGGATATTCGCCGGTCGCATCCGGTACCGTAGACGCACAATCGAACGGCTGGGGACGGAAGACGTCCAGATAGAATACGGCACCGCCGTCCGGCCCCAGCGTGCCGGTATAGGCGGCGAGCGCCTCGGACAGACCGGTGTCGAGGTCGAAGGACAACCCGAAGGCGATCAGTTTCGAGATCACGATGCTGTCGATGACAGTCCAGGGCCGGAAGTCCTCGCGCTCCGTGAAGCCGAGGAGCGCATATTCCGGCGGCAGTCCGGCCGGGTTGTAGCGCACCCAGTCATTCACCCCGCGGGCATAGGCCTCCAGCCCTTCCATCGTCTCCCGGCTCAGGACCCCGGCCGAACGCTCGGCGGCCCGGCGCAGACCGATGGTGCGCAGTTCCACGTCGCCGGCCAGGGCTCCGGGGCCGAACAGCTCCGCGAGTGTGCCGCTCGGCTGCCGGCGGCTGAGATCCATCTGGAAAAGCCGGTCCTCGGCATGCACCCAGCCCTGCAGGTAGTAGAGATCCGCACGGTTCTCCGCGCGGATATGGGCGATGCCCTGTTCGTCGCGAACGATGGTGGCGGGCTCGCTGAGCCCCGGCAGCTCCACCGTCTCCGCGCGCGCCGGCAGGAATGCGAACAGCGACAACAAGACCGCTGCGGCAAGGGACCCGACTCGATTGAACATAATTTGGACTCCTGGTCTGCGTTCGACTGAGGCGCGACCAGGGAGGACGAAGAATCGCTCGAGGAGGATTTTTATCGATCGGCCGCTCAGAGACTCAAGACTCCCCCTCTCGTCCTCTGCCGGGCCGCTTTTCTTATCGGGGATAGAGATTCGCAGAGAGCCGGCGCGCAGTCAATCATCGGAGTCAATCGTCAAGTACGGGCGACAGATTCGCAGGAGGGCCTTCAGGCCCGCGATGGAATCGGGGCTTAAGCCCCTCCTGCATGCGGTGGTGATTACAGCTCGGAGCGCCCCGCCTGCTTCAATCGCTCGACGATTGTCTTCACATCCTGGGCTCTGTCCCTCGGCAGCACCAGCACGGCATCGTCCGTCTCGACGATGATATAGCCCTCGAGACCAACGGCCGCCACCAGTCGGCTGCCGGCACTGATATAGGTGTCACGGCAATCGTCCGCGATCACGTCACCGAACAGCGAGTTACCGTCGCTGTCGATCTCCGCCACCTCGTGTAGTGCCGACCAGCTGCCGACGTCGGTCCAGCCGGCATCGAGGGGCACCATCATCGCCCGCGTCGTCTTCTCCATGAGCGCATAATCGATGGAATCCGACGGACAGGCGCCGAAGGCTTCCGGATCCAGACGAAAGAACTCGCCTTCCTGCGGTCCCTCGACGGCGCTGCGGCACGCCGCGAGGATCTCCGGTGCATGGACCTCGAGCTCCGCGAGAAAGCCCCGGAGCGGGAAGAAGAACATGCCGCTGTTCCAGAAGTGCTCGCCGTCGGCGACATACCGTGCCGCCGTCTCCGCATCGGGCTTCTCGACGAAGGCGGCGACCGGCACCGGCCCGGCCCCGGAGGGCTGTGCCTCGATATAGCCGTAGCCCGTGTTGGCATGATCCGGCACCACACCGAAGGTCACCAGGTTACCGGCCTCCGCCGCCGGGAGCGCCCTGCGCACCGCGGCGACGAATGCGTCCACGTCCCGGATCATGTGATCGGCCGGCAGGATCAGCAGAATCGGCTCTCCGTCGGTATGCGCCGCCTCCGCCAGCAGCGCGGCGACGGCCGCCGCCGGGGCCGTGTTTCGACCGACTGGCTCGAGGACGATGGAAGCGCCCTCCATCCGCTCTCCGGAGAGCACCTCCCGCAGCTGCTCACTGACGGCGACGCAGTGCTGCTCGTTGCAGATGACGATCGGCGGCGCACAGTCCGCCGCCAGCGCGTCCACCCGCCGCAGCGTCTCCTGCAGCAGCGACCAGGCGCCGGTGAGCTTCAGGAGCTGCTTCGGAGTCGCCGCGCGAGACGCGGGCCAGAGCCGCGTGCCGGAACCGCCGCAGAGGACAACGGGGATGATCAAGCCGCCCCTCCGTTTTCGACGTACCAATCGTAAGTGGCCGTGATCCCGTCGCGGAGCGACCACTTCGCCTGCCAGCCGAGGGCCGACAGACGGGACACGTCGAGCAACTTGCGCGGCGTACCGTCCGGCTTCGAAGGATCGAACTCGAGCGCCCCGTGGTAGCCGACCACATCCGCCACCAGCTCGGCGAGATCGCCGATGCGTATGTCCTCGCCGACGCCGACATTGACGATCCGCTCGTCGCTGTAGTTCCCGGCCAGGAAAACGACAGCGTCCGCGAGATCATCCACGTAGAGGAACTCCCGCCGCGGGTTACCCGTGCCCCACACGGGCACCGATTCGTCGCCGCGCTGCTTCGCTTCGTGGAACTTGCGGATCAGTGCCGGCAGCACATGGGAAGTTTCGAGATCGAAATTATCGCCGGGGCCGTACAGATTCGTCGGCATCAGGCAGATGGCGTCGAACCCGTACTGGCGTCGGTAGGCCTGGCACATCTTTATCCCGGCGATCTTCGCGACGGCGTAACACTCGTTCGTCGGCTCCAGGGGACCGGTGAGGAGTGCGTCCTCCGCCATGGGCTGGGGCGCCATCTTCGGGTAGATGCAGGAGGAGCCGAGGAAGACGAACTTCCCGACGCCTGCCTCGAACGCATACTGGATGAGATTGGTCTGGATCCGCAGATTGTCCCGGATGAAGTCCGCCGGGTACGAGTCGTTCGCCAGGATGCCGCCGACCCTGGCCGCCGCATCGATAATCAGATCCGGCCGTTCGCTGGCCAGGAAATCCCGTACGACGCGATCGTCCGTCAGATCCACTTCCTCACGCGTCCTCAGCAACAGGTTGTCGTAGCCCTGCCGCCGCAATGCGCGGACCACCGCGGAACCGACCAGGCCACGATGGCCGGCGACGAAAACAGTCGCGTCCCTATTCATGGTAGTTGAAGGCGCGGTAACCCTCCCGCTGCACCAGGGCATCCCGGGCCGCGATCTCCAGGTCCGATCTGACCATCTCCGTGACCAGGTCCCGGAAGGAGGTCTGCGGCGTCCAGCCGAGCTTCTCCTTCGCCTTCGTCGCATTGCCCAGCAACGTATCGACTTCGGTGGGGCGGAAATAGCGCGGATCGATGCGCACGATGACGTTGCCGCCCTCGTCCACGCCCTGCTCGTCGACGCCTGCACCCTGCCAGGAAATAGCGATACCGAGCTCGGCCGCGGCCAGCTCGACGAACTCGCGCACCGAGTGCTGCTCGCCCGTCGCGATGACGAAATCGTCGGGCGCGTCCTGCTGCAGCATCAGCCACTGCATCTCCACGTAATCCCGGGCATGCCCCCAGTCCCGCAGGGCGTCGAGGTTTCCCAGGTAGAGACAGTCCTGCAATCCCGTCTTGATGCGCGCGAGTGCGCGGGTGATCTTGCGGGTGACGAATGTCTCACCCCTTACCGGAGACTCGTGATTGAAAAGGATGCCATTGCAGGCATACAGGCCGTAGGCCTCCCGGTAATTGACGGTGATCCAGTAGGCATACAGTTTGGCGACCGCATAGGGAGAGCGTGGGTAGAACGGTGTCGTCTCGCTCTGCGGCGTCTCCTGTACGAGGCCGTAAAGCTCCGACGTCGACGCCTGGTAGAACCGGGACTTCTGCTCCAGCCCGAGGATGCGGATCGCCTCCAGGACCCGCAGGCAGCCCACGGCATCCGCGTTCGCCGTGTACTCCGGCGTCTCGAATGACACCGCGACGTGACTCTGGGCGGCCAAATTGTAGATCTCGTCCGGCCGGACCTGCTGGATGATGCGTATCAGGTTTGTCGAATCGGTCAGGTCACCGTAATGGAGTATCAAGTGCGGGTCCGGCTCGTGCGGGTCCTGATACAGATGATCGATGCGGTCCGTGTTGAACGACGACGCCCGCCGTTTGACGCCGTGGACCTCGTAGCCTTTCTTCAGGAGGAACTCCGCCAGGTAGGCGCCATCCTGGCCCGTGACGCCCGTTATCAGTGCCGTCTTTGCCATATCGCTCTTCGTGATTGTCTAAAGTCGGGGATCGGCGCCTCAGTCGTCCTTGCGACGCCTCGGGTGCCCGATTCTCTTCTCCCGCCCCGGCACGTGGCCCCGACCGATCGCGTAGTAGGTGAAACCCAGATGCTCCATCAGGTCGGGCTCGTAGAGGTTGCGGCCGTCGAAGATCACCGGATTCTCCAGCTTATCCCGGATGAGTTCATAGTCCGGGCTTCGGAATTCCTGCCATTCGGTCACGATGGCCAGTGCATCGGCGCCGTCCACGGCATCCATGGCGGATTCGCAGAATTCCAGGTCATCGCGTTGCCCGTAGATCCGCTCCGCCTCGTCCATCGCCACCGGATCATAAGCTCTCACATTCGCCCCCGCATCCCACAAGGCCTCCATCAACACCCGGCTGGGCGCCTCGCGCATGTCGTCGGTCTTTGGTTTGAATGCGAGACCCCACAGCGCGAACGTCTTGCCGCGCAGGTCGCCGTCGAAATGCAACCGGATCTTCTCGAACAGCCGGCGCTTCTGGCGGTTGTTGACGGACTCGACCGCACTCAACAGCTCCGCGTCGTAGCCCACCGAACTCGCCGACCGCGCCAGCGCCTGCACGTCCTTCGGGAAACACGACCCGCCATAGCCGACGCCCGGGTAGATGAACTGGTAGCCTATTCTGGGATCCGAGCCGATGCCGATGCGCACCTGCTCTATATCGGCATCGAAACGCTCGGCCAGGTTGGCGAGTTCGTTCATGAAGCTGATCTTGGTGGCCAGGATGGCATTCGCGGCGTACTTCGTCAGCTCGGCGGAACGGATATCCATGGCGATCAGCCGGTCGTGCTGACGGGTGAAGGGTTCGTACAGCGCCTTCAGCAACTCCGCCGTACGCGGATTGTCCGTGCCGACCACGATGCGGTCCGGCTTCAGAAAATCGTTGACTGCCGCGCCTTCCTTCAGGAATTCCGGGTTGGAGACGACGTCGAACTCCAGCGGCACGCCACGCTGCTGCAGCACGGCCGCCACACGCTCGCGGACCTTGTCGGCCGTGCCCACCGGCACCGTGGACTTGTCCACGATGATCCGGTATTCCTTCATGTGCTCGCCGATGCTTGCGGCGACGGCCAGCACGTGCTTGAGATCCGCCGAACCGTCCTCGTCCGGCGGAGTGCCCACGGCGATGAACTGGAAGATACCGTGGTCGACACCTTTCTCGGTATCGGTTGTGAATTCGAGACGGCCTGCGTCGGCGTTGCGTTGCACCAGCGGCTCGAGACCCGGCTCGAAGATCGGGATCTCGCCCTGCTTCAGGCGCTCGATCTTGTCCTCGTCGATATCCACGCACATGACGTGGTTGCCCATCTCGGCCATGCAGGCGCCGGTGACCAGGCCGACATAGCCCGATCCGAATATGGTCAGTCTCATTTGGTGAGCCTTCTGGTGTCAGGAGTCCGGGAGGACCGGGTTGATCAGGTACGCGCGAATTATAGCGGCAGGCAGAAACGTCGGAGTGATCGATTTTGCAGATTCAGCCGTGACCCAAGGTCGCCGCTCAGCCACCCCGGTGCGCGGAGATATCGGTCACGCTCGCACTCTTCTTGCCGGCGCTCAGTGCCTTCCTGCGTTTCCATACCAGGTCGTCGATCTCGTTGGTCGGCTGGTATTCGGTTACGGCATCGAGCAACAGCCTGCGGGCCGTGTCGCAGTCACCGAGCTGGCACGCATCCCAGAGGCTGCGAATCCGCGGCTCCAGGTCGTCCCAGGACATGAATGCCTCGGCAGCCCGCATGATGCGCTTGTGTTCGGTCCCGACCACGTCGTTCCCGATCAGCAGTTCCTCATACAGCTTCTCGGCCGGCCGCAGGCCGGTGTAGTGGATCTCGATGTCTCCCTCCGGATCATTGTCGTCGCGCACGGTCAGACCCATCAGGTGGATCATCCGGTAAGCCAGATCCCGGATCAGGACCGGCTTGCCCATGTCGAGCACGAAGACGTCGCCTCCCTCCGCCATGGAGCCTGCCTGGACCACCAGCTGGGCGGCCTCGGGGATCGTCATGAAGTACCGGATGATGTCCGGATGCGTCACCGTCACCGGGCCACCCCGGCGGATTTGTTCGCGGAACAGCGGCACGACCGAGCCGGAGGAGGCGAGCACGTTGCCGAATCGCACCATGCAGAACGTCGTCCGGTCGGACCGGTCCTGCATGGCCTGGAGTACCAGTTCCGCATAACGCTTGGTCGCACCCATCGCGTTCGTCGGATTCACCGCCTTGTCGGTGGAGATCAGCACGAAGGTCTGGACCCGCGCCTCCAGTGCGGCCGCCGCGGTGTGCAGGGTCCCGAAAACGTTATTGTGTACGCCCTCGAGCAGATTGTGCTCGACGATCGGTACATGCTTGTAGGCCGCGGCATGATAGACGGTATTCACACCGTAGGAGGTCATCACATTGCGGACCCGGGGTTTGTGATGGGCGGAACCGAGCAGCGGTATGAGCTCGAACACCAGCGACTCGGTCTCCTGAAGTTGCCGCAGCTCCTTCTCGATGTTGTACAGCGCGATCTCGGAAATCTCCAGCAGGATCATGCGAGTGGGACCGAGGCGCGCGATCTGGCGACAGAGTTCGGAGCCGATCGAGCCACCGGCGCCGGTGACCATCACCGACTTGCCCCGGATGCACCCGTCGAGCAGCTCCGGGACGGGCGGCACCGGGTCACGCCCCAGCAGATCCTCGACATCCACCTCCTGGATCGAGTCCACGCGGGCACGGCCCGTGACGAGATCGCCGATGTCCGGGATCGTCTGGACGTGTACCGGCAATGTCTCCAGGCGCAGAAGGATATTGCGGCGGCGGCGGCGTGACACACTGGGCAGGGCCAGCAGGACCCGGGACACGTCCAGCTCCTCGACCAGGGACGAGAGTGACCGTGGCGGGCGTACTTCGAGACCGTTCAGTACGCTGCCCCACAGCGTCTCGTTGTCGTCGACGAAACACACGGGGACGAAATCCTGGCCGCTCATCAGCGACTCGGCGAGCCGTGCGCCCGCCTCTCCCGCACCATAGATGATGACGCGATCGGCCCTCTGCCGGGATCCCCGCAGCAGCAGTCTCGCCATCAGCCGGCTGCCGGAGATCCAGATCAGGAGACCGGCCCAGAGGACGGCGATCGTCCTGATCGGCAGGTCGATCGACGGGAGCAGGAGGCTGACGAGTAGCAGCAGCAGCGCGGACAGCGTCGCGATGCGGAAAGCATTGACGAAGAGATCCAGCCCCATGAACCGGACCACCGATCGATGCAGGCCCATGCCCCACATGATCGGGAGTGTGGTCATCAGTGCGACGCCTGCGACCCAGGTTGCCAGCGCCGCCGAAGGCCAGCCGGGTGCGAGGGTCACAGCGAGCGCCAGAGTCGTGATCGCGGGGACCGCCAGCCCGTCGGCGGACAACATGATGGCCTGCTTGGCGGGCCGGGACAGCTGCACGATGCGCGCGCGGAGTCGTCCCAGAGCCAGTTTCTCCTGTGAAGTCACTCCGCTTCCTGCCGATCCGTGCCCAGTATTCTCTTTTCGATCAATGCCTTGACGAGAACATTTGACATAGTACCACGAGACGCCCGCGAAGAAACCGGACAATTTCATATTTTGGCAACAAATACAATTTCGGGGTCTCAGGCTTTGACGCCCGCCCGCAACCAGACGGCCAGACCCAGCAGCGGCGCCACCGCCAGTAACAGGGCCGGCAGACCCAGACCCGGTGTCGACGCGGCGAGGAACGCCAACGGCAACAGCCAGCCGAGGTTGATCCCCACGACGGCGAGCGTCACCGTATCGTGGCGACGGAGCCGGATCGCCGCATGCTGATAGGCGTGTGTGCGATGGGCCTCGGTGATGCGCTCGCGTCTCGCCCAGCGCCGCAACAACGTCACCGTCGTATCGACGAGGAATACGGCCATCAGGATCGGCCAGACCCATATCGACAACGATCCCGTACCAGTCGAAATGACCGCGATCGATCCGAACAGGAAACCGAGAAAGCCGCTGCCGACATCGCCCATGAAGATCCGGGCCGGAGACCAGTTCCAGACCAGGAATCCGAGCGAGGCCGCAGCGATGGTGAACAACACGAGCCACAGGGAGGATCCCGTGGTGGCCAGCAGGACGGCACCGGCCCCCGCGCCGACGGTCACGGCCTGTGAAGCCGCGAGGCCGTCGATCCCGTCCATGAAATTGTAGAGATTCGTGTTCCAGGCGATCCAGAGCACGGATGCTGCAATAAAAGCCAGCCGTGCGGTTTCGCCGACCGGCCAGTCCATCGATCCGCTCCGGGAAAGACAGATCATCACCCATATCCCGGCCGCGACATGTACGCCCAGTCGGACCGCCGCGGACAGGTGACGCCGATCGTCGATAAAGCCGACCAGGGCGACAGCGAGACCACCGAACAGGAGCGCGACGGCGGTCCACGGCGAGATCGTCCCGCGATAGCCCAGGATCGCAGTCGCCAGCGACACCACCGCCACGATCGACACGCCGCCGGCGCGTGGTGTCGGCGTCGCGTGGGAACTCCTCCGGTTCGGTACATCGATCAGGCTGTGACGAACCGCCACCCTGCGCATCCAGGCCGTCAGTGCGCAGGCGCCGAGGAAGGCCGCGGTCAGGGACGGGACAATGGACGGGATCATGTCTCGGGCACCGACAGGGTCCGTCTCAGACCCTCGTCCACCGTCACCAACGGCCGCCAGCCGAGTGCCTCTCGGGTATGGCCGATGTCCACGGCCAGTGAACCGGTCAGCTTCTCCATATCCTCCCGCCTGCCGAGCAGGGACGCTGCGGCCCGGAGCAGCGCCGGCGGGCAGGGGACGAGACGCGCCCTGGTCCCTGTCGCCTCCGCGATTCGCAAGACCAGTTGCCGCGTCGACAGGTCCTCGCCATCGGACACCAGGAATGTCTCTCCGGCGGCGCGCTCGTGCTCCGCGCAGGTCACGAGCAGGGAGACGAGATTGTCGACGTATACGAAGCTCCGGCGATTCTCCACCGCGGCGAACGGCAGTGGCAGACCGCGGCGGATGAGCTTCGCGAGGCGCAGGAAATTGGCGCCGACACCCGGCCCGTAGACGAGTGGCGGTCTCACGATGACGTATTCGAGTCCCGCTTCTCCGCCCACCCGGTGGAGCGCCTGCTCTGCGGCCCACTTGGACGCAGCATACGCGCCGACGGGAGACGGTACGTCGGATGACCGGAAGCACTCCGGCCCGGCGCGCCCGCCGGTGGATTCACCGTTGACCTTGATGGAACTGACATACACGAGGCGCCGGACACCCGCCGCCGCGGCCTGCTCCGCGAGTCGCCGTGTCCCGTCCCGGTTGATGCTCATCATATCCGCACCGACCGACGGCCCGGCATCACGGACGTGGGCCAGGCCTGCGAGGTGGATGATCACGTCGATGTCGCGCAATGCCGATGCCCAATCGGTCCGGCCGTCGATACCGCCGATCCCGATCTGCCCCGGACCCGCACTCTCCCGTACCGCGGCCCGATGCGCCTGCCCGTGCCGCGCCAGATAGGTGCACAGGCTTCGGCCGATGAAGCCACTGGCGCCGGTAACCAGATACACTGCCGCCGGCCCGCCTAAGCTACCATTTCCGATGGTCTCTGGATGAACTCGAGCAGCTTCAGCGGCACCTTGAATCCCAGCAGCGGCAGGGCTGTCCAGATTCCGTTCGCGCGACAGGCGCGCACGATCTCCCGGTTCAGCGTCCAGCTGCTCTTCAGGCCGCGGGTGCTGACTCCTCCCTGCCGCATGCGGATCACCGGCGAGCGACGATAGGCATATGTGACCCCGGGGACCGAGAACAACCGGACCACCATCTCGAAGTCCGCGGCGATCTCGTATGCCAGGTCGAACGGGCCGACGCGCTCGTAGAGCGTGCGCTTCACCAGCATCGTCGGATGGGCCGGCATCCATCCGAAACGCAGCCGCCCCGGCCTGAAGCGACTGGAATCGTAATAGCGTCTGACGCTCTGCAGATCGTCCCTGTCGACCATCAACAGATCCGCGAAGACGATATCCGCCGAGGTACGTTCCATCTCGCTCACGAGTTCACTGATCACGGTCGGGCGCGCGTAGACATCGTCCGAGTTGATCATCGCGACGACGTCCCCGGTGGCGCGCGCGATGCCCTTGTTCATGGCGTCGTAGAGACCGGCATCCGGCTCACTGATGATCCCCGCGACCTGGTGACGGTAGCGATCGACGATATCCATCGTGCCGTCCGTCGAGGCGCCGTCGACGATCAGGTACTCGATGGCGGGATAGTCCTGCTCGACCACGGACTCGATCGTGTCCCGGATCGTGTGCTCGCTGTTATAGGAGACGGTGATCAGCGTCACCTTCGGCCCGCTTTGCGAGGCGCGATCACCCCCGAGGTCGTCACTTGCCATCATCCAAGGCCGCATGCCTGAGCCGCTGCGGGGTCTCCACGATTGCTGCGAGAGTCAGCCGGGGATATTACCAGAACCACCCGCCTGCAGGAGTCGCCGCGTGCGCTTCCCGGCATCGCGCTTCGCCCCGCGCTTTCCGGTATCCTCTCAGGCTCGGAACGGTGTATCACGAAGCGGAGCGGCAGGACATGTCGGTGATCATGAAGCAGGCCGTGCAGAAGTCCCTGCACAAGCTGGGTCTGCGCGTGCAGCGGATCAGCAATGACGATATCCACCGGCTGGTTCGGACCCTCGAAGCCAACCGGATCGAGATCGTCCTCGACGTGGGTGCCAATATCGGGCAGTTCGCCAGGTCCCTGAGGGAAGCCGGATTCCGCGGCGAGATCGTATGCTTCGAGCCGCTGCCGACGGCGCACGCAGCCCTGCAGGAGGCGTTCAGGAACGACGCCGGGACGACGGTGCATCCGCGCGTGGCACTCGGCAGCGAGCGGTCCACGATCGACATCAACGTGGCCGCCAATTCCGTGTCTTCGTCCGTACTCGACATGCTCGACGCCCACCGGCAGGCCGCACCGGACTCCGAATACGTCGCCACCGAATCTGCGGAACTCCTGCGACTGGACGACGTCTTCCACACCTACGTCGGCGAAGGGAAGCGGTCATTCCTGAAGATCGACACGCAGGGCTACGAATGGAATGTGCTCGACGGTGCCGCAGAGAGCTTGCCCAGGATAGATGGACTCCTGCTGGAGATGTCCCTGGTACCGCTGTATGAAGGGCAGAGACTGTGGCGCCAGCTCATCGATCGGCTCGAGAGCGCCGGCTTCTCGCTATGGCAGATATTCCCGGGTTTCACGGACCCGTCCACGGGTCGTTGTCTGCAGTTCGATGCCGTCCTCTATCGGCACGCCTGACCGGACCTTCGATAAACGACCGCTTATCCCATGGCGACAGAGGCACGAGCTTCCGCGCGCCCGGTGCTCGTCACCGGCACTCATCGATCCGGCACGACATGGACCGGGAAGATGCTCTCCGCGTCCCCGGTATTCGGCTACATACACGAGCCCTTCCGGCCGGATTACCGGCCGGGCATCTGTCGCGTCGCATGCCCGCACTGGTTCCAGTACGTTTGCGAGGAGAATGCCGCGGCCTATCGGGACGCGTTCGGCCAGACCATCGGGTTCCATTACGATCATCGGGCCGAGCTGCCGAGTCTGCGTACGCCCCGGGACGTGCTCCGCATGTGCCGCGACAGTTACAATTTTTTCCGATGGCGCCATACCGGTAAACGCCCGCTCGTGAAGGATCCGATTGCCCTCCTGTCCGCGGAGTGGCTGGCCTCCGAGTTCGACATGCTCGTCGTCGTGCTGATCCGGCATCCGGCCGCATTCGCCGCCAGCCTGCTCCGCAAACACTTCCGGTTCCCGTTCCGGGATCTTCTGGACCAGCCACTGCTGATGAGAGACCTGCTGGAGCCGTTCCGCGACGAGATCGGGTACTTCGCCGCCGGCGAGCGGCCGATCATCGAAGAAGCGGCGCTGTTATGGAACATCTTCCATCAGGTAATCCTGGACTACCGCGACCGGCAGCCCGACTGGTACTTCGTCCGCCACGAGGATCTGTCGCTCGACCCGATCCGGCAGTTCGCGCCGTTATTCGAGTACGTCGATGCTCCATACGACGACCATGTGCAGGCCGTTATCCGAGAGTCCTCCCGGTCATCGAACCGACCCCAGGCGACGGGTACGAAGGACCGCTATCACCTGAACAGCCGGGAGAATATTGCATCCTGGAAGAAGCACCTCGATGCGCGGCAGGTGGATCTGGTCCGACGGCGGACGGAGCCGCTCGCCCGGCAGCTCTACGCCGATGATGAATGGTAACCGTCGCCGCCCGCGATGCCGCGCCCGATCCCGTTGCCCGTCAGCATCTCCCGATAGACTCGGTAATGCTCCGAAACGAACGTCTCGGGTGAGAATCGGCGCTCCACGAACCCGACCAGAGCGTCCGCCAACGACTGCCGGGCCTCTCGTCCGAGGGTCTCTATCGCCGCGGCAGCCGCCGGGATGTCCCCTTCTGGAACGAGACAGTGCGCCAGAAAATCCGGCTGGATCTCGGCATTGGCGGATACGTCGTAGACGACCGTCGGAACCCCGCAGGCCATGGCCTCCACCGTGGTCATGCCGAACGTCTCCGCGTGAGAAGGATTGAAAAAGACGTCCATGGAGCAATAGAGACGCGCGAGTTCCGCCGGTGTATCGGTCGCCGGGAATCCTGTCATCCCCTCGGGCAAACCGCGGATCCGGTCCTGGTCGAGGCCCACGATCAGAATCAGATAGCTGTCATCGAGTCGCCGCCGCAGTTCGAGGACATCCGCCAGCCCCTTCCGGGTGTCCCAGCGGCGGGCGACGCAACCGACCACGGTCTTCCCGTCGAAGCGCACTGCCGGCTCCGTCGGTCTGAATACGGAGGTTGCCACCGAGTTGTAGATACGCGTCGCCGGCAGCCTGCCCAGCATCGATTCCCCGACGAGCGCCGTCGAGTGATCCGAGACCGTGATCAGCCGGACATTCCGAAGCTGCTCGTACACCGCTCGTTTGTGCTCGAAGTTCGTCGCCGAACGATCGATGAACGACTTCGGGTATTCACGAATCTGGGGACACCCGCCACAACCGGTTCGCCATTTGTCGCAACCCACTGGTTCGAAATAGGCGCAATGCCCGGTCATGGGCCAGTAGTCGTGCAGGGTCCAGACCGCAGGGATACCGGCCGCTGACAGCCCCTCGAGCAACATCCGATGGTTCATCCAGTAGCCAT
Source organism: Gammaproteobacteria bacterium (assembly GCA_037382365.1). Classification (GTDB taxonomy): domain Bacteria; phylum Pseudomonadota; class Gammaproteobacteria; order Steroidobacterales; family Woeseiaceae; genus Lentisalinibacter. Next base: position 14,573 of record JARRPZ010000027.1, read on the forward strand.
GGATATTGTGGATGTGCACGAGCGCGGGTGAGCGACGCTGCACGGCCTTCAGCGCGGTCCGTGCCGCCCCCCACGAAGCCCTGCCGGCCGCATCGAAAAGACGACTCAGGGCAAGATCCAGCGCCTGACCCGGCAACGAACCCACACGCTCGCACGGCAGAGCGGGTGCCGCCGGTCCACGCCCGAAAATGATCTCCGGCGCGAAGCCGTGCCCGGCGGCGTTTTCGACCAGCAGCCTGATCACGGACGGTATCGACCCGCCGCTCGCAACCGTATTGAGATGCATCATTCGCAGCGACTGCGAGTCCGGTCCCCGTTTCACGGTCATTGCGCGATTTGTGCCCGCGGCGACGGAGCGCTCGTCGTCCCGTAGACGGCATCGCCGAATCGGAGGCTGCGGGAAGTGAGGAAATAGAGCACCAGGAAGAAGGGAAATCCGTGATTCAGGTAGTTCCCGCTGCGCAGGCTGTTCGCGATGACGAGGCCGAGGATGGCGGTGCTGGTGAGCTTCTTCCAGAACACCGGATTCGCATCGGACTGCCGGGGCAATCCGGTCCATAACGCGAGCACGATCGCGTAGAACAGTACCGTAAATGGCAGACCGAATTCGGATATGAGCCTCAGGAACAGTGAGTTGGCATCTTTCTCATTGAGATTGGGACCGATCTCCTGCAGGCTTTTCGGGAGGTAACGGTAGAAGTTCTGCTCGTGCCCTCCGAGCCCGGCGCCGACCAGTGGCTGATCCCTCGCAGAGCGCACGGCGACGAGGAAGTTCTTGAACAGCGTGAGGGAACTGATGTTCGCCTCCTCGTCGGCGGCCGCCTGTTCGCTGACCAGGAAGATCATGTAGGTATCGACGATACGCTGATTGATCTGGGGAATGGCGAAGAAGACCCCGGCGACGACAACAGCCAGCGCCCACTTTATGGCGGTCGACGACGCCGAACCGCGACGGAAAAGCATGACGAGGACGGTCAGCGCCAGCATGAAGAATCCGACACTCGAGAATGTCAGTACATAAGCCAGCAAGACGGCGGCTGCCTTCAGGGGTGACAGGCAGGGCCGGTTCATCGCCGTACTGACGATAATCGCGACGACACTCGGCGTCATGAGAAAGCAGAAGTGCGCCGGCTCGCCGGCCAGACCGGATACCCGGTGCAGATTCAGGACCGCATACTCGAGCCGTGGCGTCAGGAATTCGAAGTAGATGCCGAAGAGCCCGAGCACCGATTCCAGGATCGCGATCAGCGCGAAGACGACAGACAACTCGAGATAGGTCCGGAAGACCCTGGCGGCGTCCGTGCCCGCGCCGACCAGCACGATGGCGGCGCTGAGGGTTGCCAGGGTGATGCCGACGACCTGCACGATGTAATTCCCGAACGAGCCTCGTCCCAGCAGGACGCCGATGACCCCGAAGGACACGATGAACAGCAGTCCGAGCAGGACTGTGCGTGAGATGATCACGGTGCCTTCGGCGAGCCACATCAGGAAAGCCGCGGCCACCAGCACGAACAGGCCGAGGAACAGATTGAGCTCGATCCCGGGCACCGTATACCCGTAGAGAAAAACGGAGATCACGCCGAGGATGACTGCCGCTCGCCGCGCGCTCATCGAGACCCCATCACATAGGTCCTGGTGAGGTACTTGGCGAGACCGACGCCATAGTCCAGTGTGCTCAGCACCCGGCCGCGATGACCCGAGCGCACCTTGACCGTGTAAGTCTCGCCGAGCACACGCAGGCCATCACTCAGGCCGCCGACCTGCATGCAGATCGGCGCGCCCGGCCAGTGCGCCGTGCGCAGATCGGGACCGGCACGCAGCAGCAACTCGTAGTCACCGCAGATCTTCAGCGACTCGTCGAATCTGCCGACCCGCCGTATGTAGTCGAGCGCCGTGAAGCTGCCCGGATGGAGGGCGCACATATACTTCTTGAAAGCGGGCCACTGCCAGGGCCGACCGACGGTACGTATCTCGCGCCCTGCCGCATCCACGTAGCTTACCCGGCAGCTGATGAAATCCAGCTCCGTCTGACCGTCGATGAAATCGAGATAGTCAGGGAAGACCCCGGGCCTGAGGTAGTCGTCGCTGCCGAGGAACATCACCCATTTCGCCGCGCAATGCTCCAGTCCCTTGTTCCAGGCGTCGTAGACACCGGAATCCGGCTCCGAGACGACGACGTCGACGATATCCCGATAGCCGGCGGCGACCTCGAGCGTACCGTCACCGGACGCGCCATCGATCAGGACCACGCGACAGGCGGCCGCGCCGGCGATTGCCCGCACACTGTCCAGGCAGCGCCCGAGGGTCGCCTCCGAATTATAGGTGGCAATGACGATGTCGAAGTCCGTCATCCCGCCTTCCTTTCGATCACGGGCCCGATCCCGAGCATCTCCTCGTAGACCTCCAGGTACGCGCGCGCGATGACACGCGCGTCGAAGCGACTCGTCGCCTCGTCCCGGGCGAACGCACACAACGCTTCGTAGGCCTCTGCGGGTCGCTCCAGCACCCACCTGACCCCCTGGACCAGATCCGACGCGCTGAAAGCACGGGCCAGATAACCGCTCCGCTGATGTCGCACGATGTCCTTCGGTCCCGTTGCGTCGAAACAGACGACGGGCGTCCCGCAGGCCATCGCCTCGACGATCGTCTTGCCGAAAGCCTCCATGCGCGACGGTGCCACGAACACGGTCGCCGCGCTGTAGGCCAGGCGGAGCGCGAGCGCATCGGAGAGAAAGCCGAGATGGGTCATCGCGATGCCGGGATACTCCGGTATGTCGACGGACGTTCTGCCGAACGAGAGCAGCCGTATATTCAGACCCGCGAGTCCGGGCAGCGCCTCCAGGAAGAGATCGAAACCCTTGTAGAAATCGGCGACGTTGCGTGCGCCCACCAGGATGACCTTCTCATCCTGGTCCAGTCCGAGTGCCCGGCGGGCCACGCTCTTGTCGATCGGGGTGAAGACATCGGTGTCCACATTATTGCTGATGGTGGAGACCCGATGATCCCGGAAGACGCCGGAACGCTCGGCGCATCCCGACAACCATCGACTGATGCCGATCACCCGCAGATGCTCCGGCAGATTGTGCGCTTTCCGGCGATACAGCAGACGCGAAAGATCATGCTCGGCCGTACTGCCGAGTTGTGGGCATCTGCCGCAGGCCTCCCGGTAGCGTTCGCAATCCAGCGCATAATGACATCCGCCCGTGAATGGCCACATGTCCCGCAGCGTCCAGACGACGGGCTTGTTCATCGAACTCAGTGACGAGGTCTTCACGAGTCCCGTCACCCAGTGCAGGTGGATGAGGTCCGCACGGCGGAATGCCGGATGCTTCGTCACCTCGGCGCCTCCCAGACCGGTACTGAAGATCAGACCCTTCCTGTGCGGATAGAGCTTCAGCGGCAGCTGTCCCAGCCGTCGGCTCACCGCGAGTTTCAGGCGCTGTCTCGGCGTGCCGGCGACCGAAACGACGGAGTCGTCCTCGAACCGGGCGACACTGCTGCTCAGCATCGTCGATTGCACACCGAGTTCCCGCAGCGCCAGATGTAGCCAGTAGGCGCCACGGGTGGCGCCGCCGTCTTTCTCGCCGGCGACCAGATGCAGAATATTCATCCCGCCGCCTCATCGATGACCGATGCCACGCGCTGCCACATCTCTTGGGTCAGTTGCTTCAATCGGTCCGACTCCGCCGTGAGTCGGGACGCGAGTTCGGCGCGCCGATCGGGGTCCACCAGACTCTCGAGCATCCGCGCGGCATCCCCCGGCTCGCCGATATCCAGCAAGCCTTCGGGGAATCCGTAGTCTGCGAACAACTCACGATACTTGTGGCTCCACCCCGTTGCCAGTGCCGGAACGCCCTGGCTCAGCGCGCTGACGAGCGCGTGGTAGCGGCTCGCGACGACTGCCTGACTCGCGCCGAGAATGCCTTTCAGCGCCAGCGGATCGCTTTCACCGATGAGCGGAATCTCTCCTCCCGCTTCATTCGCGATCGTCCGCGCGAGACGCTCGTCATCCACACCCTCGTGCACCAGCAGAAACGGTCTTGCTTCGAGTTCCCGCAGTCTCTGGATGCAGGAAACCATGAACGGTACGTAACGGCTCCGGTTCACGTCGTCGGCCTTGTCCAGCATCCGGTAATTGGGGACGATCGCCGTCCGACAGTGATCGCTGTCGAAATCCGGGGGCAGCGCTCCTTCGATGAGATTCGTGAAGTCCGGATACTGCAGGATATTGTCTCGGGCACCCACTACGTCGCTCAGGTGGCGGAACGACGTGGCGTCTCGCGCGAATACCAGAGCCGCATCGTCGACGATCGAGCGTATCGCGGCGGCGATGCGCGCGTCGTCGAACGGGCCGAACGCCTGTGGCATCAGGACAAGACGGGTTCCCCGGCGCCGCCACCGGCGCGCCAGGCCGGCGAGCTCCCGGGTGGCGGACGGCCCCCACTGGTCACTGTAGGCGAAACCGGCGGCGTCCAGCACGACATCGACTTCGCGATCGATGATCAGCCCGTAGACCCTGCGCAGGCGCCCCGGTAACAGCCCTGCCAGGTCACCGAATTCCACACCGCGGCGGAATACGGAGGCCTTCGGATGAAATCCGAGCGTAGCCATTCTTGCGAACGGCTGGGAACCGCCCGGGGAGGTCGGGACCATCGTGAGTGTTGCCTCGGGCCAGCGACTCCGTAGCTGACGGACTATCGCAAGCAGCATGAGCTCCGCACCCTTGTTCTGGAATCCGGCCTTGCGGATCTCGATGATCATTTCGGGCGGAACTCCTCGGACAACAGGTCGCCCTGTTTCTTCTGGGAGAACGGCACGCCACCTTCGGGATCGCCATAACCGATGGCGATCAGCATGATCACCCGCTCGTGGGGTTCGAATTCCAGGATCTGCTGGATCTTCCGTTCGGCCGGCTCGACGTCCGGCCAGTTGATCGGGCAGGTCGCCAGTCCCAGCGTCTCCGCCGCGAGCATGAGTTGCATGGACGCGAGTGCCGAATCGATGTAAATCAGGTGGCGATCGCGCTCGAACGGGTAGGCGGAGAGATCGCCAACGACCACGATGAGCGCCGGCAGCTGCTGGGCGAAGCCGACGGTACCGCCGGCACAGGCGGCGATCGCGTGGGCCTGATCCGGATCCGTGGTGATGATGAAGCGGAATGGCTGACGATTGCAGGCCGAGGGCGCGAGCGCCGCGGCGTCGACCGCTTTGCGGATCAGCTCGATGGGGACCGGATCGGACAGATACCAGCGCACGGATCTCCGTCGCAGGAAAAGCATGAGCAGGTCGTCGAACGCGACGGATGTCTCCGGCAGACGGGAGCGCGGATACGGTCGCGACTCCGCACGGCCGAAGCGATCAGGCGCCGACACCGGCTGCGCGAATGATCCGTACTTCCTGCGGGCCGCCGCGATCACGCGCGTCTCCTCGACTGCCTCGAAATAGGCGTCGAGGACGTGGGAAGCCCACTGCAGCTCATCCGGGGAATAGTCCGCGTTGCCACGCGCACGCTCGTAGGCCAGTACGGTCTCGCCGATGAAACCCTCGGCGAAGACGGGCCGCCGCGGCCGCATCACGAGCCCCTTCTCGAGACGGTGGATGTTCCTGCGAAGTTGCGGCGAACTCCTGCCACCACCCTCCAGGTTCCGGTAGTAGCGGAGCCGGCCACGGAGCACGGCCCGGTGCTCCCGGCGGAACCGGCGGGAGAAGAAGGCGAAGTAGACGCCGGCCAGGAACCCGTTCATGGAGAAGAGCCGAAGGCCGCCGACCCGCAGGGCGCCGAGAATCCGCCGCAGACGGTCCTTCACTCCGGCGGGCAGTTTCGAGGCGAGACGGCGGAACATGCTGCGCTATCTCGCCCGGAGCCACCGTAGCGGATAGCGCACCGGTGCGAGTAGTGCCCGGGACATCATCCAGAATACGGGGCGGGTCCTGGGATAGAGGAACACGGCAAGAAAGGATGCGATGGCATAGGATACGAGCGTCGCCCAGGCGGCCCCTTCGCCCCCCAGTCGGGGGATGAGCATATAGTTCATGACGACGTTTGACAACGCACCTAGCCCCTGGGTGAGCAGTGAGAAGCGCAGTACGTTCTCGATCAGTATCCAGCGCGAGAGTGCCGCACGCATGAAGATGAAGACGGCCGCCCAGGTGTGGATCACGAGAATGGGACTGCTGCCGGCGTAGTCCTCGCCGAAGAACAGAGCCACGAGATACGGTGCCGCGAGCGTGATTGCCACGGCGACGAGCAGGCCGAGCAGCGCGAGGCCGTCGAAGAGCTGCTGTAGCCGAAGATTCATCCGTTCCGGATCACGCTCCTTGAGTTCGATCAGCTTCGGAAAAACGGATGCGACGATCGCCGCCGGCATGAAGTACAAGGCTTCGGAAAGCCGGGCCGCCACGGCATAAAGTCCGACCTCGGCGGGATCCGCAAGCCACCGGAGCATTACCTGGTCGATCTTCAGATAGATGACCGCGAGGAAGGAAGACAGGAAGAGCATCCCGCCCTGGGCAAGGAGATCATGCGCACGTCCCCGCTCGAATCGCCAGTCAGTCAGGCGGACCTCGGCGGTCTTCCGATAGAGCAATAGCAGAAGACCCGCAGCGACCGCCGCCTGCACCAGGTATGGGATGCCGAAATAGACCAGATCCGCCCGCCCCACGACCAGCAGCACGGCGCCGCCGAGGAAGACCAGACGTGCCAGACCCCTCGCAACGGCGACATAGCGCGCCTTAAGAAAGGCATTGAACCAGTAGTCGATGACGTCGACCGGCGTGAACAGCAAGGCGGCACCGCAGATCGCGATCAGGGCAAAGGCCGGAGTCCCCGCACCCTCGTAGTAGCCCGCATACAGCAGGAGGATCACATAACCGATCAGGACGCCGCCGGCCTTCAGGGTTGTCGCCGTACCGAGCGTCGCGGGTCGCTGCTCGGCGAGCTGCACTATGTCTCTTACGACGAGTCCGTGCAGGCCGAGATGGCCGGCGATGCCGAACAGGGCCGCCACCGACGTGGCGTAGGCGAAGATTCCGAATTCGTCCGGCCCGAGATATCGAGCGACGATCACGGTCGTCACGAATCCGACGAGAGCAGCGAGACCCCGCTCCGCCAGGATCCACAGCGAGTTGCCGAGATAAGGCCGTATCCGTCTATACAGGCCGGAGGTCGCCGGAGAGGCTGTCATCACAAAATAAACGGCGGGGCCGAAGCCCCGCCGTCCTTTTCCCGCAGGAATATTACGGATTCGGACCGTTAGTCAGGCGTACCTGAACCACGATTCGTCTCCGAGCTCACGAAACCGCGGTCCGTGCCGCCGTTCGCGTTGTAGGCCGTATTGATCTGCACGTCATCCGCCGGCACGTTAGCCGTGATGGTGAGAGCCAGTCGGCCGGAAGCCTGCAGAGCAGCCGGCAGAGCATTACGGATAGCCGTAGCCAGAGACAAAGTCGACTGCGGACCGAGCGTCGCAACCTCACCCAGGCTGTAGGTGTTGCCGTTCTGATCGATCGCGTCGACGGTCACTGCGCCGGACTGCAAACCACGGTTCGCCAGATAGATGATCTGGGACAGGCCATTACCGTACGGCATGTAGGGCACCAGTGCCTGGAAGCCATTCAGCGTCCATTCACCTGCGAAAGCCTGGTTCAGTGTAATGGTTGAACCTTCCGGCGAAGGCGCATTGCCGAAACCGTCGTAGTCCACAAACGCCGTCAGAGTGAAGCCGGTGGCCGGCAGGGTCGCGAGGTTGTTATCTGCGTCCACGTTCGCCGTCACGTCGAAGACGACGTCCGTGCTCCCGAGCTCGTCGCAGGAGACCTCGATAGAGGAGGAATCGACATCGCCAAGTGTGCACTCGCCGCCGATGCCGATAACCCCTTCTGCGGGCTGGATACCCGGAGTATTCGTATCGGTGTCGAAGATCCAGCCGAAGTTACCCTGAAGAATATACGTCACCTCGACGAATGTCGCCGCCTGGAAGAGCGGAACGACCTCACGGGTCCTGAAGCTGAGCACATCAAAGTCCGTACCATCATCAGCCGGTGTGAACAGCGTGCGCTCGGTCTCGACATCGACGACGCCATTGAGCGTCCTGATCAGTTCCGAAACGTACTGGGTCACAACGGACAGGTAGGGATGGACACGATTATCGCCGCCGCCCGTGTCGAGATCCAGACCATTGTTGGTCTCGGCGGAGAAAGATACGGTCACGATACCGGCCGCGGCCAGGGCCTGCGCATCGAATTGGAGTACATTTTCACCGGCGATCGGGACGATGATACCGACCGTCGTATCGTCCGACGGTCCATCGAGGGCGGTCACACGGTACAGCGCCGTACCGGCGTCCGCATTCAGCAGACCCAGGGTGATGCCTTTCAGCGGTGAATTCGGAGCCACCGTGATGCTGGTGGGCAGCGAGCTGGGATCCAGCGCATTGCCGCTGAAGGTCAGTGTAATAATGTCGTCCACGGTGTATTCAGCGCCGAGTTCGACCCTTAGCGCACCGGCCAGGACCTCATCGGTTGCGTTCGCCGTGTCGAGATACTCGGCCGAGAACGTCCTCGTCGTCGACGGAGTACTGATATCCGCGGCCATCAGGGCGGGACTGGCGAGCAGACCTACCGCAGCCGGGATCATCCAACTCTTTCTCAAGATGTCCATCAAATTTTTCTCCATTTTCCCGTTCGAAAGTCCGAGCGAGTCACTCCAACGCCCCCGGTCCTCCCTTGGTTTGCATACCAACTCCCGGCCTCAAAACCGAAAGCTCGACGTAAATTGTAGCGGTTTGCATACCAACTCCCGGCCTCAAAACCGAAAGCTCGACGTAAATTGTAGCGGGTGCGCACGCAGAGTCAATGTGATGCACCAATTTCTTTCGTCCATTTTTCAAAATGTTGCGTAGCTTGACGTAATCACCTACTCGATCAACTCATACACCGGCACGGTATCGTCCAGATTCAGGTGTCGGAGCGCATTGTCAAGCCGGTTTCGGATGCTGTCCCAGCGGGTCCGCTCGTCGAGGACACGGGGAGTTATCAGCACGACGAGTTCCGTGCGCTCCTTGCTCGTCTGATCCGACCGGAACAGACGGCCGAGCAGGGGGATGTCGCCCAGTCCCGGGACTTTGGCAGTTGTATCGTTGTTGTTTTCCGAGATCAGCCCGCCGAGCAGCACCGTCTCGCCGGAGCGCGCCACGACCTCCGTCGCGACGGAGCGCTCGAAGATCGCGGGCGCACCCTCGACTTCCGAGCCGCCCTCCACGGTCTTGGAGATGTTCTGGACGATGTTCATGACCACCAGGCCCTGCGCATTCAGCGTAGGCGTCACGGTAAGGTCTACGCCGGTCTTCCGGTACTGGACGGTGGTGACCTGGCGGTCGGATTCGATCGGATCGAAGAAGGTCGCGCCGACCGTCGGGATATCGTTGCCGACGGAGATATTGGCGCTGACCCCGTCCCGGACGACCAGCGACGGACTCGAAAGGACATTCACGAGTCGATTCGAAGCCGACAGCCGCCCCTGGATGAATCCGTCACCGCCGACATAAGTGATGAATCCACCGCCGTCGGGCAAGCCCAGCCCTCCTTCCGTGCCATAGGACGTCCTCCCCCGCTCGAGTGCCCACTCCACACCGAGCGCGAACTCGTCCGTCAGCGTGACTTCCGCAATGGTGGCATCCAGCAGTATCTGGCGGGGCGCCGTATCCAGCCGCCGGATCATCGGCAGCAGGGACTGGTAGAGGGCCCCGGTCGTGTTGAATATCAATGCGTTGGACCGCAGATCGACCGACATCGTCAGGTTCTCGGACCGCACCGACACCGTTTCACCTGCAAGCCCTGCGGAGCGGCGTCCGCCATAGTCGTCCCGGCGTGACCGGAGTGCTCGATCGACGACGGTCCGGGCCGCGGTCTCACCCATCGCGACGGCGTCCGGACCACCGCCGCGGAGTGCCGATCGGGTGTCGCGAGGCTCCGATTCCGCTGTCTCCGGCAGCGCACCGGGTTCTCCCAGGAGCGGCGCGAGGGATCGACCCAGCTCGTCTGCGCGAGCATAGCGTGGTGTATAGATGAAGTATTGCCTCTCCGCGCCGCGTCCCGGCTCGTCGAGGCGGCGCACCCAGTAGTCGACCCGATCGAGCAGTTCGCGGTTCGCAGCGAATACGGCCACCGCCCCCACAGACTCTATCGGCACGAACGCCACCGAGGTGTTCTGCGCGTCGGATCCGACCCCCGCGGGGACACCCTCCGCACGGAGCAACTCGACCACACTCTCCATGAACTCTTCCGGACCGACGAAAGTGAGCCGGACGAGACCGACGTGACGACCCCGCCGCGCCGGCTGATCCAGCATCTCGACGATATCCAGCGCCCGGAGAATCTCGAACCGCTCACCGGTGACGAACAGGGCGCTCTGCTGGGTGTCACCCACGACCTGAGCGCCCACGATGTCCCGGAGCGTCCGCTCGATGCTGGCGCTGACGCCATAGCGCAGAGGTATGACCTGGAGTATCGGGCCGGGGACGTCCGGCACGTCCCGGGGGCGGCTGCCGAGTCCGACGAAAACGTCCCCCTTGGCTCGTCGGTCCATCGGGTGCAGATAGAAGATTCCGTCGCGGAAGGTCACGCCCACGTCGCGTTCCGCGGCCAGCTCGGTGACCAGTGTGTAGAGACGTCGGCTGCTTACCGGCTCGCGGAGACTCAGCGTTACCGGCGACTGCAGATTCGGTATGCCCTCCGAGATAACATAATTCACATTCAGCAGTTCGCCGAAAGCATAGTGGAGGAATCGCTGCAGCGGCATCTCCTCGACGGAGACACTCAATGCGTCGTCGGCCCGGAAACGGGCCGAGAGATCACTGCGTGCCGGTCCCGGGGAAGCTCCGCCCAGCGACCTCAGTGGTTCGACACCGATCCGATCGGACAACTCGTCGGCCGTGACCACGACCCGGTCCTCGGCACTCTCCGGCTCTTCCACCTGCACCGTCGAAGCGATCGGCGAGACCGGCACGTCGTAATTCGTCTCGGTCGAGACACAGCCCGAGACAGAGACGAACAGGAGGGTGATGAGTGGCAGGCGCAGCCTGGGGTTATTCATCATAAGCAGGAGTGATGATATCCGTTGCATCCTCAAACAGCACGAGCCGGGCGACCGCCTGTCCGTCGGATAACGTGACCATCCTGCCCGCGATCTGTTCGATGCGAACGCCGTGGACCGCTTCGCCAATCGCCAGATCGTGCTGCTCGGCCGGACCTCCCCCCTCGGGAAGGACGTCCAGCACCGCGAAAGGCTCGCCAGCATCGAATATACCGCGAAGCACGAAGCGACGCCCACCTATCTCGGCCTGGTCCGGTGCCGCTGCCTCGCTCGCGGCCTGCGGAACGCTCCCTTCCTTCGCCGGGTTCGATCCGGATGGCGGCGCCTCGACACCGAGCCACCTGTCCAGACGCTCGAACGCGAGTTGCGGCGATACCGGGAGCGCAGGCGCCACAGGATCGACTTCATCCGGCCCACGATCCACCGCCGATCTCGGCACATACACACGGGTAGCGAAATCGGCCACGGCGAGCGCGCCAAGCGCCAGGGCGGCGATCAGAATCTGGGCGCGTCGGGTCACGCGTCGCCACCTCCCCGATAGTAAAGATCCAGCTCCATCGTCGCGCGGGCACCGCTGTTCGGCCCACCGCCGCCCCGCAGGACGGTGACATTCAGAGCCCGGACAAAGGCGTGGGGAAGCCCGGCCTCGATGCCGACATGGGCGCGGGCAACATCGACCAACGGCCCCTCGACCTGGATACGGACGCGGCCGAAAGCAAGACCGGTCGGCTCGTCCCGGCCATCGAGCACCCACTCGAAGACCGTCATCTCCAGCCCGGACGCTTCGAGGGCCGAGCGCAGTTCCTGCTGCACCCTCAGGCGGTACTCTGCACCCGTACCGGCGGCCGGCGCCCGCGCACCGAGGTCTTCGACCGACGCGCGGAGCGCATCCCGGCGTGAGAGGATCCGAGGGCCGATCTCCGCGACGGCTTCTGCACGATCCAATTGCCGGGTCACAGTGAAGAGCCGATCATGCGCCGTTGCCTGCCCGTGGAGCCAGGGCACGACAATGAATCGCAGGACGGCCAGCACCGCGACGAACACGACCAGCATGCGTGTGCGGCTAGTCACCCGACCCGTCCTTTTGCGACGGATCTCCGCTCAACGTGAACGCCACCGCGAACGCCTGCCTCCCGGTGCGCTCCCGCCTCACAGGAGCCTCGAAGGCGACGTCTGCGAATTCCGACATACCCGATAACGCGGCCAGAATCTCGGCGGCATCCGGTGCGCTGCCGCGCACGCTGACGCGCCGACCCTCGAGATCGACCCGGCTGATAGTGGCACCCTGATTCAGCGCGATACCGACACCGCGCCAGACGCGCCGGGTCGCCACGCGGTCGGACCACAGATCGGCGAGAGCCGCGACCCGTTCCTGATAAGCCTGCGCTTCTTCGTCCGCCTGCAGACTCTCACTCACCGCCTCGACGCGTGATTGCAGTGTGCTCTCGCGCTGGGCGAGCGATGCCTGGAGGTACAGAGACGAGAGCATCAGATAGCCGATCAGGCCGCCGCCTGCCATTGTCGCAAGCGGTCGCCAGGCGATGGAACGCAGTCGTGAAGGGCGAGGTAGCGGGTTGCGGCAATCCCACCATTGCAGGGGATCGAGCCTGGTCAGACCCTGCGCGAGCTGCCGGCCGATCTTATCCGAGCCTCGCCACAGTTCGGGTTCGCGATCCGGGTCGATGCCGCGGGCCATCGCGACGAGTTCCCGTGTCGGCAGCATGCCACCCGCAGGCTGGCTGACACCATCGGGCAGCAGAAAGTAGCGGTAGCCCTGTCGCTCCACGTCCACCCAGACATCCCCGTCGAGCGGGGCCGCCAGTGCCAGGCCCTCGGGGACGATGAAAGGGGTGCCGGAGAACTCCGCGACCAAGGAATCGTCGAGTCGATAATAGGTCACATCGCGGCGATCCCCCTCTGCCGGTCCGATCAGTCGGAGGGTCGTGTTCGAACCACCCTCCTCCTGATCTAGCACTTTGCGAAGATCCCGCCTGCTGAGAGCCGGATAGCTTTCGCGGCGCTCGCTGTAGTGTTCGCGCCCGAGCACGACGACCAGCGGGAATCGCTCGCTGGCCTGGTCCGCAAGATTTCGGTGCTCGCGCGCGACCCATACCACTCGCGCGAGCAGCTGCTCGAATACGCGGCCCCTGATCGAGTCCAGGATCGTATGTCGGCCTGATGCATTCACCGGGGCACCCCACTCGCAAACCGCTCCCGGGCCCAGACCTGGATCGGTTCCGCGTTGTAAGGCAGGATACCGACGATCAGTCGACGCTGCAGAGACACGTCACGGTAAGTCCCGGCCAGGCGTATGCCGATACCGGGCCCGGTCAGTGGCACGATTTCGTCGTCGGCACCCATTCGCGCGAGATCCCAAAGCCGGTCCTGATCCAGCGTCCCCGCGTCCCGTGCAGCGAGAACGGCTCGCACCGTGGACTCCGGCATCCACATACCCAGAATCTCCGACGGCGCGGTGAGTGGATTGAAGCCCGGTGTCGGATACAGCGTCATCAGCCTGGAGAGCCGGCTATAGAGTTGTTCGTCGATACCGGGGATCAGCCGTAGTTCGTCGAAATACTGGACCGGCCCCCCGACCCCGCCGCGCATCATAGCATCGGGCACCTGGCGGGCACCCCGGCCGGATATGCCGATCCAGGCACCGACACGGTCCGTGATCGTCTTCGCACGGCCGGGATCGACATCCAGCGCCTGCAGCAACTCGAAGAAGCGCTGCGTGTTGGTCAGAGGAAGGCGCAACAGGCCCGACTGATCCTGTAAGGAGAACTCGAGACCATCGACGCGAAACGGTTCGCCGTGGAAATTCCAGGCGGCCGCGTACAGATTCTCAGAATCTGCGTCTGCTGATAGTGGCTCCGTCAGCATCGTATAGATCAGTGCGGCTTCACGCGACTGGAGATAGAGAGCCGCCTCGGCCCGATCCTGGAGGGCCTGCGCCCGCTGGGTCTGATGCCGGGCGAGCAGCGCGATCTGCGTCACCACCAGCATCACGATCGCAGTCACCAGCAGCACCTGGACCAGGGCCACGCCGGACTGGCGGACCTCCATTATTCTGACTCCAGATAGGTGGCCAGCAGGTAATCTGAGCGCGACGGGATCCGGAAAACCGTCGATGCTCCGCCGAGTGTCAGTTCGATTTTCTCGGGATGCTGGCGACGGACCAGCCCGTCGTACTCCGTGTACCAGTTCCGAGCGGTCCCTGCGAAATCCTCAGCCATCGCACGGGAAGGCAGGTCCCGCCAGCCGAAATAGCGAAACCTCGGCTCCGGCAATCCCCGTTTGACGATCAAACGATGCCGGAAGTCCATGCGCTGATCGGCATTCGCCAGCAATCGGTCGCCGAACGGCGCTTCCTCGTAGACCAGCTGCCATGCCCCCGATCCGTCCGGTTCCCGGAAGACCCGGACGAGGGCAGGCCGGCCAACGCTGAAGATCGGGCTCATCGTGACGAGGGTCATCCCTTCGTCCCTGCCCAGGAAATAGAAGCCGATCCCACCGGCCTCGTCACGGACGACGTAAGGCAGCGTGTCCTGCAGCGCAGCGGCCAGCCAGTCGAGCCGCTGGTACGCCGCCTGCGCCTCCGCGAAGCGTCCGAGCCGGCCGTCCCAGTAACGCATGAAGAAAGAATAGGAGTAGGTCGCCATGCCGATCACGGCCGACAGTATCGTCAGCGAGACCAGCATCTCGACCAGCGTGAACCCTCTTATTGCGCGAGGGGCAGCCATGCCACCTCCTGGTAGAGAAACCGGCGTCGGGTACCGTCACGCTCCAGCTCCAGTTCCACGTCGTAGAGACGGAAGCGGGGCTGATAACTCACGAAATCGGTCGCGGTCGGATCGAAACGTGGCGGCGGCGCACCGAAACGGACGGTCGTCGCCGTGTAATGGTATTCGACGCCGAACAACACGCCCCGACCCTCGATCTCGGGCACCGGCTCGGCCCGCAGTGTTTCCCGTACGGCCGGCACGATCCACGGCAGCGGCGCCAGCAGTTCCGTTATTCGTGAGGCCCGATCACTGGCATCCAGCGCGGTTCGCACCGACAGCGTCGCCGTGGCAAGGACCGTGAACATGATCACGGCGGCGACCAGCACCTCGACGAGGGTGAAGCCTCTCTGGATTCGCTTCAATACTCCGCTCCCTCCGGCAGTAGACTGAGGGTGCGTCGCTGATCACGCACGAGCGCCACGATCTCTTCCCGATCCGCGATACCGTTCGGATTTATGCGCACCTGCTGGGCCGGCTCGAAAAACAGATAGTCGAA
Source organism: Gammaproteobacteria bacterium (assembly GCA_037382365.1). Classification (GTDB taxonomy): domain Bacteria; phylum Pseudomonadota; class Gammaproteobacteria; order Steroidobacterales; family Woeseiaceae; genus Lentisalinibacter. The sequence goes on from JARRPZ010000027.1 coordinate 29,946, forward strand.
GGTCCTGCGGCTGCCCGCCTCGGCTTCGCCGCGCCACCGGAGTTCCGTCCCGGCTGCGTCGATCGACACGGTTTCCGAACGCAGGAATGCATCCATCCCGATGCGGTCGACGAGGCGTGCGAACTCCAGCCATTCCGCCTGTGCCCGGGCCTTTTCGACCTGTGCCACACCGAGGGGGACGACCAGGGCAGTAACCAGCGCCAGCAACACGAAGACCAGCAGGACTTCGATCAACGTGAATCCGTGGTGTGCACCGCTCTTCACAGCGCCGTATCCGTCACCGACGTGATGCTCAGCATGATCACGACGACGACGGCACCGATGATCAGACCCATGAACAGGATGAGCGCCGGCTCCAACAGGCTGGTGAAGCGTTTCGTCCATCCCGCGAATGAATCGCGGCTGCGGGATGCGATCTCCGCGAACACCGCATCCAGCGCGCCGCTCTCCTCCCCCACCTCGATCAGAGAACTGTAGAAGTCCGGGAACAGGCGTGTCCGGCTCAGGACAGAGGCGAGACCCTCGCCGCGACGGAGACGTTCCAGTGCCACGGCCAGTTCGCGCCTGATCGGTGCGCTCGCGACGGATCCCGTCGACAGCTGCAGCGCACGATCGACGGGCACGGCGGCCTCCAGCATCATCCCCATAGCGCTCGCGAAACGGATACGCTCCACGGTGGAAACGAGACCGCCGAGCCCGGGGGCACCGGCCGCGAACTCCTGCCATGCGGAGCGCAGCCCCCGGAGGCGGGAGAGATTCAACGCCAGCAGGATCAGCACGATCACGAGCGCGCCCAGGATCAACTGGTAGCGCTGCACGAATTCGCTGACGCTGATGAGCGCCGACGTGTACCAGGGCAGATCCGGATAGTCGGCGAACAGAGTGGTGAGGTTCGGCACCACGAAGTTGAAGATGAACAGCAGGGCGAGTACACAGACGGTCAGTATGACCGAAGGGTAGATCAACGCCGAGATAATCTGCTGACGCAATTCCCTGCGGAAACGGAGGTCGTCAGCGAGCCTGCGGAAGACGTCCCCGAGCCGGCCGCTGGCCTCACCGAGTGCCAGCAGATTCACATAGAGTGGATCGAAGATTTCCGGCCATTCGGCGGCGGCGGCCGACAACTGCTTGCCTTGCTTCAGCGACTGATGCAACGTGTCGAGCAGGCGCCGAGAGGCCGGCTGGCTGGCACCGCGCCTCAATACCTCCAGGGCGCGGTCGATGCGGATTCCGTTCTCGAGCAGCAGGGCGAGTTCGGCCGTGATCACTTCCAGTTCCGCCAGCCCAACGCTCGCTCGCCGGACACCGAGGGACTGCCGCCAGTCCCGCGCTTCGGTCGCCGGCAACAGTTCGCTCACGAGGATGCCACGCCCGCGAAGCTCGGAGCGCGCCTCGGCGACACCGGACGCATCGACGGTGCCCCTGACGCGGCTCCCGGCCGAATCGAATCCGGTGTATTGATATCGTTCCTGCACTAACCGGCCACGCGGAACACTTCCTCGACCGTGGTCTCGCCGGCGAGCGCCTTCATCAGCCCGTCCTCGACGAGGAGTCGCCCGCCGCCAGCGCGCATGTGTGCCCGCGCATCAGCGAGGAAACTATCGCCTTTGTTCATACCGGCGATGACGTCGTCGCAGCGCAGATATTCGACGATGGCCATGCGCCCGTCATAGCCGGTCCGCCCACATTCATCGCATCCGACCGCCTCACGGAGATCGTACTCGTGCATCCCGAAGCGCTCGGCGATCTGTCGCAGGCCGTAGCGGCTCAGCAGCTGTTCCGCCCGGGGGTGGGGATGGGAGCAAGAGCAGAGGCGTCTCACCAGCCGCTGCGCGACGATGGAGCGCAAAGCCGCATTCAATAGGAACTCCTCGACGCCCAGATCCAGCAGGCGCGTGTAAGCACTGGGCGCATCACTGGTATGCACCGTCGAGAAGACGAGGTGACCGGTCAGCGCCGACTGCATCGCGACGGCAGCCGTCTCACGGTCCCGGATCTCCCCGAGCATGATGACGTCCGGGTCCTGGCGCACGATGCTCCTGAGACCGCGGGCAAAATCGAACCCGATCTCCGGCTGGATCTGCACCTGGTTGATGCCCTGCAGCTGATACTCGATCGGATCTTCCAGGGTGATGATCTTCACTTCGGGCCCGTTTATCCGGCCGAGGAACGTATAGAGGCTCGTGGTCTTGCCCGAGCCCGTCGGACCGGTCAGCAGGATCACCCCGGAGGTCACGCGCAGGTCCTCGAGGATGCGTTCCTCGATGTCCGTCGACAGACCGAGACGCGCGAGGTCATAGACGAGGGAGGTCTTGCGCAGGAACCGGAGCACGGCGCTCTCGCCGCCCTCTCCGAGCGGCAGGGCCGATACACGGATGTCCACGTCCTCGCCGGCGATCCGCAAATCGATCTTGCCGTCCTGCGGTCGCCGGCGCTCGGCGATATCCATGGCAGCGAGGATCTTCAGTCGCGTGATGACCGGCAGCACCATTGCCGCAGGTATCGTATCCACTTCATGCAGTACGCCGTCGATGCGGAAGCGCACGCGCGCCCGCCCCGCATGGGGCTCGATGTGCATGTCGGAGGCACCCCGGCGCAGCGCTCTGGCGACGAGCGAGTTCAGGAGATTGACCGTCGGCGCCTCGGACGCGAGTTCCCGGAGCCGGTCTTCTTCGACGAGGGAGAGGCCGTCGAAGCCCGCGGCTCCGTCCTCCAACCCGAGGCGGCCCTTCAGCGCATCGAAATCGTCGGCAGAGAGCAAGCGCAAGCCGGGCTTGAGATCGCGCTCCGCGAGCCAGCCATTCACCTCCGGATCGAGCGGCGAACTCGTCGCGAAGACCCACCCATCGTCGCCCCGCTCCCAGGGCAACCAGCCACGGTCGAGCAGGAATTCCAGCGGCAGTTCGCTGGCACCTTCCGGCAGATCCCAGTTCGGGAAGTCCCGTGCCGCGAGTATCGGCACGTCGAACCAGCGCGCGTAGATGGCCGGCAGCGCCTCGGCAGGCAGGCTGCCCATATTGACCAGTATCTGATCCAGCCGCCCGCCGTGGCGCGCCTGGTATGCCCGCGCTTTCTCCAGGTCGGCTGCCGGCACGCCATGTTCAGAGAAGACTTTCAGCACAGTCGCCGCTCACTGGAAGATGAGATCGGCTTCGTCGCCCTCTCCACCAGGCCGGCCACCGGGGCCGTATGAGCGCAGAGAATACGGACTGCCGTTCTCGCCGGGGACCGAATAGACGTAAGGGTGGCCCCACGGATCGGCGGGGATATCCCGCGGCATGTAGGGCCCGTCCCAGCCGGGCGCGTCACTGCGACGGAGTTGCTCGAGCTCGTCCGGGTAGGCGCGCATGTCGAGCCGATAGGCGTCCAGCGCGGTCGACAGCATCTGCATCTGCGCCAACGCCGTCTTGCGTTCCGACGAGGAGACCTTCGAGAACATCGTCGGTGCCACGAGAGAGATCAACAGACCCATGATGACGATGACGATCAGAATCTCGATCAGAGTGAAGCCGGTCATGCGCCGCGTGTCGCCCCGCCTGTCCGTTCGGTCAAGCTTCGATACCATCTCGCAATCCGAAGTCAGAAGTGACCTTTCAGTATACTGAACGGGCCCGGGCACCGCACCAGCCCGTACGCTTCGGACCGTGACAGGGCCTTCCGCGATTCAGGCGGCGTCCGCACGCCGGCCGACCCCGGCGAGGAGGACGCCCGCCACGCTCAGTGCGCCGCCGAGCAGCGTCCCCAGGATGACGATGAGGGTCCGCTTCGGCCGCTCCCGTTCTTTCGGCGGCACGGCCGGGTCGACCACCTTGAATGCGAATTCCTCGTTGCCCCGGGCGAGCATGAGTTTCTGCATCTCGGTCTGCAGGAGCTGGCCGATGGACTGCTGCATCGCGACCAGGCTCGTCCTCCCCATCTCGGCCTGCAGGTAGCTGACATTCGTCTGAGCTTCCTGCAGGGCCCGTTCGCGGAGCCGGTCATTGACCCGTCCGACGAGCGCCTCGGCCCACAGGGCAGCCGTATCGGGATCGTGCCACTCGATCGAGAGCGTGACGAGGCCGGTGCTCGAGTCCTCCTCGACGTCATACACGGATTTGTGGAAATAGCGGACGCCGTCTCTCAGATCCGGAGCATCGTCCGGATTCTCCACGACCCAGCGCTGCGCATTTTCGTCCCAGCGGTCGGCGAAGAAGACCGGCAGCAGATTGTAGTCGGCGATGAACTCGCGCGCGAAGTCCCGGGACCGAAGGACCGCGAGCGCCTCGACCCGCTGATCGCCGCGGCCGACATCCACCCCGGCGAGTGCCGCGAGTCCACCCAGTTGCCCGCCAACGACCGGACTCGACTGTTCGTCCGACGGCATCAGCAGCACCTCGGACCGGTAGATCTCCTCGGCGAGCAGGGCGTAGACGACCGAGGCCATCGCGAAGAGCAGGGTCACAACGACGATGGTCCCTTTCCTCGACCAGACGATGCGCCAGAGCTCCGGCAACGTGACACTGTCGCCCGAGGGATCCGCGAACAACGAACCGGGGGCGACATAGACGACGCCCTCCTCGGGCAGGCGGGCCGGCGGCGGGCGCCGCTCCCGATCGCTCTCGTCCGGTTGCTCGCTCATGGATACCGCCGCACTAGAACGAGTTCACCGCGGCGGCGGCGATCGCCAGGTTGTAGACGATCTGGGTCGCGTTGGACCACAGGGTGATCGGCTTCACCTTGTCCGCATGCAGCGGGACGACGATCGTGTCGCCGGGCCGGATATCCACGCCGCGCGAGCGGGAGAAGAACCGGGAGCTGTTGCCGACGACCACTTCGCCGTTCGCCCGCACGACGTAAGTACGTTTCTCGTCCGCGCGCCGCGTCATGCCACCGCTGCGGTCGATGTAATCGTCCCGCCCCAGACCGGGATCATAAAGATGGGATGTCGTGTACTGGACCTCGCCCAGGACCGTCACCTCCTGTGCCCGGACGGGGACCATGAGCCGGTCGCCGTCCCGGAGGACGATGTCGTAATTCGCATCGGCGACCACCGCATCCAGATCGATGACCAGACGTCCCACCGGCTCGGCACTGCGCAACTGTTCGAGCAACGACTGGCCCAGACTGACCGCCTCGGATTGCCCGGGGTCGGTGAGGGACATCGAGGCAAGATCGCTCTCGAGACGGTTTGCCAGCGTATCCAGTTGCTCCCGCTCCCGTTCCTTCAGCGCGTCGCGGGTGAATACGCTGCCCGCCGGGAACGCGAGGGTGGTCAGCCCGCCGGCCCGCTCGAGGACCGACGCGAGGGTCTCGCCCTGGCGTATCGGGTAACGGCCGGGGAACGCCACCTCGCCCATCACTTCCACGAACTCCTGGTCACGCCAGCGCGGGATCTCCTTGACATTGAGATAATCGAACGACTGCAGCCGCAGATCGGCATCGCCCGTGCCGGCCAGTGCCGCCTGCAGATCCACCTCGATGAGATCGGTCCTGCGCGCCTCGCCGTCGACCAGTTCGTAGCGTGTGAGTTCGGCCTCCCGCAGATACGCGGACTCGGCCAGTCCACCACCTGCGCGGATCAGGTCGGAGACACGCATGCCGCTCTCCAGGGGATATTCGCCCTCGGAATTGACCTGCCCGCCGATCCGCACCGAACGCATCGGCCGGCTCCTCGAAGAACGCAACGTCAGTTCCTCGATCAGCGGCACGACGATATGTTCCCGGCCGATCTCGAGATCGAATACGAACACCGTGTCCCGCGGTTCCAGGAAGACGTCGGCTGCTCCGCTCGGCCTGCGCCACGCCGCCTCGAGATCCGCCGAGACGACTTCCAGTTCGGCGTTCGGCACCCGCTCGCGCCGGATCAGCACGTAATTGAGATCGCTGCCCTCGCGCAGATCCCGGCTGCTCCTCAGGAGATCGGTGATCCGCAGTCCGTTGCGCCACTGGTACAGGCCGGGACGCTGCACATTCCCCACGAGGTGGATGGAATCCTCCAACTGCCCCGTGTTCTCCGGGATCAGGATCGTGTCGCCGTCGGCGACTTTCCGTTGGCGACCCGAGTCCGTCGTCTGGTCGGCATCGAGCACCTGCAGGCCGCTGCCGGGGATCAGCCGTTCGATCTTCACGCCGGCCTCGTAGGCGGTCGGCTTCATGCCGCCGGCGAGCCCGATGACGTCGGCCACGTTCGCGGCGCCCCGGTATTCGTAGATCGCCGGTCGCTTGGCCTCGCCCGCAATGGTGACGCGGGTCCCGACCGGTGGAACGAAGACGACGTCACCCGCCTGCAGGCGCACGTCGCCGCGGGTATCGCCGCGCAGCAACACGTCGTAGACGTCGAGGGTGCGGACGACACGCCCCGCCCGCTTCAGCTGGATCCGTCGCAGCGTGCCCTGCTCGGCCACGCCTCCGCTGATGGCGAGGGCGCTCGTGATCGTGGACATCGGGCTCACCTCGTAGGCGCCCGGGGACTTCACGTCGCCCACGACGAATACCTGCACCGAGCGCAGCTCACCGAGGGTCACACTCGCGCGGGTACCGATCATCTTCTCGGCCACCCGCTCGGCGATCATCTCCTGCACGGCCGCGTAGGTCATGCCCGCCAGGGTGACCGGTCCGAGTTCCGGGATGCGGACGACACCGTCCCGGTCTACCGGGAATTCGAACTCGCCGGTCTGGTTGCCGAACAACAGGACCCGGAGTGTGTCGCCGGGGCCCAAAACGTAATCGGCCGCCACCGGCATGGCGTCGCTGCGCCTGAGTCTCGACGGGTCCCGTTCGAACAGGTCGTAACCGAACGGCTGGAGTGCATCCACGCCCACCGGCTCGAGCGGAAGACGGGTCACGAAGACCCGGAGTTCCGCAAGTGCCGGTTCCGCGGCGACTCGCAGGGACGCCTGCTCTTCCGTCAGTCCGGCGAGGCTGATCTCGTCGAAACCCGGCAGAGCCAACCGCCCGAGGGCATCGAGCTGATACGGGTTACGCCCCAGCAGCCGCTCCCGCAGCGTGTCCAGAATCTCCTGGTCCTGTGCTGACAGGCGCTCACGCCGATCTTCTATCTCCCGCGATTCGAGTTCCAGGACGAGTGTATCCCCTGCTTCGAATACGGGGGGCCCCTCGGGCTCCTCCTCCTGCTCCTCGCCCGGCACCTGCTCCATCAGGAGTTCGGGCGGCAGTTCCTCCTGCGACCAGGGTTGCTCCCGGCCGGCGCTCGATCGCTGGAGATTGCGGATCTGTTCGAGTGCCGCCTGGCGCTGGGACGGCGGCAACTGGTTCAGCATGCGCTGCTGTTCCGGCGTCAGAGAAATCGACTGGGCGTCGAGCGCCGGCGCCGACAGCAGGAGGACGGCGAACGCCAGCACCATTGCAATGACACCCGCAAGAGGTCGGCTCAGATAACCCACGCTCACCCGAATTCCCGTGTCAGTCTGATAAACAACCGAACATCGCTCGAGTCCGTCGCCGCGATCCTGTCATCGAGCTGCTGGTAGCCGACACCGAGGTCGAGCTTGCCGAACCGCATGTCCCGGCTGTGAGTAACGCTCACGTCCAGCAGATCCTTCGGTGTGGGCGTTACGGTATTGGCCTCATCCGGCGGACCGCCCCTGTTCAGCTCGGAGAATCTTGCAGTCACGTGCCACTTGCCAAAGCGATCGTGGCGGGCCAGCAGACCGACCGTCACGGTACGAGCATCGTTGTCCGTCGAATAACCTATAACCCGGCCCCGATAGCGGTAACCGGTCGGATAAGAGCCATTATTGTAGGCGCAATTGAATCGCTTCGTACTCTCGTGGAACTGACAGGTCGTGTCCGCGAATTCCACATAGCCATGCCAGTCGGAGTCCAGTCCCTCACTGCGGCCCCAGAACTCCACACCGGCCATGCCCATGTAGCGACTGGGGAAACCACCGGCTTCGTCCTCGCCGATCAGCTGACCGTACAGCGCGTAGGGCAGATCCCCGATCGGCGACAGCCAGCGTGCATCGAAACCGGCCAACTGGTTGGCCTCGTCGACGCCTTCATTGCCCTCCACATTCGTATCGCCGATCAGCACCTTCCAGAACGCGTCGCAATCGCAGTTCCTGCCCGAACCGCACCACTGCGCCGTCCGCAGCAGACCGATCTCCAGCGACTGCAGCGGACGGAAGTTGATGCGCCAACCAAACAGGCGTGCATTCGGCACCGCCCGGTCGTCCTCGAGCTGCCCCCAGATGACGCTCATGGACCAGGGCCCGATCCAGGACAGCCAGCGCGTTTCGAAGGGCGTGGAGAAGTTCCGCTCCAGCACGAAAGCCGGCACCGGCCGGGCGTTGCTGGAGAGGATCAGGCTGCCGCCCCACCCGGGGCCCCACCAGCGATCGACCGCCGCGGCACCGATCATCCAGTTGCCGAGCGCGACGGCGGCATAGGAGCCGTCCATGCGGAATTCCTGGTCGTCGACGGGATCGTCGACGTAGCCGGCACGGAGCTTCAGTGCGAAGCGGTCACCCGTCCAGTCCGTGGATACGAAGGCTTCCTGTTCCCCGCGCGGCACGTCCTCGAAACCACGGATCAGCAGGGGTTCCTCCGCGAAACTGATCTCGCCCTCGGTGCGCCAGACACCGGTGCGGGTCTCGTCGCGGGTCATCTCGCGCAGCCGGGTCAGCGCAGACATGGCAGGCGCGGACAGCGACGGCTCCTCGCTGTATCGATTGACGTCCTCGGCCACGTCGCCCATGGACAGGGGCCAGCTGGAGATGGGACTGGTGATCACCCCGTCATCGGCGAGCCGCTGGATATCGGCCTTCAGCCAGGGGTCACCCGGGACGATCCAGGGCTCGCCGGCCGCAAGCGCAGGCAGCATCATTGATGACAGCATGGTCGTAGCGGCGATCGTCGTCACGCGCAGCCGGAATCGCTGCCCACGGGTCGCCCCGTGGCCACGTCCATGTCCGTGGAGAATCCGCACAGAATAATGCCGCCCAAGCCCCGAAAAACGAAATTCTAGAGAGCCGGACGGGTGGTCGCAACTTGTGTCATCAGCGACCGCCGGAACGATCACGCCACAGCGCCCTCAGGCCCGGCCGATTTGTGGGAAGACCGGGTCTCGAGCAGCGGCGGATCGGGCCGGGGTCAGGCCGAAATCGGATCGCGATCGGCTCAAATTCGGGCCGGAAGGCCCTCCTGCGAAGAATCGGTCAACGCAATCGCTTCACGCGCTCCAGCAAGTTCCGGGTCGAGCCGTTCCCCCCCTCGTAATCCGGTGGACTGCCCACCGCCGGCACCAGCCCGGTCGCGAGCTTCTTGCCGAGCTCGACGCCCCACTGGTCGAAGGCATTGATGCCCCAGACCACGCTCTCGACGAATACCTTGTGCTCGTAAAGCGCCACCAGCTGGCCGAGGGCCGCCGGGGTAAGCGCCTCGAACAGGATCACGTTGCTCGGTCGGTTGCCGGGGTGGACCTTGTGCGGCACCAGCGCCTCGATCTCGTCAGCGGCGAGGCCTTTCCTCTCCAGCTCAGTTCGCACGGCCTCCTCGGACTGACCTTCCATCAGCGCCTCGGCCTGAGCGAGGCAATTGGCGATCGCGAGATCCTGCTGTTCCTGGCTCGCGCCCGACGACCGTACGGGCAAAAGGAAATCCACCGGTATGAACCGGGTGCCCTGGTGCAGGAGCTGATAGAAGGAATGCTGGGCGTTCGACCCGGCTTCGCCCCAGATCACCATGCCTGTCTCGGTTCGTACCGCCTCGCCGTCGATCCGGGTCCGCTTGCCGTTCGATTCCATCTGGAGTTGCTGCAGGAATGCGGGGAAGCGCTCCAGCCGATTGTCGTAAGGCAGGATGGCCTGCGAGTCGGCATCGAAGAAATTGTCGTACCACACGGCCAGCAGCGCCAGGATCACCGGCATGTTCTCTCCGAGCGGCGCCTCGCAGAAGTGGCGGTCCATCTCGTGCCCGCCGGCCAGCAGTTCCCGGAAATCGTCCATGCCGATGGAAAGCGCGATGGAGAGCCCGACGGCGGACCAGAGGGAGTAGCGCCCGCCGACCCAGTCCCAGAACGCGAACCGGTAATCCGGGTGGATGCCGAATTCGTCCATCGCGGCGTGATTCGTGCTGGCAGCGGCGAAATGGTCCGGGACGGCCTCCTCGCCCAGCCGCTCCGCCACCCAGCGCCGTGCGGCACGGGCGTTGGTCACGGTCTCGAGGGTGGTGAATGTCTTCGAACAGATCACGAACAGGGTCGCCGCCGGGTCCAGCTCTTCCTCCAGGTCCGCGAGCTGCGTGCCGTCGATGTTCGAGACGCAGTGGAGCCGGATGTGCCGGACCCGATGATGACGGAGCGCCCCCGCTGCCATGACGATGCCGAGATCCGAACCCCCGATACCGATGTTCACGACATCGGTGAACCGCTTGCCATTGCTGCCGCGGATACCGCCACTTTGGACGCCCTCGACGAAGGCGGCCATCTGCTCCAGTACCGCGTGGACGGCGTGGCTCACGTCCTGCTCGCCATCCCGGAAGCCGGCATCCGCCGGCGCACGCAGGGCGGCATGCAGCACCGCACGATCCTCGGTGCGGTTGATGTGCTGGCCCGCGAACATGGCATTACGAAGCTTCGGCACACCCGCTTCGTACGCGAGCTCGGCGAGGAGTTCCATCGTCTCCGCCGTGACCAGGTTCTTGGAGTAGTCGAGGAAGAGGTCCCCGGCCTCCACCGAGAAGCGTGTCGCGCGGTTTTCGTCCGCGGCGAAGAGCTCGGCGAGACCGGTTTCACCGAATACGGCGCTGCAGTGTTCCTTCAGACGGCGCCAGGCCGGCAGGTCGACGGGATAACGAGTGGAGAGCTGCCTCGGGTCCGACATCGGTCCTCAGGAGGCGGCGCGCTTCGCCGGCAGATCCACGTCGTAGAAATCCAGATACCAGTCGACGAAGCGACGCACCCCCTCCTCGACCGTGGTATTCGGCTTGTAGTCCACGTCGGCGATGAGATCATCGACGTCCGCCCAGGTGTCGGGAACGTCGCCGGGCTGGAGCGGCAGCAGGTTCTTCTCTGCCTTGCGGCCGACGCATTGCTCTATCACCTGGATGTAGCGCATGAGTTCGACCGGCTGGCTGTTACCAATATTGTAGATGCGATAAGGCGCACGGCTGGTGCCCGGATCCGGATTCGCCGGGTCCCACTCCGTATTCGGCCGCGCGGTGTGATCCAGGGTCCGGACCACCCCCTCGACGATATCGTCGATATAGGTGAAGTCACGGCGGTGGTTGCCGTAATTGAAGACGTCGATGGGCTCACCCTCGATGATGTTCTTCGTGAACATGAACAGCGCCATGTCCGGACGTCCGAACGGACCATACACGGTAAAGAAGCGAAGTCCGGTGGTCGGCAGGCTGTAGAGGTTCGAGTAGGTATGCGCCATCAGTTCGTTGGCCTTCTTGGTGGCACCGTACAGTGCCAGCGGATGGTCCACGTTGTGATGGATGGAGAACGGCATCTCGGTGTTCGCACCATAGACCGAACTGGACGATGCGTAGACCAGGTGCTCCACGCCGTTGTGCCGGCAACCCTCCAGCACGTGCAGGGTACCGACGATGTTCGAGTCGATGTAGGAGTGCGGATTCTCCAGCGAGTAGCGCACGCCGGCCTGGGCTGCCAGGTGGACCACCCGGTCGAAGCCTCCTTCCGCGAAGAGCGTCTCCATGCCGGGACGGTCCTCGAGATCCAGCTTCACGAAGCGGAAACCCTCGCGACCCTCGAGGTTGGCGAGACGGGCCAGCTTCAGATTGACGTCGTAATAGTCGTTGAGATTGTCGAGTCCGACCACCTCGTCGCCACGGTCGAGCAGGTATTTGGCGGTGAAATAACCGATGAATCCGGCGGCACCGGTGACGAGTACTTTCATGTGATTACCTGCTCAGAGCCGATCATCCACCGCGTCGGCGGGCAACACGTACTTCACATCATAAAGCACGGACGGCTCCTTGCCGAACCGGCGAATACCGGCCGCACCCATTTCCCTGAACTGATGGTGACCGACGGCGAGGATCATGCTGTCGTAAGCACCGGGCTGAGGGTTTTCCACGAGGTCGATGCCGTACTCGTGACGCGCCTCCGCCGGGTTCACCCAGGGGTCGTGGACGTCGACCTGCAGGCCGTAGGATTCCAGTTCGGCGACGATGTCCACCACCTTCGTGTTACGCACGTCCGGACAGTTCTCCTTGAAGGTCAGACCGAGCATCAGCACCTTCGCGTCCTTCGGCTGCATGCCGCGCTGGATCATGAGCTTGATCACCTTGGAGGCCACGTACTGACCCATGGAGTCGTTGATGCGCCTCCCCGCGAGGATGACCTCCGGGTTATAGCCCACGTCCTCGGCCTTGTGAGTCAGGTAGTAGGGATCCACGCCGATGCAGTGACCGCCCACGAGCCCTGGCCGGAACGGCAGGAAATTCCATTTGGTGCCGGCGGCGATCAGCACCTCCTCGGTGTCGATGCCGATGCGATCGAATATCAGCGCCAGCTCGTTGACGAGGGCGATGTTCAGATCGCGCTGGGTGTTCTCGATGACCTTCGCGGCCTCGGCCACCTTGATGCTGGAGGCCAGGTGTGTGCCGGCCGTGATGATCGTCTGATAGACCGCATCGATGTAGGCCGCCGCCTCCGGCGTGGAGCCGGAGGTGACCTTCAGGATGGTCGGCAGACGGTGCTCCTTGTCGCCCGGGTTGATGCGCTCCGGGCTGTAGCCGACGTAGAAGTCCGTGTTCATCTTCAGGCCCGATCCCTCCTCGAGGATCGGCACGCAGAATTCCTCCGTCGCCCCGGGGAAGACCGTCGACTCGTAGACCACGACGTCGCCGGGGGATAGCACCCGGGCCAGCGTCTCGCTGGCGGATTTCAGGGGGGTCAGCACGGGCCGCTTGGACTGGCCGATCGGCGTCGGCACCGTCACGATGTAGAAATTGCACTCGGCGAGATCGTGCGGGTCGGTCGTATAGCTCAGGTGACTGGCCGCGGCGAGTTCCTCGGGCGTGGTCTCCAGGGTGGAATCCTCCCCGCCCCGGAGCTCGGCGACGCGCTCGGCCTTGAGATCGTAACCGACGGTCGGATAGTGACGGCCGAATTCCACGGCCAGCGGGAGACCGACGTAGCCGAGCCCGACCACGCCGATGCGGATCTTGTCGATATCGAACACGGAGTCCTTCCAGTGCCGGCGGGCCGGCGACGGTTGCAAAACTGCGGGGATTCTAGCCCACGGCGGGCGCTACGGCACGGGCATGGTTCACAGCGGTATGTGCGTGTCCCGTAGCAGAGCCTTCAGGCCCGGATCTTACGGGGGAATCGGGGCTAAATCCCCTCCTGCCAGCCCCTCCTGGCAGACTCTCCTACATGGTTCGCCACAGACAGCGCCCGCCGCTCGCCTCGTCGATGAGCGCGAGCAGCGCCTCGTGCGCCTGTCTCTCGTCCGCCGTGGCCTCGATGACACGCAGCCGGGCTCCGTCGCGATCCACGACGACCGGCGTCCCGGCCGCGGCCGCGCTCGCCTCCCGATCGGTATCCAGCGAGAGCGCACCTTGTCCGCCGGTCATGGCGAGATAGACGTCCGCCAGCAGGCGTGCGTCCAGGAGCGCACCGTGCAGATCACGCTGGGAGTTGTCCACTTCGTAGCGCTTGCACAGCGCATCGAGGCTGTGGCGCTGCCCGGGGTGCATCTTCCGGGACAGGCTCAGCGTATCCAGGATGCGGCAGGGTCCGTCCAGCCGACAGACCGCGTGACCCATGCTTCGCAGCTCGTGCTCCAGAAACCCGACGTCGAAAGGCGCGTTGTGGATGACGAGTTCCGCGCCGTTGAGGAACGCCAGCAGTTCTTCCGCGATCTCGGCGAAACGCGGCTTGTCAGCAAGGTCCTCGTTGCGGATCCCGTGGACGGCGATCGCCCCGGCTTCGATCTCCCGCTCCGGGTTCAGATAACGGTGGAAGTGCCTGCCCGTGAGGCGCCGGTTCTCGAGTTCGATACAACCGATCTCGATGATCCGGTGGCCCTGTTCCGGGTCCAGCCCGGTCGTCTCGGTATCCAGTACGATCTGTCGCAAGCCGTTGATTCCTCAGTCAGCCAAGGAGGTCGTCGATGCCCCGATTGGCGAGCTCGTCCGCCCGCTCGTTGCCGGGATGGCCGGAATGGCCCTTGACCCAGCGCCAGTCTACCTGATGGCGCTCCTGCGCGGCATCCAGCGCCTGCCAGAGATCCTGGTTCTTCACCGGCTTCTTCGAAGCCGTGCGCCAGCCGCGCCGCTTCCAGTTGGCGAGCCAGGACTTGATGCCGTCCCTGAGATAGATCGAATCTGTATGCAGCACCACGTGGCAGGGCCGTTTCAGCGCATTCAGCGCCTCGACGGCCGCGGTGAGTTCCATGCGGTTATTGGTGGTATGCCGTTCGCCGCCCCAGATCTCCTTGCGGCGACTGCCGGACAGAAGCAATGCGCCCCAGCCGCCCACGCCGGGGTTACCACGGCAGGCGCCGTCGGTGTAGATGTCCACGCGCGACAGGCTCAACGTTCTTCGGGCAGGGCGCGCACGGTGGGTTCGACCAGCCCGCCGACGGCGCGGGCCGAGCGCCGCCATCGCCG